>DASSBH010000260.1:0-12856 GCA_035698945.1 Oleiagrimonas sp.
TTAGAAGCGGTATTCGGCACTGACCGACATCATGTCGGTGCTCAGGTCCACGTTGTCCTTCTTGGCGTGGTAGTAGTCGTAGTTCAGGCCGACGCTCCAGTTGGTGTCGAAGTCGTAGCCAAAACCGACGCCGGAATACCAGTCGGTCTTGTCCAGGCTGCGACGCAGCGGGTTGGCGTCGTTGCTCATGCCGTGGCCCTTCCACTGGTAGATGCCGGCGCGGGCGCTGGCGTACCAGTTCGGGTTGATGTTGAAGTGACCGTTGACGCCGGCGGTCCAGCCATGCAGCTCGGACTTCTGGTCGGCCACCACCGGGTCGCTGTTGAAGGCGTTCTTCAACTTGATGTTGCCGAGGTCGTTGTAGCCGGCCTCCACGCCCAGCGCGGCATACGGGCTCACGGCCCAGCGGTAGCCGCCGTTGATGGCGTAACCGGTGTCGTGGCCGTCGTACGGGCCCTTGTTGACCGAAGTCTGGCCGACATTGCCGTTGACGAACCAGCCGCCATGGCCGGTGCCGTACGTGGTGGTGTCATAACCGCTGGACGAGGCGTCCTGGGCGAAGGCCGCGGGCAGGGCGGTCAAACCGGCGGCAGCGATGGCGAGGGCAAGCAAGGTCTTTTTCATGAGGAGAGTCTCCTGTTGTTATGCAAGGCCGGGGGTTCGGCCTGAAGTAGTAGCTGACTACGGGCCGCCAAGTCGGGCGACACCGGGAAGTTAGATGCGGCTGTGGCCGAAAGATTCCAATACCGGTGAGTTTAATATTAAGGTTGCGTTAACCAGTGTGAAGACCCGCCGCGGCGACAGCGCGGCGGCGTTTCGGCGACAATGGGCGCCTTTTGCCGCCCGGAGACCGCCCGATGCCCAGCCGCCGCGAACTTGCCAACGCCGTCCGCGCCCTTGCCATGGATGCCGTGGAGGCGGCCAGGTCCGGCCATCCGGGCATGCCGATGGGCATGGCCGATATCGCCGAAGTGCTGTGGAACGACGTGCTGCGGCACAACCCGGCCCACCCGCGCTGGCCTGACCGCGACCGTTTCGTGCTGTCCAACGGCCATGGCTCGATGTTGCATTACGCCTTGCTGCACCTGTCCGGCTACGACCTGCCGATGGCCGAGCTCAGGCGTTTCCGCCAGTTGCACTCGAAGACCGCCGGGCATCCCGAAGCCAGCGAGACGCCCGGCGTGGAAACCACCACCGGACCGCTCGGCCAGGGCCTGGCCAACGCGGTCGGCATGGCGCTGGCGGAAAAGCTGCTGGCGGCGCGCTTCAACCGCCCGGGCTTCGATATCGTCGACCACCGCAGCTTCGTGTTCCTCGGCGACGGCTGCCTGATGGAAGGCATCTCACACGAAGTCGCCTCGCTGGCCGGGACCTGGAAGCTGGGCAAGCTGGTCGCGCTGTACGACGACAACGGTATTTCCATCGACGGCGAGGTCGGTGGCTGGTTCACCGACGACACTCCGGCGCGCTTCGAGGCCTACGGCTGGCAGGTGATCCGCAACGTCGACGGCCACGACGCCGGTGCGGTGAAGGCGGCGCTGGCGCAGGCCCTGGCCGACGGCACGCGGCCGAGCCTGCTGTGCTGCCGCACGGTGATCGGCTTCGGCGCGCCCAACAAGCAGGGCACCGAGGGTTGCCACGGTGCCGCGCTGGGTGCGGACGAAGTCGCCGCGGCGCGCACGCAACTGGGCTGGACGCACGCGCCGTTCGATATTCCCGACACGATCTACGCCGGCTGGGACGCGCGCGCCGCCGGCGCCGAACGTGAGGCGGCGTGGGACGCGCTGTTGGAAAAATACGCGGCAGCCCATCCGCAACTGGCGGCCGAATTCCGCCGTCGCCTGGCTGGCGAGTTGCCGGCCCATTGGCAGGCCGACGTGCACGCCTGGATCGGCACGCTGCAGGCCGAAGGCCCGGACGTCGCCTCGCGCAAGGCCTCGCAGATGGCGCTGGACGCGTTCGGCCCGCTGCTGCCGGAACTGGTCGGCGGTTCGGCCGATCTGGCCGGCTCCAACCTGACGCTCTGGAAAGGGTCGAAGAACGTCATCGACGGCGACGGCAACTACGTGTATTACGGCGTGCGCGAGTTTGGCATGAGTGCGATCAGCAACGGCCTGGCCCTGCACGGCGGCTTCATTCCCTACGACGCCACTTTCCTGGTGTTCTCCGACTACGCGCGCAACGCCGTGCGCATGAGCGCGTTGATTCCGGCGCACGCGATCCATGTCTACACCCACGATTCGATCGGCCTCGGCGAGGACGGTCCGACCCATCAGCCGATCGAGCACCTGGCGGCGCTGCGCTACATCCCGAACAATCACGTGTGGCGGCCGTGCGATGCGGTGGAGTCGGCGGTGGCCTGGAAGGCGGCGGTCGAGCGCGCGGGCGCACCGTCATGCCTGGTGTTTTCGCGCCAGACCCTCAAGCATCAGCAGCGCGATGCCGTGCAACTGGCGCAGGTCGAACGCGGCGCCTACGTGCTGTCCGACCCGGCCAGCGCCCGGTTCCGGGCGATCCTGATCGCCACCGGGTCCGAAGTGGAACTGGCGATGGAGGCGATGCGCCACCTGGCCGCAGACGGCATCGACGTGCGCGTGGTGTCGATGCCGTGCGCCGAGGTGTTCGACGCGCAGCCGCCGGAATACCGCGAAGGCATACTGCCCGGCTGGTGCCGCGCGCGCGTCGCGATCGAGGCCGGCACGGCCGATTACTGGCGCAAGTACGTCGGCCTGGACGGCGAAGTGGTCGGCATGGCTACGTTCGGTGCCTCGGCACCGGCGCCGGCCCTGTTCGAGCACTTCGGCTTCACCGTCGCCCACGTCGCCGACGCCGTCCGCCGCACCCTCGCCTGACGCACCGGCCGGGAGGTCAATACCCTGCGGCCGACCCCGCTGGTGACCGGCGGCCGTCATTGGCGCCTTCCAGCAGCCCAGTGCCGGGGTTGATCAAAATAGCCTCGGCGTCACCTATGGATTTGCGCGTCTTGAAGGTGTGGCCCATGGCTTCCAGTGCCTTTTGCGCCTGCGGCGTGAGCAGACCCGGTTCGACGTACACGACTTGCGGAAGCCACTGCTGGTGCATGCGTGGAGCGTCTACCGCCTGCTGCATGTTCATGCCGAAGTCGAGCACATTGATGATGGTTTGCATCGTGGTCGAGATGATGGTGGCGCTGCCGGGACTGCCGGTCAGCATGAATGGCTTGCCGTCTTTCATCACGATGGTCGGCGTCATGGAACTCAACGGGCGCTTGCCCGGCTCGACCCGGTTGACCATCCCCTGCACCAGGCCTGCTCCATTGGCGACGCCCGGCTTGGATGTGAAGTCGTCCATCTCGTCGTTGAGGAAAAAGCCGGTGTCACCGGCGATTTGTCCGATACCGAACAGATAGTTGATGGTGTAGGTGACGGCAACCGCGTTGCCCTGGGCGTCGACTACCGAATAGTGCGTGGTGTGGTTGCCCTCAGGAGCGCCGAGGACGCCCTTGATCTCGGACGACGGCGTGGCTTTGTCAGGCTGGATGGTGGACCGCAGTTTGTCGATATTGTCGGCCGAGAGCAGTTTGTCGATGGGATTGTGCACAAACGCCGGGTCGCCAAGGTAGGTATTGCGATTGGCAAAGGCGCGGCGCTCGGCCTCGGCCAGATAGTGCACGCTCTCGACCGACCCGTAGCCCCATTTGGCAAGCGGGTAGGGTTCGATGATCTGCAGGATCATGCACAGCGTGGTACCGCCTGAACTCGGTGGTGGCGCGGAGACGATGGTGTAGCCGCGATACTCGCAGCGAATCGGCTTTTCCCATTGCGCGGTGTAGTCGGCAAAATCCTTCATCGACAGGATGCCGCCATTGGCGTCGCTGGCCTTGACGACGGCCTTGGCGATGGGGCCTTCATAGAAGGCCTTGGGGCCGCCGTTGGCGATCAGTTCCAGCGTGTGTGCCAGTTGCTCTTGCACCAGGCGCTCCCCGGGTTGCCACGGTTTGCCGTGGTTGAGGAAAATGGCTGCCACGTTGGGGGACTGGGAAAACTGTTCGGTATGCGCATGCAGGAGACGGGTGTCGCCCTTTTCCAGCACGAAGCCCTTGCGCGCCAGCTCGATGGCCGGCTGCATCACTTCCTTGAGCGACATGGTGCCGTATTTCTTGAGCGCGGTATCGAATCCCATCACCGTACCGGGCACACCCACGCCAAGGTACGTATAGAGGCTCCGGTCCTTGACCACATCGCCGTTGGCGTTCTGGAACAGGGTCGGCGTGGCTTTCAGTGGCGCTTTTTCGCGAAAGTTCAGAAACACATTCTGGCCATCCTTCAGGTGGATGGTCATGAACCCGCCGCCGCCGATATTGCCGCAGCACGGATTCACCACGGCTTCCGCAAAGCCGACTGCCACCGCGGCGTCCACGGCGTTGCCGCCTTGCTTGAGGATGTCCACGCCGACCATGGTCGCCATGTGCTGCGAGCTGACCACCATGCCGTGTTGCGCAGTGACCGGCTTGGCCTTGGCCAGCATGGCGCGGGTGATCGATGCGCTGTCCAGCGTGGTACGGGCAGTGGCCGGCGCGCTGGCGGCCGCGGCAGGCTTCGGTGACGCATCGTTCTGCGTGCAAGCCAGCAAGCCGAACGTGGCTATCGCTGCCGTCAGGCAGATCGCCTTTGCATTTGCTTGCGGTGCGCTTCGGTTGGACATTCGTGAGCCCTCTGCAGTCATGGAGTCGAGCATAGTCGCAGACAAGCGACAGTCACCAATGAAAAGACGGGTACTTGGCATAACTGAAGGTTGTGGATGCCGCTTGCGAACCGGCGACCCGCGATATTCCTGCGTCATGTCCAGCCATTGATGAAGACCGTGATGATGATGGCGTTGGTGAAGTCAATGAGGAATGCGCCGACGATGGGCGCCACCAGAAAGGCTCGTGGCGCCGGTCCGAAGCGTTCGGTCAGCGAACTCATGACCGCCATGGCGTTGGCGGTCGTCCCGAGCATGAAGCCGACAAAACCGCTGGCCATGACGGCGGCATCGTAGTCGCGCCCCATCAGCCGCAGCAGTGGCCAGCAGCAGAACGCCACGACCACGATCGATTGCACGCCCAGGTTGACCAGCAACGGCGTGGCCAGCCCGGCCAGTTCCCACAGATGCAGGTTCATCAGTGCCACAACGAGAAACAGCGACAGGCTGGTATTGCCTATCATGTCGATGCTGCGCATGGACAGCCCGAACCAACCGCGGCGGTCGTCGATGTTGCGGATCAGCGCGCCGACCAGCATGGCACCGATGTAGCTGGGCAGCGTCACGTCGAGCGCGCCCAGTCCGTCGCTGATCCAGGCGCCGATGCCCATGGCCAGCAGGACGAACACGAAGCTCCTGAGTCCGGCGTAGGCCTGTTTTTCGGCGCTGTCGGCGTCTGCCGCAACGACGACCGGCACCTGTTGCGGGATCGCCGGCGCGTTGTTGGCCATGTCCAGCGACTGTGGCGTGGGCAGCTTGAGGCGTCCGATCAGCATCGTCGCCAGCGGTGCGCCGATCACCGAGCCGCAAATGATGCCTGCCATCGCGTTGGCCAGTGCCACGCTCGATGCGCCTTGCACGCCGGCCTGCGCGAACAGCGGCGCAAACGCCAGGCCGGTGGCAGGGCCGCCGGCGAGAGTGACCGACCCGGTGATCACGCCGAACAGCGGCGGCAGCCCGAAGGCCGTGGCCAGGCCGATGCCCACCAGGTTCTGCACCACGGCGAGTCCGCTGGCGAGGCCCAGCAACAACACGATCTGACGACCGCCGACCTTGAGCAGGGATGTGCTCGCGTTGAAGCCGATGCCGGTGAAGAACGCGATCATCAGCGGCTGCTCAAGTCCCGTGTCGAATCGCACGGGAGTGACGTTCCAGTGGCGGCACGCGAGCATCGCCAATGCCACCAGCAAGCCACCGATCACCGGCGCGGGAATGCTGAAACGCGACAGCACGGGTACTCGCCGCCGGATGGCGTACCCGGCGATCAGGAACACGCCGCCACAAGCCACCGTCTGGATCGCGCTGAGTGTCAGCACGCGCTATCCGCCCCAGAACCCGGATGGCGGCGGTATCAGCAAGCCTCCCTGCAGGCTCACGCCGCCAGGATGGTCGTTCTTCAGCCAGAGCGGCCCGTCCAGATCGACGAAGGCGGCTTCGCGCGCGATTTCCAATGCCGGAGCGATGCCGACCGAGGAACACACCATGCAGCCGACCATGATCTTGAAACCATCGGCGCGTGCGGCACGCAGCAGGCGCCAGGCCTCGGTCAGGCCGCCGGTCTTGTCCAGCTTGATGTTGACCGCCTGGTAGCGACCGCGCAGTCGCGGCAAGTCCAGCGTCACATGGCAGGCTTCATCGGCGCAGATCGGAATGCGGCTGGAAAAATCCAGCAAGGCATCGTCCGCGTCAGCCGGTAGTGGCTGCTCCAGCAGGTCGACACCCGCCTGCTCCAGCGCCGGTTGCATGTCGCGCAATATTTCGATGTTCCAGCTTTCGTTGGGGTCGACGATGAGGTGGGCGAGGGGCGCCGCGCGTCGCACGGCCTCTATGCGTGCCGCCGGATCGTCGGCGTCGACCTTGATCTTGATCAGTCCGGCGTTGGCGATCCGCGCGGCCGCTTCCGCCATTTGCCCTGGAGTGTCGATGCCTATAGTGAGTGCAGTGACCAGAGGCGACCGCGGCGGGCACGCCAGTTGCGCCCACACGGGCACGCAACTGAGCTGCGACTCGAGATCCCACAACGCCGTGTCCAAGGCGTTGCGTGCGGCCCCCGGCGGCAGTCGCCGCTGCAGTTCGTCGCGCCCCATGCCGGCGGCGAGTTCGGCACGCAGTGCTTCCATCGCGTCGATCACCGACGCCACGGATTCGCCATAGCGTGCGTAGGGCACGGATTCGCCACGCCCGGTCCTGCCGGCCTGGTGCAGATCGACAGTCACTACCTCGGCGGCGTGCTTGACGCCGCGGGAGATGCGAAAAGGAGCTCTCAGCGGAAAGCTGCGATGTTTGATGCTCAGTTCGCGAAGCATGCGAGCAGGTTGTCCACGATGGATTCGACCCCCATGCTGACCGGGTCCTGGCAGGGCAGCTCGAGCAGGTCGCTGATCTGCCGGCAGGCCGCCAGCGCTTCCGCTTCCGGCAGGTTCGAGGTATTGAGCGCGACACCGACGGCTTTGACCGCCGGGTTGGTCAGCCGCGCGGCGACCAGGTTGGCCTCCAGGCAGCGTTTCAGCTCGGGCATCGGGCAATCGGGCAGGCCGCGCATATGCCGCCGGGTCGGCTCGTGGCACAGCACCAGTGCGTCGGGCTGGGCTCCATGCAGCAAGCCCAGCGACACGCCGGCATAGGAGGGATGGAACAACGAGCCCTGGCCTTCGATGAGATCCCAGCCGCCGTCGAGGCGGGCCGGTGAAATCCATTCGGCCGCGCCGGAGATGAAATCGGCGACCACCGAATCGACGGGTACCCCGGAGCCGGCGACGAAAATACCGGTCTGGCCGGTGGCGCGAAAGTCCGCCGCATGGCCGCGCTGGCGCAAGGCGTGCTCGATCGCCAGCGTGGTGTACATCTTGCCGACCGAGCAGTCCGTTCCCACCGTAAGCAGCCGGCGACCGGCGCGTGGACGACCGTTGCCGACCGTAATGCCCGGCGCGGGATCGCGGGCATCGAACAGCACGCGCCCATTGCGCCGGGCGGCCGCCACGATGTCCGGGTTCTCGCGAAGTTTCTGGTGCAGGCCCGCCACCACGTTGAGTCCGGCGTCAAGCGCCGCGATGACGTCGGCAACGGTTTCCGGCGCCATCACGCCCCCGGCATTCGCGGCGCCAACCACCATGGTGTCTGCACCCCCCGCCTTGGCCTGGGCCATGCCCATGTCGGGCAGGCCGAGCGTCAGTTGGCAGTCGGAGCGACGGTACTGGCCTGCACACCATTGCGGACGCCAGTAGGCGAGTCCTCTGGCCGTCTTGATGGCCAGGTCGTCGGGTGCGCTGCCCAGGTACAAAAGGTAAGGCGGACCCCAGTGATCGAGCAGGACCGCATCGCCATGGTTCGACATGAAATGTTTGCTCCGGGTGACGGCAGGCTGACCGCGTCAATGGTCTCGAGCATAGTCACCGGCCGGCGAGAGCCGCCAATGAAAAGACGGTTACTTGGCATAACTGAGGGTTGTGGATGCCCTTGCCGCGAGCCGGCAAAATTGCTTGAAACGCCATTGTGTGCTGCACTCAAGCCGAGTCGCCGCCGTGGCGGGAGGGGCCGAAACAAGACATGCGCCTGCGCTATATCGAGTTGTTTCATGCCGTTCTGACCACCGGTAGCCTGACTGGGGCGGCAAACCTGTTGAACATTTCGCAGCCGGCCGCCAGCAAGGCCTTGCAGCAAGCCGAAAACCAGCTGGGCTTTGCCTTGTTCAGCCGGGTGCGTGGGCGCCTGCAGCCGACGCAGCAAGCGCTGCTGTTGCGACCCCGCATCGAAAAGATCATCCATGAGTTGCAGGATCTGCAGCGCCTCACGGCGAACATGAGTCATCCGGGAAGCTACCCGTTGCGGGTGACCTGCACTCCCGCGCTGGCACAAGCACTGGTGCCCGATGCCACCACACTTTTGCGCAAGGCTTTGCCAGGCACGACCGCCGAGCTGTTCACCCGCCACTCGGCGGCGATGTGCGAGTCGCTGATGCTCCACGAAACCGACATCGGCCTCACATTGCAGGACACCGCCCATCAGAATCTGCGTCAGGAGCCCCTGTGCCACGGGCAGGTCATGGTGATAGCTCCACCGGGCTGGTGGTCGGCCGCGGAGTTGGGGCAGCCACTGCCGGTGACCGCGCTGGCCGGCCAGTCCATGATCGGCATCGCGGTGCAGGATGCGCTGGGCAACATGTTGCAAAGCCACCTGGCGCAGGTCGATCCGCCACCGCAGACCTCGGTCTGGGTGCAGACCTACCAGTTGGCGTATTCACTCGTCGCGCAAGGTGAAGGCCTGGCGCTGGTCGATCCCTTCACGGCCCGCTGCGGTGGCGGGAAAACCGTACAGACGCGTCCGCTGAAATTGCAGTTGGATATCGCGCTTTATGCGGTTTACCGGCTGGATAACCCACTGGATCCGGTACAGAGACGTTTCCTCGACATCGTGCGCCAGCTTGCCCAGCAGATGCTGGCGCCGTCCTGAGGGTACCGCGCTCGCGAGTTTCAGGACGAACACGCCCACAACCTTCGGTTATGCCAAGTGCCCGTTTTTTCATTGGTGGCTTTCGCCCGCTTGTGACTATGCTCGACCCCGTGTTTTGACCCGCGTTCAGTACCGAAGTCGGGGCCGGGGCCATTTACGAGGGGCATTCCGTTGATTGGCCAGGTCATGAGATGACTTTGCCCTGCAGCGGCTCTACAGCAACAATAATGTTGGGGGAGACCATGAACGAACGTCCAAGGCGCATCATACCGACCTTGCTGGCCGCATCGGTGCTGCTTGCGCTGGCCGGCACGGCCAGCGCGCAGGATGCGGCAGGCACGAACCAGAAGAAACCCGCCGAGGCGAAGCAATCCGCCCATGCCACCGTGCTGTCCACGGTGATCGTGACGGGTACGCGTACCAGCGATCGCACGCAGGCCGAGTCGCTGGTACCGATTGACGTGATTCCCAGCAAGATCTTGAATCAGTCCGGTGCCATCGACCTGGGCAGCGCACTCGATCTCGCTGTTCCGTCGCTGAATTTTCCGCTCGCGTCCATGTCCGATACGTTCGCTTTCACGCGGCCCTTCCAGATGCGCGGCCTCAACAGCGACCAGGTATTGATACTGGTGGACGGCAAGCGCTGGCACTCAAGCGCGCTGATGTTGACGCTCGGCCAGGTCGGCCAGGGCTCGCAAGGCGTGAATATCAACACGATCCCGATAGGTGCCATCGACCATATCGAAGTGCTGCGCGATGGCGCCTCGGCGCAGTACGGCTCGGACGCGCTTGCCGGAGTCATCAACATCATCCTGAAAAAGGGCGCGCAAGGCGGCGACGTGCAAGCCAACTACGGCAAGTACTCGGCGGGCGACGGCGAACGGTCCCGGCTCCAGGGCAATATCGGCTTTCCGCTTGGCCAGGACGGATGGGTGCGGGTTTCGGCGCAGGTGGCCAATCAGCAACCCACCAACCGCGCAGGGCTGGACAACAGGCCGGGCTTCACCGAGTTGGGCAAGAAGTACCATGTTGGCATCCCGAACTCCGACAACTACAACACGTTCATCAACTGGCAATACGATTTCACGCCGAAAGTGAGTCTCTATGGCTACGGGCATTATGGCCGACTCATGGCCGAGCCCATGGCGTTCTACCGTTATGGCGCCAATGCACCGATACCGAAAAACGACTTGATGCAGTATATCTTTCCGGACGGCGACGGCTTTCAACCGGTGGAACACGGTGTGTCGAGAGACAAGAGCTTCGTCATGGGGGTGCGCGGCGATACGGATAGTGGCTGGAACTGGGACGTCAGTGCGAACTGGGGCGCCAATCGCGTGTCCTACGGCACCTTCAACACCATCAATTTTGCCTTCTGGAACGATTTTGGCTACAGCCCCACGGATATTCACGACGGCACGCTGACTTCATCGCAGACCACGTTCGATATTGCCCTTGCCAAGTCGCTGGGGGACAACTGGCATCTTGGCTTTGGTGCGCAGTACCTGCATCAGGGATACAAGATCGTGGAGGGCGACTTCGCCTCGTGGTACGTGGGCAATTCCGGAGTCACGGGTGCCGCCCAGGGGTTTGCCGGCTGGGGGCCCCAGGACGCGAGCAATAATTCGAGGCACTCCGTTGCCGAGTACGCGCAGTTGGAAGGGAACATCACGGATCGGCTGAGTACGTCCATTGCGGTACGGCATGAGGACTACTCGGATTTCGGGACCAACCTGTCCTACGCGCTATCGGGCCGCTACGACTTTGACAATGGATTCGCCCTGCGCGGGACGGTCTCCACGGGGTTCCGTGCGCCGGGACTGGGACAGCAGCATGGCTCGGCAACCACTTCCGTGTCCTATCCCGAAGGCAACTCGCTGGGCCTGCCCGAAGGCATCTACCTGCGTGGCCTGGTGCCGGTGGACAACCAGTTGGCCAAGTTGCTTGGCAGCGAGCCGCTGAAGGCGGAAACCTCGCGCAGCTACACCATTGGCGCGGTATGGAGCCCGACCCCTTCGTTCACGACAACGGTGGATCTGTACGATATCGAGCTCAAGAACCGCATCCTGATGTCGAGTTCGATGTCGCTCGTGGCGCCTTCGGTCCTGGATTATCTGGCGGCCAATGGCATCGACAACCCGCAATACGTGGCCCTTGCCTACTTCACCAACGCCGCTGAAATGCGCATCCGGGGTATCGGTGTCGTCACGAACTACGTCAAGGAGTTCAACAACGGCGGAACGTTCCAGACGACGATCAACTGGTCTTACCACAAAAACGAGGTTACCGGGGTTCGTCCGAACCCTGCAGTACTCGAGGCACTGGGCGATGTTGGTTTCAAACGCATTACCCGCAGTCAGACAAAGGGCTTGCTCGCCGACCAGATGCCCCGCTCCAAGTTCATCTGGACCAATACATACACAAGGAACCACTGGGGATTCACCGGTACTGCCGTCCGCTACGGGGGGGTCACCGAGTACAGTTCGACCAGTTATCTCAACGACGACATATACCCGGCCAGGTGGATCTTCAATGCGTCCGTGGATTATTACCACGATAACTGGACGTTCACCCTGGGCTCCGACAATATTTTCAATACCTATCCTCAAGAGGCGCCCGAGGGTAGTAATTTCCACGGCATATTCCCTTATCCGAGCAGTTCACCGTTCGGTTCCCAAGGGGCCTTCGTATACGGGAAGGTCAAATATTCCTGGTAAAGAGGGGGAAGCGGTTGGTGCCGGCCTGGAGCTCGGCGATGACGGCGTCGAGGCCGTGTTGCCAGGTCGGCAGGGCGATGCCGAAGGTTTCGCGCAGGCGCGTGGTGTCGAGCACGGAATACGCCGGGCGCTGCGCCGGCGTCGGAAACTCGGCACTGGAGATGGCGGCCACCTCGGGCGCGCGCGCCAGCAGGCCGGCGGTGGCGGCGCGTTGCATGATGGCGCGGGCGAAGCCGCACCACGTGGTCTCGCCGGTGGCGACCAGGTTATAGGTGCCTTTCAAGGCGCGCCGCGTGGCGTCGTTGCCATCGAGCCAGTGCTTCAGCGCCGCAGCGGTGACGTCGGCAATCAGCGCGGCCGGGGTCGGCGTGCCGCGCTGATCGTCCACCACGCTCAGCCGTTCGCGTTCCGCGCCGAGGCGCAGCATGGTGCGCAGGAAGTTGTGCCCGCGCGCGGCATACACCCAGGCGGTGCGGAACAGCAGATGTTCGGCGCCGCTGTCGCGCAGGGCGTTCTCGCCGGCAAGCTTGCTGCGGCCGTACGCGCCCAGTGGCGCCACGGTGTCGTCCTCGCGCCAGGGCCGCGTGGCGCTGCCGTCGAACACGTAGTCGGTGGAGTAGTGCACCACGCGCGCGCCGTGCACTGCAGCCCACCGGCCGAACACGCCGATGGCCTCGCCGTTGACGCGCAACGCCAGCGCCGGCTCGGCCTCGGCGCGATCGACGGCCGTGTAGGCGGCGGCGTTGACGATCACGTCCGGTCGCACCCGATCGAGCAGCGCGACCAGTGTTTCCGGCTGCGCCAGGTCGGCACGTTCGCAGGTGCCGCCGTCATCGAGCGTGCCGTCGCGGGTGGCGGCGACGACCTCACCCAGCGGTGCCAGGGCGCGACGCAATTCATGGCCGACCTGGCCGTTGGCGCCGGCAAGCAGCAATTTCATGGCACGTAGACGGGCAGGCGGTCGGCGG
>DASSBH010000261.1:0-18414 GCA_035698945.1 Oleiagrimonas sp.
CGCAGTCGTCTGGACAGTTTCCTGTTTGCCGGCAACACGCCGCTGGTGCGCGACGTATGCGTGGCCGGGCGCGAAGTGGTGCACGATTTTCATCATGCCGACGAAGAGCGCATCGCCGCGCGCTATCGCCGCGTCGTGGAGGCGTTGGCTACGTCTTGACGTATCGCGGCGGGCAGTGCCCGCCCTACGGGATTTGGCGTCCATGTAGGGCGGGCACTGCCCGCCATCGCACGCCACAATCGCGGCATCTCAACGCGTAAAACGAAATCCCTGCAACGCCTCGTGCAACTGCTTGAACGCTTCCTCATTACTGAAAGGCGGCTTGCGCGGCGGGTCGTACACTTTCGGGTTGGTGCCGGTCACCAGCAGGTCGATGGCATAGCAATAGTGGCCATGCACCGCGCGGTAACTGTGCACCTTGAGGTAATGGCTCATGCCCGCATCGGCGGCATGGAAGCTGGCAAAGGTGGCGCCATTGATGGTGGTCTTGCCGATGCTGCCCTTGTCCGCATTGCTCGGTGGCGCGTCGCATTGCGCGACTTCCTTCTTGTCGCTGCTGATGCCGATGCGCAACTCGCCGGCGGTGACATCGTTGGAGCCGGGCAGGGTGAGCATCAACATCGGCGTGCCCGTCGAGTCGGGTTTCGCATAGGTTTTCCAGCTGTCGTTGGCCAGGTACTTGCTGTCGAAGCGCAACTGGGAAGTCATGCTGGCGGGATAGTCGATGCGAAAACCGAGCCGCACGCTGTTGAACCGCTCCTTGCCGGCAGGCGGCGTCGCCGCGCTGGGGCTCGTGGCCGCCGACGCGGGCCGGGTTTGGCTGGCAGCGGAGGCGGTTTGATTCGCCGGCGTCTGATCGGATGATCCACACGCCGCCAGAAGGAGGCCGGCCGTGATGACCAGAGCAAGGCGGCTGTGCATGCGCGCTCCCCGAAGGCGATGGGTGAGCCTCCATGTTGCCATTGCAGTCGTTCAGGTCAAGGCGATGCTGGGTGGCTTCCGCTTGCGGTAGCGGAACCATTCAGGCGTTCATGCATGAAATCGATAAACATTGTCCGGGCAATTCCCCAATTTCCCGCGCCGTATCATGGTTCGATACCTCACCACGAACGGTGGAGAGGTCGAGGTGCGAAAGCTCCATCAAAACCCGTTCGCCCTGAGGTATCGAAGGGCAGTCCGCCAGTTTCCCGCGCCGTTCATGGTTCGATACCTCACCACGACTTCGCCCAAACCCGTCACAGGAGAGCCAACCATCATGCAAACCCGCACACTCGGCCCCAAGGGCCCCGAAGTCTCCGCGCTCGGCCTCGGCTGCATGGGCATGAGCGCGTTCTACGGCCACGGCGACGATGCCGAGTCGATCAAGGTGATCCACCACGCGCTCGACGCCGGCCTCAATTTTCTCGATACCGCCGACATGTACGGCCCGCACACCAACGAAGTGCTGGTCGGCAAGGCCATCGCCGATCGTCACCAAATGGTGTTCCTGGCGACCAAGTTCGGCATCGTGTTCGATCCGTCGCAACCGCACAAACGCGACATCAGCGGACGACCGGAGTACGTGCGCGCCGCGTGCGAAGCGAGCCTCAAACGCCTCGGTGTCGATCACATCGATCTTTATTACCAGCATCGCGTCGATCCGAAGGTGCCGGTCGAAGACACCGTGGGCGTGATGGCCGAGCTGGTGCGCGAGGGCAAGGTGCGCCACATCGGTTTGTCCGAGGCTTCGCCCGACACCATCGAGCGTGCGCACAAGGTGCATCCGGTGACGGCAGTGCAGAGCGAATACTCGCTGTGGACGCGCGATCCGGAAGCGGGCGTGCTGGATACCTGCCGTCGGCTGGGCATCGGTTTCGTGCCGTACAGCCCGCTCGGTCGCGGGTTTCTCACCGGCGCCATCACCAGCCCGGACGACTTCGATGCCGACGATTACCGCCGCCACAGTCCGCGCTTCCAGGGCGACAACTTCGCCCGCAACCTGGCCCTGGTTGACAAGGTGAAGGCGCTGGCCGCCGACAAGGGCTGCACGCCGGCGCAACTGGCCCTGGCCTGGGTGCTGGCGCAGGATGCGCACATCGTGCCGATCCCCGGCACCAAGCGCATCAAGTACCTGGACGACAACCTCGGCGCCGTGGACGTGCATCTCGACGATGCCGATTTGGCCGCCATCGACGCGGTATTCCCGCGCGATGCCGTCAGCGGGACGCGCTACAACGAAGAGGGCATGCGCCTGCTCAACGGTTGACTGTGTCTGATATGTTTTGGCTATGTATATGAGTCAAAAATTATCATTCAACATCTAAGTCGACCGGCCTACCCTGTCACGCATGACCAAGCGTGCCGCGGATCCGATCGCCACGATGGACGCTCCTCCAAGCGATGCCATGACGGCATCGCTCGGTGCGGCGGACACCTGGATCCATCACGGCACGCCGGCCTTCCGGCGCGCCAATCTGGCCTTGTTCGCCGCGGGCGTTGCCACCTTCGGCCTGCTGTATTGCGTGCAGCCGCTGATGCCCGAATTCAGCCGTGAATACGGCGTCGGTGCGGCCGTCAGCGCCTTGTCGCTGTCCGTCACCACGGCGGTGCTGGCGGTGGCGATGCTGTTTGCCGGTGCCCTATCCGACACCTGGGGCCGACGACGGGTGATGACGTTGTCGCTGGTGTCGTCCGCCGTGCTGGTTCTGCTGACGGCGTTGGCGCCGGGTTGGCGTTCGCTGCTGATACTGCGCACCTTGCTGGGTTTCACCCTGAGCGGCCTGCCCGCCGTGGCGATGACCTGGCTCAGCGAGGAAATGCATCCCGAATCCATCGGCCTCGGCATGGGGCTCTACATCAGCGGCAACGCCATCGGCGGTCTGTCCGGGCGGTTGCTCGCCGGCATCACGGCGGACTGGCTGGGCTGGCGTGGCGGCATCGCCGTGGTCGGCGCGGTGGGTCTGGCGTCGGCGCTGTTGTTCTGGCGCACCTTGCCGCCATCGCGTCATTTCGTGCCGCAGCCGCTGCGACTGCGTGCCTTGCCGAAGCGTTTCGTACGCCTGTTCCATGATCGCGCATTGCCATGGCTGTTCGTGGAAGGTTTCCTGTTGCTGGGCGCTTTCGTCACCGTCTACAACTATCTCGGTTATCGCCTGCTGGCGCCGCCGTACAACTTCAGCCAGGCGCTGGTGGGGCTCATTTTTGCCGTGTACGTGGTGGGCATGTTCAGTTCGCCATGGATGGGTCACCTGGCGGGCAAGCTGGGTCGGCGCAAGGTGCTGTGGACGGCTTTGCTGCTGATGCTGATCGGGATCGGACTGACGCTGGCGGCGTCGGTGTGGCTGATCCTGGCCGGGTTGGTCGTGCTGACTTTCGGCTTTTTCGGCGGGCACTCCATCGCCAGCAGTTGGGTTGGACGTCGAGGCGGCGCGGCGCGCGCTCAAGCTTCGTCGATGTACCTGTTTGCGTATTACCTTGGTTCCAGTGTCGCCGGTGCGGCGGGTGGTCTGTTCTATGCCGATGATGGCTGGACGGGCGTGGGTTTGTTCGTGGGTTTGCTGGTGGTGTCGGGCCTGCTCGTGGCCTGGCATCTGCATCGTGTGCCGCCCTTGGCTGATGGCCATGCGGAATTGGCGGTTGTTGCGCCTGTGTCCGTGCCGACAAGCCGGGTTCTTTCGCACGGGTCGTGATTCCCCGCAAACACCATCCCCACCCAACCCTCCCCTTGAAGGGGAGGGAGCAAGAGCGGGCGGCCTCGACTGGCGTCGTGAGCTCGACAAGACCTCACGCCAAAGCCCTCCCCTTCAAGGGGAGGGTTGGGTGGGGATGGTGTTGTCAGCCCCTCGAACTGAAAGTCACTCGAAAACCTGCGGCAGCCTTTCTGCCACGCCAGGTGCCCCATGCAATGAGTGCGCCTGTGGGCTCGCCCTTTGAAGGGGCGGTGACATGATCGCGGTACACTTCCGGGCTTTGCGGGATCGGGCGCTTTGATGCGAGCGGATGGCGTGACCTTTCATCACCCCGTGGCCTTCTGGCTCGGCTGCCTTGCGGTGGCCGCGGGCGTGTGCCTGCACTTGCCCATGTTCATCATGGCCGCGCCGATGCATTTTCATATGGCCGGCATGCCGATGGACACGGACATGCTGGTCGGCATGGTCTTGATCGTGGCTGGCGTGTTGTTGTCCGCCTATGGCCTGTTGCCGCGGCTGGCGCAGGTGCGCATGACCACGCGCGCCGGCGAAAGCCTGCACTGGCACGTGGCCGATGGCGTGCCGCTCAATCGCGAGCATTGGACACTGGTGGCGGTGCTGGCGGTGGCGCTGACCATCGACGTGATGAAGCCCGCTTCGATCGCCTTCGTGATGCCGGGCATGGCGCACGAGTACGACATGGGCATGTCGCAAGCCGGTTACCTTGCATTGTCCGCCCTGATCGGCACGGCGGTCGGTTCGGTGGCGTGGGGGCGTCTGGCCGACGTGTTCGGGCGTCGCGCGGCGATCCTGTTGTCGGCGCTGCTTTTCATGGGCACTGCGATCTGCGGCACGATGCCGTCGTTCCACTGGAACCTCGTGATGTGTTTCATGATGGGTGCGGCGGCCGGCGGCATGCTGCCGATCGCGTTCACGTTGATGGCCGAAACCGTGCCCGCGAAGCATCGCGGCTGGCTGCTGGTGGCGCTCGGCGGAGTGGGCACTTCGGCGGGTTACCTGGCGGCATCCGGCGCGGCGGCCCTGCTGGAACCGTTGTTCAGTTGGCGCGCGCTGTGGCTGCTCAACCTGCCGACCGGCGCCTTGCTGGTGCTGCTCAACCGCTACATTCCGGAGTCGCCGCGCTTCCTCGCCAAGGCCGGCATGCCCGAGCGCGCGCGTGCCGTGCTGGCGCGGTTCACCGGCGGCAGCGCCGATGCCCTGGTGGAAGCGGCCAAGAGTGAAACCGCGCCCGTCATGGAAATCCACCAACCACGTGCCGGCCTGCGCGACATGCTGCGCGGCAGGCACGCGCGCATCACGTTGGCGCTGATGATGTGCGGTCTGGCCTGGGGACTGGTCAATTTCGGTTTCGTGCTGTGGCTGCCGGCCAATCTGCACAAGCTGGGTCTGGACGCCCGCGCCGCCAGTGAACTGATGGCGCAATCCGCGCTGCTGGCGATACCGGGCATCGCACTGGTGGTGTGGTTGTACCAGCGCTGGAGCAGCTTCAAGTCGCTGGTGCTGTTCGTGGGGCTGACGGTGTTGGCGCTGTTCGTCTTCGCATTCATCGAAGTGGCCGGATGGCGCATGCAGTCCGCCACGATTGCCGCCACCGTGCTGCTGCTGATCGCCATCAGCGGCGTCATCGCCACCATGATCCCGTACGCCGCCGAGATCTACCCCGTGCACCTGCGCGGCACCGGCTCGGGCCTGATCGCCGCCGGCTCCAAGGCCGGCGGCATCCTCGGCGCGGTGCTGGGCGTGGCCGGCGTGTTCGACAGCTTCCTCGTATCGGCCCTGGTCATCGCCATCCCGATGACGGTGGCTGGCGTCATGCTCTGGCGCGGCGGCGTGGAGACCAGCGGGCATGAGCTGGAAGCCATCCAGCAGCGTCTGCAGATGCCGTGAACATGAAAAACCCTGGCCGGATCGGCCAGGGTTTTGCGTTGGTGGAGGTGGGCGGATTCGAACCGCCGTCCGAAGGCGTTTGACGCCCGGTACTACATGCTTAGCCTACCGTTGAGTCTCGTTCCGCAGTAGCACGGTCGGCAAAGCGCACCGCGGAACCAGCCTGCTTGATTTGGCCGTATGCCGACAGGCGGCGGCAGTCCGGCGATCCCGTGATAATGACCCTACACCGACGAGCACGAGCACAAGTGGGTTCGGGGCTAGGCCTTAAGCGGCCAGAGCGTAATTGCTGTCGTTGGCAATTATGAGTTTTGCGGCTGGTTTAACGAGGAAAGCTGCCCCCTCGGCATGCACCAAGCCATCGCACTACCCCCGTCGAAGCCAGAAACACCCCCGGGGAACGATTGGCGCGCCCATTATATATGCGATCGTTCGTGCCGACATCAAGGTTTGTCGTGATTCGTTCACGTAGGTCGGGCAGTGCCCGACATCGAATTTTCGGCAAGCATGCGTCGGGCAGTGCCCGACCTACGCGACGGGATTCTTGGCGCGCAGCGTCCGCTGTTTCTCCCGGTTCCAGTCGCGTTCCTTCTCGGTGGCGCGCTTGTCGTGCGCCTGTTTGCCGCGCGCCAGGCCGATTTCGACCTTGACGTGGTTGGCTTTCCAGTACATCGCGGTCGGCACCAGGGTGTAACCCTTGCGTTCGACGGCGCCGATCAGTTCGTCGATTTCGCGGCGGTTGAGCAGCAGCTTGCGGGTGCGCCGGTCGTCGGCGACGACGTGGCTGGAGGCACTGATCAGCGGCGGGATGGAGGCGCCGAACAGGTAGATCTCGCCGCCCTTGACCAGCGCGTAGCTGTCGCCGAAGTTGATGCGTCCGGCGCGCAGCGACTTCACTTCCCAGCCCTGCAAGGCAATGCCGGCTTCGAAGCGCTTGTCGATGTGGTACTCGTGCCGGGCACGCTTGTTGAGCGCGATGGTGTTGCTGCCCGGTTTGTTTTTGCCCTTGGTTTTGGCCATGTCCGCTAAGATGTTCTGCATGAAGCGCCAAGAGCGCCGGATGTTGTCGAATCGGGGTTGCCGTGATCGAAATTCGCCGTAGCGCCTTGGTGCGTTACTCGCCCAGCCAGATGTTCGATCTGGTCAATGATGTGGAAGCATACCCAAAGCGCTTCCCGTGGTGTTCCGCTGCGCAGGTGCTGGAGCACGACGGCGAGGTGCTGGTGGCGCGGCTGGATCTGAAATTCGCCGGTTTGCGCCACAGCTTCACCACGCGCAACGTGGCGCAGGCGCCGGATCGTATCACCGTGAGCCTGGTCGAGGGGCCGTTCCACTCGCTGGAAGGACAGTGGAGCTTCATCGAGCTGGGCGACAGCGGCTGCAAGGTGGCTCTGGTGCTGGATTTCGACTACAAGGGCCATTTTGGCGGCATGGCACTGAAGTTGGGCTTTCAGGGCCTGGCCAACCGCATGGTGGATGATTTCTGCCGCGTGGCGCGGCATGTCTATGGCTGAGTCGCCGGCCCGGATTCGTGTCGAGGTGGTGTATGCCGAGCCTGGGCAGGTGTGGTCGCGCACGTTGAGTCTGCCTGCCGGCGCCACGGCCAGGCAGGCGGTGGATGCCTCGGATCTGGTTTCCGAGCGCCCGGAAGTTCGCGCGGCCGACGATGCGCTGGGCGTGTTCGGTCGTCGTGTCAAACCGGGACAGGCGCTGCGCGATGGTGACCGGGTCGAGGTTTACCGCCCACTTGCGCTCGACCCGATGCAAGCCCGCCGCCAGCGGGCGCGCGACGCCTGACGCGAAAGCTGGCACTCAGTCGCCGTCGTCGCTGTCATCGGTGGCCTTGTCGCCCTTCTTGTCGCCGATCATGTTCGAGCTGGCGTTGTCGTAGACCTTGGCCTGCTTGAGCATCTTTTCGTTGTCGGCGGCAAACAGGCTGCCTTCGGTGCGCACCAGGGCGTCGTTGTTGAAGAACAAGGTGAGCTTGCGCACCTGCATCTTGCCGCCGTTGACGGCGAAGGCGTGCACGTAATCCCAGCGGTCGTGATCGAAAGGCGAGGCGATGGACGGCGAACCCATCAACACGATGACCTGGCGTTTGGTCATGCCGGGTTTCAGCTTGTCGACCGTTTTCTTGTCCAGCAGATTGCCTTGCTGCAACGGCGGGTGATAGACCAGCCCGCAGCCGGCGATGGCGACGGCAAGCAGCGTGCAAGTCAGGGTGCGGAAAAGCGTTCGCATGCGGCGAGAATCCAGTTCAGGCAAGAGGGGAATGATACACTAGGAGCTCTGATCCATTTTGTCCGAGACTTACCTGCCGACGAGGAATCCCATGGACCAGGAATCGCAAGAACTGCGCAAGGCCGGGTTGAAAGTGACGCATCCGCGTATGCGCATTTTGCACCTTTTCGAGGATTCCACCGAGCGGCATCTGACCGCCGAGGACATCTACAAGCAACTGCTGGCCGGCGAAGAGGACATCGGTCTGGCCACGGTGTACCGCGTGCTGACCCAGTTCGAGGCGGCGGGCATTGTCGTCAAACACAATTTCGAGAGCGGACAAGCGGTTTACGAGCTCGACCGGGGTCAGCACCACGATCACATGATTGATGTAGACACCGGCAACGTCATCGAGTTCGTCAGCGAGGACATCGAGCGCCTGCAGCACGACATCGCCGCCAAGCACGGTTACGAGATCGAGGATCACAATCTGGTGCTGTACGTGCGCAAGAAGAAGCGCTGATTTGGCTTCAGGCGACCGCCGCGTGGGGCGGGCATTGGTTGCCAAAAGATTCTCATGATGCCGCGGTGTCCATGGCGATGACGGTGGGCAATGCCCGTCCTACGTGGTCTCGGTCGTATGACGGCTCACGCATCCGTCCAGGACGAACGGATGCGTAGGGCGGGCACTGCCCGCCGCCCAAGCGCCGTGGGGCCAAATGACAGGCAAGAAAAAGGCCGCGACAGAGACTTGCCTGTTCTGTCTGCGGCCATGGCCAGATATGAAGTGCAGATTCCGACCCGACGTCGGGCAATGCCATATCGGCTGGGTAGCATCCTGCCTCCCGTTTTCGGATCGACTGTCCCCACAATCGACCCGGACTCGCCACCTCGCTTTTGGGGTGGCGACTCCCCCACATCACTGGGGAGACAGCCTAGCCGACGTCATGTGGTGGCGGTATCGGAAAGATTCCTAGATGCTTCGGAAGCGATGGTGGACGGGACGTTTGCCTCGTTGTCCAGGGTGGAGCGCAGCAGGATGCGCAGGCGTGTTCCCTGCCTGCAGGGGCGGATGCGGAAAATGCCGCCCAGGGCGGTCACCCGGTCGCGCATGCTTTGCAGGCCGCGACCGCCGCGTCGCGGTGGGGTGTCGGCGGGCAGGCCGATGCCGTCGTCGCGGATGTCCAGCAGTACCCATTGCTGACCATCACGCTGTCCCACGCGCAGGCGCAGGCGCACGTGATTGGCGTGGGCGTGGCGTACGGTGTTGGTGGCGGCTTCCTGGGCCACGCGGTAAATGGCGATGCGGGTGTCTTCGTCCAGCGGGTGCGGATCGCCGTGCAAATCGAAATCATAGGTAATGCCGGCGGTGTGCAGCAGGCTCTGGATCGGGCCTTCCTCCAGCGCGCGGGCCAGGCCGAATTCGTCCAGCACGGTCGGGCGCAGGTTGTCGAGCATGCGTCGCACGGCGGCGCGCATGTGGCCGATGATGGTGTTGATGGACGCGCTCACGTCTTCCAGCCCGGCGTCCTTGAGGCGCGATTGCGCCAGTTTGACGCGGGTCTGGATGGCGGTGAGGTTCTGCCCCAGCTCGTCGTGCAATTCGGCGGCCATGTAGCGGCGCTGCTCCTCGTCTACGCGCAGGTTGCGGCGCGCGGCGTCGCTGAGGCGGCGGGCCAAGTGGTCGAGCCGGTGGTTGGCGCCTTCCAGGCGGGCGTTCTGCACGGCCAGGCGGTCGCTGCTGCGGCGCAGGGCGTCGATGGCGCTGCCCAGCATCAGCGTGGCGGTACCGGCCACGGCCAGAAACAGATGCGCTTGCGCCGGCGTGGCCAGATGTCGTGTGGCCGCCGCGAACGCCATCATGGAGACGCTGACGATCAGAATGCTTGCCGCCGTGCCGCGCCAACCATGACGAAAGGCGAAAAACAGCACCGGCGCCAGCGCCAGCGTGCGGGCGAATGCGGACAGGGGAGGGCCGTCCTGGATCAGCAAAAACAACACGGCCAGCGACGGCAGCAGAAAAATCAGACCGTCCAGCAGCAGCGTGCGCAGGGCCGCACCGTTCGGGCGGTTGCGCACCAGCAGGATCAGCACCGGCACCACCAGCAGCATGCCGAGATAATCGCCCAGCAGGTCGCCGCCCAGTATCCCGAACATGTTGCCCAGGTGCAGACCCTTGTGGATGAAGGCGATCAGCATGGCGTCCGCCGTCGTCGTGGCGAGCGCGACGAACAGCGCCGAAGCCAGCAACCGCACCACGTAGTCGGGCGAATGCAACGCCGGGCGCGTGCCCAGGCGGCGCACGATGCCGACGCACAATGCCGTCACCAGCACATTCGGCATGTCGCCGAACATGAAAACCATGCCCGAAGCGTGGCCCAGCCACACATCGGCCACGGCGCTGCCGCCCCATTCGCCGGCGATCAGCCAGGGCCAGTAGCGCATCGGCGCGAGCAGCAGCATGCCGAAACGCCAGCCGGCGAGCAGATTCCAGTACGCCGCCTGGGTGGGCCACAGGCACAGCCAGACCAGCAGATACGCCAGGCCGATCAACGGGCCGTGCCAGGCATGGGGCAGACGAATGAGCATGCACAAATGGTACATGCGCCGGCGGCATGCGATGCGGGTGTTGTCATGCATTCGTGCGCAGAACCGGGAATGGGCATAAGATCCTGGGCACAAAACATTTCCTGCCGGGCGCGTAGGCGGTAAAGTCGACAGCATGTACAGCATTGTTCTGGTCGACGACCACGCCATTGTTCGTGAAGGCTTCAAGCGGCTGATCGAGCTTGAGGAGGACCTCGAGGTCAAGGCCGAGTGTCGTTCGGCGGATGAGGCGGTGGAGGCGGTCACCCGCGAGCATCCCGACCTGGTGGCGCTGGATTTGTCCCTTCCCGATGGCGGCGGCCTGCCGCTGATCGAGCATCTGCTCAGCGTTTCGCCGGATACCCGCATCGTGGTGTTGTCCATGCACGACGGCGAGCCGTACGTTTCCGAGGCCCTGCGCCGCGGTGCACGCGGCTACGTCACCAAGGGCGTGGCGCCGGAAGAGCTGGTGGCCGGCCTGCGCGAAGTCATGCAGGGCAAGGAGTTTCTCAGTTCCGACCTGGCCCAGCGCCGCGCCGGACGCAGCGCCGAGGAACTGGATCCCCTGCATCGCCTGACCACCCGCGAGCGCGAAGTCTTCCTGCTGCTGGCCGAGGGCCGCACGCCGAAACAGGCGGCGGCGGATCTGGGCATCGGCCAGAAGACGGTCTATATCCACCGTGCCAGCCTGATGGGCAAGCTGGGAGCCGGCTCGGAACTTGATCTGTACCGGTTGGCGGTCGAGCGGGGGCTGATCGCCGTCTGATCCGATGGGCTTGCTCGCGCGGCACTTGTTTCGGAAAATCCCTACAGGAAGTTGACGATTTGGCTGATTGCGCTGTCGGCGATGGACGATGCATCGTGTCTGTCTTGGACGCGCATGTTTGGCCCTGTCGCGGGTGGCGCATAATTCAGGGCGGGAGATCGAACAGGATGAATCAAGAGGGGGTGTCATGATCAGTGTGGTGCTTGTCGACGATCACGAGCTGGTGCGGGTCGGATTCCGCATGATTCTCGAAAACGAGCCCGACATGGAGATTCGCGGCGAAGCCGGTTCGGCCGAAGAGGGGCTGGATCTGATCCGCACCGAACAGCCCGACGTGGCGCTGGTGGACGTGCACATGCCGGGCATGAGCGGCCTTGAGTTGACCGAACGCGCCGCGCGCGCCGATCTGCCCACGCGCATCGTGATCCTGACCGTGGTCAACGACGCCCGTTTCCCGAAGCACCTGATGGAAGCCGGCGCCTACGGCTACCTGACCAAGAGCTGCGGCCCCGAAGAACTCGTCACCGCCGTGCGCAAGGCGGCCGACCGGCAACGCTACCTCGCGCCCGCCGTGGCCCAGAAACTGGCCCTGTCGCGGCTGGAAACCGACCATGATCCGCTCGACGTGCTGTCCAGCCGCGAGCTGGAAGTGGCCATGATGATCGTGCGCGGCCAGTCGCTGAGCACCATCGGCGAACAGCTCAACGTGAGCCCCAAGACGGTGTCCACCTACAAGCAGCGCTTGATGGAAAAGCTGAACGTGGAGCATGTCGTGGAGTTGGCCCAGCTGATGACACGGCATGGCCTGCTGGATACCCGCAGCCAGGCGCCCCTGCCGGGCTGACGTTGCGGCGAGAGCAGACAATCCGCTGTTTCGAGCGTGGCGGCGCGCGGTCGCTTTGATTTCTCCGGACAGCGGTGGGCGTATCGACGCCGTCGATGCATTCCTGGCCCCGCTCATGCCATCGCACTCGCATTGCCGCACCGCTCGCAAGGCCGACGCGGGAACGGGCGTGCTGGCTGCGTTCCGTGCGCAAGAGCGAAGAAGCTTGCTGAAGCCGCGCCAAACCGGTAGCGGGCCAGTCTTTGAAAGCGCTCGACGTATCACGATATTTGCTGGATGGGCCGACAGGAATGCAATAGATAGAAGCTATCAAGGCAGATGCAACAATCAATTGGATTAATTACTGCGGATCCGTACACTGACCCCATCGACAGTCCATCCACCTCCATAAAGGAGTTCTTTCATGTCCCTCATCAACACCGAAATCAAACCGTTCAAGGCCCAGGCGTTCAAGCAGGGCCAGTTCAAGGAAGTCACCGATGCCGACCTCAAGGGCAAGTGGTCCGTGGTGTTTTTCTACCCGGCCGACTTTACCTTCGTGTGCCCGACCGAGCTGGAAGACCTGGCCGACCATTACGCCGAGTTCCAGAAGCTGGGCGTGGAAGTCTATTCGGTTTCGACCGACACGCATTTCTCGCACAAGGCCTGGCACGACAGCTCCGAAGCGATCAAGAAGATCAACTACACCATGATCGGCGATCCGACCCACGCCATTTCGCGCAATTTCGAAGTCCTGATCGAAGCCGACGGCGTGGCCGATCGCGGCACCTTCGTGATCGACTCGGACGGCAAGATCCAGATCATCGAACTCAACGCCGGCGGCATCGGCCGCGACGCTGCCGAACTGCTGCGCAAGGTCAAGGCCGCCCAGTACGTTGCCGCGCACCCGAACGAAGTGTGCCCGGCCAAGTGGAAGGAAGGCGAGAAGACCCTGGAGCCCTCGCTGGACCTGGTCGGCAAGATCTGATCGCGCCCCGCGCGTGATCCCCGGAGCCGGGCGCGAGCCGCCCGGTTCCATCCCCGCCAAAACCCACTGCGCACGTATGTGCGCACGTAGGAGCCTGCCTGCAGGCGATAGCCTTCAGGTTTGATCGTGCGCCGAGGCCGTCGCCTGCAGGCAGGCTCTTACACACACCCACGCGCAAACTGCGCCGGAGATCCGTCATGTTGGACAAGACAATGCAAGGCCAGCTCCAGGCCTACATGGAGAAAATTGTTCACCCGATCGAACTCGTGGCCTCGCTGGACGACAGCGACAAGTCGCGCGAGCTGGGTGAGCTGCTGGAAACCGTTGCCGGGCTGTCGGACAAGGTCGGCCTGCGCCGCGACGGCGACAACGCGCGCAAACCCTCGTTCGCCATCGTGCGTACGGGCACCGACGTGCGCGTCGATTTTGCCGGCATCCCGATGGGGCACGAATTCACCTCGCTGGTGCTGGCCTTGCTGCAGGTTGGCGGCCATCCGGCGAAGATCGACGACGAGCTGGTCGAGCAGATCCGCAACATCGAAGGCGAATACCGTTTCGAAACCTTCATGTCGCTGTCGTGCCAGAACTGTCCGGAGACGGTGCAGTCGCTGAACCTGCTCAGCATCCTCAACCCCAACATCAAGCACGTCGCCATCGACGGCGCGCTGTTCCAGGACGAAGTGGAACGGCTGGAAATCATGTCCGTGCCCACCGTGCTGCTCGACGGCGAAGTGTTCGACCAGGGCCGCATGACCGTCGAGCAGATCGTGGCGCGCCTGGATAGTGGTTCGGCCGAACGCGAAGCCGAAAAAATCCGCGCCAAGGAGGCCTATGACGTGTTGGTCGTCGGCGGCGGCCCAGCCGGTGCATCGGCGGCGATCTATGCCGCGCGCAAAGGCATCCGCACCGGCATCGCGGCCGAGCGCTTCGGTGGCCAGGTGCTGGACACGATGTCCATCGAGAACTTCATCTCGGTCAACTACACCGAAGGCCCCAGGCTGGGCGCGGCGCTGGAGCAACACGTGCATGACTACGACGTGGACGTGATGAACCTGCAGCGTGCCACGAAACTGGTGCCGGCCAGCGAGTCGAAAAGCGGTCTCATCGAAGTGGAGCTGGAAAACGGCGCCAGCCTGAAGTCGAAAACCATGGTGCTGTCCACCGGCGCACGCTGGCGCCAGATGGGCGTGCCCGGCGAGGACACCTACCGCAACAAGGGCGTGGCCTACTGCCCGCACTGCGACGGTCCGCTGTACAAGGGCAAGCGCGTGGCAGTGGTCGGCGGCGGCAACTCCGGCGTCGAGGCGGCGATCGACCTTGCCGGCATCGTCAAGCACGTCACGCTGATCGAGTTCGACGGCAAGCTGCGCGCCGACGACGTGCTGCAGCGCAAGCTGAAAAGCCTTTCCAACGTCGACGTCATCGTCAACGGCCAGACCACCGAGGTGCTGGGCGACGGACAGAAGGTCAACGGCCTGCGCTACACCGATCGCGCCACCGGCGACATGCACGACATCGAACTGGAAGGCATCTTCGTGCAAATCGGCCTGCTGCCCAATACCGAATGGTTGAAGGGTGCGCTGGAACTGTCGCCACGCGGCGAAATCGTCATCGACGACCGCGGCGCGACCTCCCTGCCGGGCGTGTTCGCTGCCGGCGACGCCACCACGGTGCCGTACAAGCAGATCGTCATCGCCATGGGCGCCGGTTCGACCGCCGCCTTGAGCGCCTTCGATCACCTCATCCGGCACAGCGCTCCGGTCGAGCCATCCGAAAAACAGGCCGCCGCTGCCTGACCCCGTGTCGACGGCGGGCATGGCCCGCCGTCAGGCCTTGTCCCAAACCGGCAGCTTCTTCGTCACCGCCACGTTCTTGAGGCGCACGTATTTCGGCAATCCATCGCGTCCGAGTGGCGGCGGTGCTTCGCCGTGGATCAGCGGTGCGAGGTAACGGCGTGCGGCGGCGGTGATGCCGAAACCGTCGCGGGCGATGAAGCTTTTCGGCATCTTCTTTTCGCGATTGGCGATCTTGGACAACGGCGCCTGCTCGATTTTCCAGCGATAGGGCGCATCCGATATGCGCTTGATGACGGGCATCACCGCGTTCATGCCTTTCAAAGCGTAGTCCACCGCCGCCTTGCCGACGGCCTGCGCCTGTTCGACATCGACCTTCGATGCCGCGTGGCGTGCGGAGCGTTGCAGGTAATCGGGCAGCGCCCAGTGCACTTTCAGTCCCAGTTTTTCGTGCACCAGACTGGCCAGCAGCGGCGCCACCCCGCCGAGCTGCACATGGCCGAAGGCGTCGCGCGTGCCGGCGTCGGCCAGCAATTTGCCGCTGGTATCGCGCACGCCCTCGGAGGCGACCACCGTGCACCAGCCGACGCGTTCGACGGTGGCCTTCACCCTGGCCAGAAACGCCTTTTCGTCGAACACGTGCTCGGGAAACAGGATCATGTGCGGCGCATCGTCCGCACCTTCGCCGGCGAGGCCTGAGGCCGCAGCGATCCAGCCGGCGTGGCGGCCCATCACTTCCAGCACGAAGACCTTGGTCGAGGTGTCGCTCATCGAAGCCACATCCAGGCTCGCTTCCAGCGTGGACAATGCCGTGTAACGCGCCACCGAGCCGAAGCCGGGGCAGCAGTCGGTGATGACGAGGTCGTTGTCGACCGTCTTGGGCACGCCGATGCAGGTGATGTCGTAACCCAGTTTCCTGCCGATCTGCGAAAGTTTCAGCGCCGTGTCGGCCGAGTCGTTGCCGCCGTTGTAGAGAAACCAGCGGATGTCGTGGGCGCGCAGCACGTCGATCAGGCGCTCGTATTCGGCGCGGTTGTCGTCCAGCGATTTCAGCTTGTATCGGCAGGAGCCGAACGCGCCGCCCGGCGTGTGCGCGAGCGCGGCGATGGCGCTTTTCGATTCTTTCGACGTGTCGATCAAATCCTCGCGCAACGCACCCAGGATGCCGTTGCGGGCCGCGTAGACTTTCACACCGCGGCTTCGCGCCGTTTCGATCACGGCGCCGGCGGTGGCGTTGATGACGGCCGTGACGCCGCCGGACTGGGCGTAAAGGAGTTTGCCTTGGGCCATAGCTTGATGCTCCGTGTCGATGAACTTGCGTCAAGGATAATCCCTTGCGCGACAGCCAGATAGCCGCGCGCATGCCGTATTCTCGTTTGACTGGATTCCACGTAGCGGCTACTTTGGACGCCATTTCACTGACATTCGAAGGCGCGGCGCACAAGCGGCGGGCCGGAGACACCATGCGGAGCACCGAATGCGTATCGTGCTGTTAGGCGCGCCCGGCTCGGGCAAGGGAACCCAGGCCACGCGCCTCAAGACGGAGCTGGGCATTCCTCACATATCCACCGGCGACCTGCTGCGCGCGGCGGTCAAGGCGGGCACGCCGCTGGGTCTGAAAGCCAAGGCGGTGATGGACGCCGGGCATCTGGTGTCCGACGAGATCGTGCTCGGCATGCTCGAAGAACGTCTGGCCGAGCCCGATGCCGGCGCGGGTTTCATTCTCGATGGTTATCCACGCAACCTGGCCCAGGTTCAGGCGCTGGACGGTTTGCTCGAACGCCTGAACAAGCCCCTCGATGCCGTGGTCAAGCTGGAGGTTCCCAACGAGGAGATCGTCAGCCGCTGCGAAATCCGCTTCAAGGAGCAGGGGCGCGCCGACGACAACCCCGATACCGTGCGCAAGCGTCTCGGCGTCTATGCGGAACAGACCGCGCCGGTGGCCGAGTGGTACAGCGGGCACGGCATGCTTCGCGTCGTCGATGGCGTGGGCGATCTGGACGAGGTGTTCGCGCGCATCAAGGCCGTGTTGCCGACCGACAGCGTCGCCGCCGGCGGCTGATACGCCGATACCCAACCGTTCGTCCCAGGCAACAGGCGGGCTCTGCATGCGACTGCACATCCTCGGCATCTGCGGCACCTTCATGGGTGGCCTGGCCGCGCTGGCGCGCGAGCTGGGACACGAGGTCGAAGGCTCCGACGCCAACGTCTATCCGCCCATGAGCACCCAGCTCGAAGGGCTCGGGATCCGGCTTGCGGAAGGCTACCGGGCCGAACACCTGCAACCGGCCCCCGATCTCGTCGTCGTCGGCAACGCCATGACGCGCGGCAATCCGGCCGTGGAATACATGCTGGATGCGCGCCTGCCGTACATTTCCGGTCCGCAGTGGCTGGGTGAGCAGGTGCTGGCGCGACGTGACGTGCTGGCTGTTGCCGGCACCCACGGCAAGACCACCACGACCAGCCTGCTGGCGCATCTGCTGGAAAGCGCCGGCATGGCGCCCGGTTTTCTGATCGGCGGCGTGCCCGGCAATTTCGGCGTCTCCGCGCGGCTGGGCGGTGCAGAATCCCTCTCCCTCCGGGAGAGGGGCAGGGGTGAGGGTTCGGGTACGCGGGAAACTTTATCGGCTAGAAGCGGACCCTCATCCGCCCCTTCGGGGCACCTTCTCCCGGGGGGAGAAGGGAGTATCGAGCGACCTGCGGTCGCACCGTTTGTGATTGAGGCGGACGAATACGACACCGCCTTTTTCGACAAACGCTCCAAGTTCGTCCACTACCGCCCGCGCATCGCCATCCTCAACAACCTCGAGTACGACCACGCCGACATCTTTCCCGATGTCGCGGCCATCCAGCGCCAGTTCCATCATCTGGTGCGCACGGTGCCGGGCAATGGCCGCCTGATCGTCAATGCCGAGGACGAGCGCCTGGCCGAGGTGCTGGCCATGGGCCGCTGGACGCCGGTGGAAACCTTCGGCATCGACCGGGGCGACTGGCGCGCGCAGTTGCTGGATGCCGACGGATCGTATTTTCGCGTTCACCATGGCGACACCATCGTCGGCGATGTCCGCTGGTCGCTCATGGGCCGCCACAACGTGATGAACGCCCTGGCCGCGCTGGCGGCCGCGCATGCGGGAGGCTGCGATGCCTCGGCCCTTCTCGCGGCTTTTGCCGGTTTCGAGAACGTCAAGCGACGCATGGAAACCGTGGGCGTGGCCAATGGCATCCACGTCTACGACGATTTCGCCCACCACCCCACGGCCATCGCCACCACGCTGGCCGGCCTGCGCGCGCGGGTGGGTATTTCGCGCATCGTGGTCGCGCTGGAGCCGCGTTCCAATTCCATGCGTCAGGGCGCGCACGCCGAAGTGTTGGCGCCGAGTCTGGCCGATGCCGACCGGGTGGTGTTTCTGCAGCGTCCCGAATTGTCCTGGGATGCTTCGCGCGTCATCGATGCGCTCGACGGTCACGGGCAGGCTGTGCCTACGGTGGATGCGTTGCTGGCGACCTTGCGCGCCGAGGTACGCAGCGGCGATCACGTCGTCTTCATGTCCAACGGCGGTTTCGAAAACGCGCCGCGTCGCTTCATGGATCTTTTGTAACCATGCTTGCCGAGGCCTGCCCCGTGTAGGAGCGCGCCTGCGCGCGATGGGTGCTTGGAACTG
>DASSBH010000262.1:0-8284 GCA_035698945.1 Oleiagrimonas sp.
GCCACCGAACTGGACATCGATCTCGGCAGTGCGGACATGGGTGATGCCGAGTGGAACCGCGCGGTGCGCGGACGCAATTTTCTGGACGCGGCGCACGACCGCCTGGCGCATTTCAAAAGCACCTCGGTCGAAAAGACCAGCGAACGCAGCGGCATCCTGCATGGCGAGCTGACCCTGCGTGGCGTCACGCGCATGGTCAACATTGCGTTCACGATCAACCGGGTCGGCCGCACCATCTTCGGCATGCATCGCGTCGCCGGCTTTTCCGCGCGCGCCACGTTGATACGCGACGCCTTCGGCATGCGCCGCTTTGCCGGGTCGGTCGGCCACAAGGTGGCGCTCCGGCTGGAAATCGAAGCCATTGCCGACGCCGATGCCAGACGGCAATATCAACAACGTCACCCGCAGGTAGATGCCGATGCCGCTGAAAAGTAATGCCGACCGCTGGGGCGCGCTGGCCGGCGCCTTCCACTGGATCATCATGCTGCTGATCCTGGCCCAGGCCGCAATCGGCCTGACCATGGTCAACCTGCCCAGGCGGCCCAGCGTGTTCGCCATCTACAACCTGCACAAGTCGATCGGCCTGACCATCCTGGCCCTGGCCGTGCTGCGCCTGGCCTGGCGCGCGTTCGACCGGCGGCCACAAGACCCGCCCGGCATGCCGGGCTGGCAGCGGCGCATCGCCCACGCCACGCACTGGCTTTTGTATGTGCTGATTTTCGCCGTGCCGTTGAGTGGCTGGCTGTTCGATTCAGCCACGGCGCTGCGACCGCTGCATTGGTGGGGCGCGATCACCATGCCCAGCCTGACCGGCGGCCCGGCACCGGACTGGGCCGATTTCACGCGGTCACTGCATCACTTCCTGTTCTGGCTCCTGGTCGCCGTCGTCGTCGGGCACGTGGCCGCGGCGCTCAAGCATCACTTCATCGACCGTGACAACGTGCTGCGCCGCATGTTGCCATGGGGCCGCCTTCGCTCCGGAGATTCGTCATCATGAAACGCCTGCTGATCCTGCTTCTTCTGTGCATCCCCGCCGTGGCCATGGGCAAGACCTGGCAGGTGGACCAGGCCCGCAGCACGCTCGGTTTCGACGGCAGCTTCCAGGGCCAGGCCTTCCACGGCCGGTTCAAGCATTTCACCGCCGACATCGCGTTCGACCCGGCGGATCTGTCCACGGCGCGTTTCGATGTTCAGGTCGATCTGGCCAGCGTGGACACGCAGAGCGCCGAGCGCGACCAGACCCTGACCGGCAGCGATTTCTTCGCCGTCTCCCAATACCCGAAGGCGCACTTCGTGACGCAGTCCTTCGGCAAGAGCGCCGACGGCCAGGTGATCGCCCACGGCACGCTGACCTTGCGCGGCATCAGTCAACCCGTCGATCTGAAAGTCGATTTCAAGCCGGGCCAGAACGGCGCCACACTGGACGTTTCGAGCGACGTATCGCGGCTGAGCTGGAAACTCGGCGCCAGCGACGACTGGAATGGCATCAGCAAGCAGATCCACGTTCGCGCGCATCTGGTTTTGCATTGAGGCGGTCTACCGGCACTGCCGTCCATCGCGATTCAACCCGATACGGAAAGCCCGAACCCGTAGGGCGGGCACTGCCCGCCATGAAATTCTCAGGCACGCGCAACCCCCATTCGGCGGGCAGTGCCCGCCCTACGCGTTTGTCGCTTCGTCAGGGACGTGCCGCAAAAAATCCCGCACTGCCGCCACGTCGAACGGCCAATCCAGCTCGCGGCCGGAATCCTCGTCGCGCAACACCGGCACGCGTGTGCCGTAGCGATCCTCCAGCGCCTGATCGTCATCCACCCACAGGCTGTCGAAATCGGGAGCGCGGGCCATGGCCATGACCTCCAATGCCATGTCGCAAAGGTGACAATCGTCTCGCTGAAAAAGGGTCAAACGGGGCATCGGAAGGCTTGGGTGGCCATGGGTAGACGCGTAGAATAACGGCTTCCACTCCTTGCAGCGTTCACCATGGCAGTCAGCATCTTTGACCTGTTGAAAATCGGCATCGGGCCATCGTCCTCGCACACCGTGGGGCCGATGCGCGCCGCCGCGCGCTTCACCGAAAACTGGCTGGACGAAAAAGGCCTGCTGGACAAGGTCGCACGCGTGCGCTGCGAGCTGTTCGGCTCGCTGGCCTTGACCGGTCGCGGGCACGGCACCGACAAGGCCGTGCTGCTCGGCTTCGAGAACCACTGGCCGGACACGGTCGATCCCGACGCCATCCCCGGCATCCTCGAACGCATCCGCGGCGACAAGCGCATCAACCTCGGCGGCAAGCACGCCATCGCCTTCGACGAAAAACGCGACCTGGTGTTCAACAAGCGCCAGAAGCTGCCCTACCACGTCAACGGCATGCGCTTTTCCGCCTTCGATGCCAACGGCGACGAACTGGCCACGCGCGACTACTACTCGGTCGGCGGCGGCTTCGTGGTCAATCCGGACGAGGCCGCGGCCGACCGCATCGTCGCCGACACCACCGACGTGCGTTATCCGTTTTCCAGCGGCGACGAGCTGCTTGCCACCTGCGAGCGCGAAAATCTCACCATCGCCCAGGTGATGATGGCCAACGAACAGGCCTGGCGCAGCGAGGCGGAGATCCGCGAAGGCCTGCTGGCCATCTGGCAGGCCATGCAGGATTGCGTCGCACGCGGCCTGCGCTCGCCCGGCGAGCTGCCCGGCGGCCTGCACGTCAAGCGACGCGCGCCGGCCATGGCCAATGAATTGCGCGACAAGCCGGAAAGCTCGCTCAAGGATCCGCTGACCATCCTCGACTGGGTCAACCTGTACGCCCTGGCCGTCAACGAGGAAAACGCCGCCGGTGGCCGCGTGGTGACCGCGCCGACCAACGGCGCCGCCGGCATCGTGCCGGCCGTGTTGCACTACTACGACCGCTTCTGCCCGCGCTCGGACGAAAACGGCATCCTCGAATTCCTGCTCACGGCCGGCGCCATCGGCATCCTGTACAAGGAAAACGCCTCCATCTCCGGCGCCGAAGTCGGCTGCCAGGGCGAAGTCGGCGTGGCCTGCTCGATGGCCGCCGGCGGCCTCACCGCCGCGCTCGGCGGCAACGTGCGCCAGGTCGAAAACGCCGCCGAAATCGGCATGGAGCACAACCTCGGCCTCACCTGCGACCCCATCGGCGGCCTGGTGCAGATCCCCTGCATCGAGCGCAACGCCATGGGCTCGGTCAAGGCCATCAACGCCAGCCGCATGGCCCTCAAGAACGACGGCAAACACCGCGTGTCCCTGGACAAGGTCATCAAGACCATGCGCGACACCGGGCGCGACATGAAGGACAAGTACAAGGAGACGTCACGCGGCGGATTGGCGGTGAACGTCATCGAGTGTTGAGTTTTTGGGGGCGAGGGGCGGATGATTCCGCATTGCCTGACGGCAGGATCAACGGCATCATGCACGCATGACAGCATCCGAAACCAAAGCCGGTGGTCAGGCCGTCATCAATTGCGTGGCCTATCATCACGATGGCCGGCGCATCGGCGACATCAGCATCGACGCCATCAGCGACACGATGGAAGATCCGGATGCTTTCGTCTGGGTCGGCCTGCATGATCCCGGCGAGGCGCTGCTGGAAAAATTGCAGGCCGAGTTCAACCTGCATGATCTGGCCATCGAGGATGCGCAATCAGCGCACCAACGCACCAAGATCGAAGCCTATGGCGATTCGCTGTTCATCGTGGTGCAGACCGCGCAATTGATGGAAGGCTGCATTGCCTTTGGCGAAACCCATATTTTTCTCGGTCCGCGTTACCTGATTACGGTGCGTCATGGCGCCTCGCTCAGTTATGCGCCGGCGCGGCGACGTTGCGAGGCTTCGCCCGAATTGCTGGCGCTGGGGCCGAGTTACGGTCTGTACGCCATTCTCGATTTCATCGTCGACAATTACCTGCCCATCGTCAGTGATTTCCGCGAGGAATTGCAGGAGCTGGAACAGGACATTTTCGCCGAGACCTTTCGCCGCGACACCATCAAGCGCCTGTACGACATGCAGCGCGAGCTTTTGACCCTGCGTCTGGCGGTGGCGCCGCTGCAGGATGTCACCAACCAGCTGGTGCATCTGCATCCGCAGTTGATCCGCGACGAAACCCGCGCCTATTTCCGCGATGTGTACGACCACGTGTTCCGCGTCAACGAAGGCACCTCGGCCATGCGCGAGATGTTGTCGGGTGCGATGAACGTCAACTTGTCGCTGGTGACTTTCGGCCAGAACGAAGTGGTCAAGAAACTGGCGGGCTGGGCCGCCATGCTGGCCGTGCCCACGTTGATTACCGGGTGGTACGGCATGAATTTTGCGCACATGCCGGAGTTGACCAGGCCGTGGGCCTATCCCAGCGTATTGGTGTTCACGCTGGCCGTGTGTGGCGGGTTGTATTACCTGCTCAGGCGTGCGCGCTGGCTCTGACCCGCTCTTTCTTCTTTGGTAGGAGCCTGCCTGCAGGCGATGGCGCGCGGTTTCGATGAGCGCCACGCCATCGCCTGCAGGCAGGCTCCTACAACAATGACGACGACGGCGATGGGGGGCTTTCCGGCGGCAGCAGATCCATGGCCATGACAACGGCATCTTCGCGGCCGACGCGGGCCGGATAGTAATTGGGGCGTCGCCCGATCTCGTTGAATCCGGCGCTTTCGTACAGCGTCTGCGCCGCGACGTTGGACGGCCGCACTTCCAGGAACACGCGTTCGGCGCCGTACCAGCGCGCCGTGTCCAGCAAACGCCGCAGCAATCGACGCCCGTGCCCCTGCCCCTGGTAGACCGGTGCCACGCAGACATTGAGTACATGCGCTTCGCCGGCGCCGGTGGAAAGCACGCCGTAACCCATGATTTCATCGCCGCTTTCGAGCACCCAGCAGGTGTGCCCGGCGCGCAGGCAATCGCGGAAGATGCCCGGGCTCCACGAAAACTCGTAGGCGCTCTGTTCGATGGCCGCCACCTGCACCAGATCGCCGCGGCGCATGCTGCGAATCTGCGGTGAGGGCCCGGCAACGACAGCGACCATGACTCGCTACTCCGTTTCCGCCGTTTCGCGCCAATGGCGGCGCAATCCGCTGACGGCCTGCCACAGGCGGCGCTTGCCGCCGGCTTCGAGCAGGGCCTGCGGCTCGTCCAGCAACACTACCTCGGCAGCGGTCATGACCTCCGTCGGCAAGCTGCGCCCCAGCGCGCGCGCCTGGGCCTCGCCGAAGGCCAGATAGGCCGATGCCGGCGGCACCGGGGTCTCCAGCTCGCCGGCCTTGACGACGGCCCGCGGAGCTCCCGCAAAGCCACCGCCCAATGCCTGCATGACCCGCATCACCAGTCGCTGCAGCCGTTCGGTGCAGCCTTCCGGCATCACCAGCACACACGAAACCGGCCCCGTGTCATCCCCTTCCGATGACGGGAGGGCATCCACCCCGCGGTGTCCGCGCAAGGCGTACGACGTCACTCCCAATGCCCGCAGGATGTGCTGGCGACGACCGGCAGCGAGCGGCATGGATGTATTCATGGCGTCAGTCCGGGGAACCACCGGTTCCGCGACGGCCACGTCGACGGCGCCGGCCCATGCTCCAGATGGTGAGCACCGGGCCGGACAGCACGTACAGCCCGAGCACGATCAGCAGCACGTGCGAGGTGTTGATGGTGAGCAGAAACAGCACCAGCACCGCCGCGATGATCCAAAGGAACGTCACCTTGTCGTTCTCGGGCCGGGTCTTGAAACTCACGTAACGCACCCGGCTGACCATGAGCAGACCGGCGATGATGGCCAGAAACGGCGTCACGAAACGCAGATCCGCACCACTGATGCCGTCGTTGTTCATGGCCCACACGAAGGCCATGCACAGGCCCGCCGCCGCCGGACTGGCCAACCCCTGGAAATAGCGCTTGTCGGCAACCCCGGCCTGGGTATTGAAACGCGCCAGACGCAACGCCGCGCAGGCGGCGTAGATGAACGCCGCGGCCCAGCCCAGCTTGCCCCAGGCATTGCCGTAATCGCGCAGAAAATGCAGCGACCAGGTATAGAGCACCAGCGCCGGCGCCAGGCCGAAACTGACCAGATCCGACAGCGAGTCGTACTGCACGCCGAAATCGGTCTGCGTATGCGTCAACCGCGCCACCCGCCCGTCCATGGCATCGAGCAGCGCCGCCACGAACACGGCGATGGCCGCCGCCGAAAAATAGCCGCTGATGCCCGCCACGATGGCGTAAAACCCGGAAAACATCGCCCCCGTGGTGAACAGGTTGGGGAGAAGATAGATGCCGCGGTGACGTACCGGCCGCTGGGGAACAGGTTCAGTCATGCAGAATGTCTCGATTCGTGCGAAAACGTACTGGCGAAGTGTAAACCATGTGACCCTGCGCACTTCGCGCGAAAGCGCGGAGGTGTTAACTATGCCCGATACATCCAGACAAACTGGATCAGGATGTCGTACATTAAAATTTTGCGAAGCTCGCGGATGGCCCCGGTCGCCGCTGCAAACAAGCCAAACCACTGGAGTGTGCCATGCGACGCCCGTTGATGCCCTTGCTGCTGATTGCCCTCATGGGCGTGCCTTTGGTCGTGTGCGCCCAGGTGTACAAATGGAAGGATGCCCACGGCACGGTGCACTTTGCCGACACGCCGCCCCCTCACGGCGTCGCCTACACCATCGTCAAGACCCGCGTCAGCGTGGGCAGCGGTTCGGACGCGGCAAGCCTCCGCCCGAACAGCGAAAGCACGATAACCAGCGACGATTCGAGCTCCAACTCGCAAAACCCCCTGCCCGATACACCAATCAATCGCAAGCAGGTGTGCGACAAGCTGGAAGCCAACATCAAGCTGCTCAACGGCAGCAGCCCGGTGATCACCAAGGACGCCAGCGGCAAGTCGCATGTCATGTCCGCGGAAGACCGCAGCCAAGAGTTGGCCGTCGAGCAGAAGCAGCACCAGCAGTTCTGCCAATAGTTCCATCATGCCATCCCTCTCCCTGCAGGAGCGGGGTTCGCCGGGGCGGGTGAGGGTTCGCGTTCGCACTTGAGACGACGCGCGTGCCCCCGGCATTCGCGTGTGCGTATCCTCGTCCAGCGCGATGCGCCATCTTCTCCCGGAGGCGGAAGGATCGTCATCGCGCACCATGCCCGGGTATCGAAAAAGCTCGCCGGCATACGGAAAAGACCCGGTTCACGGCTATAATCGGCGCTTTTGAAGCCTTTGCGTTCCAGGATTTTCTCTCCATGCGCCTGAGCCAGTTTCACCTTGCCACCGTCAAGGAAGTTCCCGCCGACGCGGAAATCACCAGCCACCGTTTGATGCTGCGTGCGGGCATGATCCGCAAGCTGGCGTCGGGCATCTACATCTGGACGCCGCTGGGTTTGCGCGTACTGCGCAGGGTCGAGGCCGTGGTGCGCGAGGAAATGACGCGCGCCGGCGCCATCGAAATGCTGATGCCTTCGGTGCAGCCGCGCGAGCTGTGGGACGAATCGGGCCGCTGGAACCAATACGGCCCGGCATTGCTGAAGTTCCGCGACCGCCGCGAGCAGGAGTTCTGCTACGGACCGACGCACGAGGAAGTCATTTGCGAATTCGCACGCAACGAACTGCGCAGCTACAAGCAGCTGCCAGTTTCCTTCTTCCAGATCCAGACCAAGTTCCGCGACGAGATCCGCCCGCGCTTCGGCGTGATGCGTTCGCGCGAATTCATCATGAAGGATGCCTATTCCTTCCACATTGATGCGGAAGGCCTCGACGCCACCTACCGCAAGATGTACGCCGCCTACGAGCGCATCTTCACGCGCCTGGGTCTCGGCTTTCGCGCCGTGCAGGCCGACACCGGATCCATCGGCGGCGACGTCAGCCATGAATTCCAGGTGCTGGCCGATTCCGGCGAGGACGCCATCGCGTTTTCCGATGGTTCCGACTACGCCGCCAACGTGGAGCTGGCCGAAGCCCTCGCCCCGGCCACGACGCGTCCGGCGCCTTCGGCCGAACTTGCGCGCGTGGATACGCCGACACAGAAAACCATCGACGAAATCAGCGCCTTTTTGAAAGTCGCGCCGGAACAATGCATCAAGACCCTGCTGGTCAAGGGCAAGGACGGCGTCGTGGCATTGTGCCTGCGTGGCGACCACGAATTGAACGAGATCAAGGCCGGCAAACTGCCAGAACTGTCGGGCGACATGGCATTGGCCGGCGAGGCCGAAATCAAGGCCGCCGTCGGTGCCAATGCCGGCTTCATCGGCCCGGTCGGCCTGCCCGACGATATCCCGGTGATCGTCGACCGCGCCGCCGCCGTTCTCGCC
>DASSBH010000263.1:0-3624 GCA_035698945.1 Oleiagrimonas sp.
ACAGCGACTACGACCTTTTCATGCAGGCCGGTTCCGCCGGCGCGGTGGCGCGCAGCCATGGCATGGATCAGCTCGGTTTCTGGCGCAAGATCGTCGCGCATCCGGCCTATGACGCGTTCTGGCAGGACCAGGCCATGGACAAGATCCTGGCCAAGCAGCCGCTCAAGGTGCCGACCATGCTGGTCGCCAGCCAGTGGGATCAGGAGGACATCTACGGCGCGCTGGCGGTGTATCGCGCGCTCGAACCCAAGGATTCCGGCAACGACATGGTGTATCTGGCGATGGGGCCCTGGTACCACGGCCAGGAACTGGGGCCCGGCGATCATCTGGGCGCGATCCGTTTCGGCAGCGATACCGGCACCTAGTTCCGCGAGCATGTGCTGCGTCCGTTCCTCGCGCATTACCTCAAGGACGATGCGCCAGCCGCACACGTCTCGCCGGTCACGGTATTCGTCACCGGCGCCAACCGCTGGGAAAAACTCGATGCGTGGCCGGTCGGCTGCAACGGCGGCTGCAAGGTCACGCCCACGCCGCTGTATATGCAGACGCATGCGGGGTTGAGTTTTTCAAAGCCGACCGCTTCGGACCAGGGCTACGATCAGTACATTTCCGATCCCGCCAAACCGGTTCCCTATCGCGCCTTGCCGATTCATCCGCGCAGCTCGCCGGAAAGCAGCTGGAGCCGCTGGCTGGTCGATGACCAGCGGTTCGCCGGCTCGCGCACCGACGTGCTGACCTATACCACCGATGTGCTGACCAAGCCGGTCGAAATCCGCGGTCGTCCCATGGTGCATCTGGTGGCCTCCACCAGCGGCACCGACAGCGACTGGGTGGTGAAACTGATCGACGTCTACCCGTACCAGGTCGCCGCGCGTCCCGACATGAGCGGCTACGAGCTGCCCGTCGCCATGGACATTTTCCGCGGGCGTTATCGCGAAAGTTTCAGTGATCCGCAGCCGATCAAGTCGAACACGCCGCTGCTCTACAAGTTCGCCTTGCCTGGCGTGAACCATGTGTTTCTGCCGGGGCATCGCATCATGGTGCAGATGCAGTCGAGCTGGTTTCCGCTGTATGACCGCAACCCGCAGAAGTTCGTGAAGAACATCTTTTTTGCCAAGCCCGGCGATTTCATCAAGGCGACGCAGCGTGTTTATCGGGAGCCGAGCCACGCCAGCTACATCGAGTTGCCGCTGGTGACACCGGCATCCAGGTAAACCAGACGAGCACTTGTCGTTCGCCCTGAGCGTAGCTTGCGCTTTCCTGATTGACCTTGAAGTTCAGCTGCAACCATTCCCTCTCCCGTCGGGAGAGGGTGCCCCGCAGGGGCGGGTGAGGGTTCGCTTTCGCGTGATAGTCACGGTGTCGCCGGATATTTTTTGCGAGGGTGAACCCTCATCCGACGCTTCGCGCCACCTTCTCCCGAAGGGAGAAGGGAAAAACTGGCTGAGGAAGAAGGCTAATCAGATGCGCTTTTGTCAGGCAGTCAGCTGAAGGCCACCCGCCGCGACGCTTGGCGCTTTCAGCCCCCTGCGGTACGCTGCACGGCCACGCTTTGACTATCGCCAAAAGGCGATTTGATGGACGATGACGGGTATGGCCGAAACGTATGACCCCCAGGCGGTGGAAGCCGCCGCGCAGACCTTCTGGAGCGACACGCACGCCTTCGAGGTGACTGAAGATGCCTCGAAGCCGTCTTTCTACTGCCTGTCGATGCTGCCGTATCCCTCGGGCGCACTGCACATGGGGCACGTGCGCAATTACACCATCGGCGATGTGATCAGCCGCTTCCAGCGCATGCAGGGCAGGAACGTGCTGCAGCCGATGGGTTGGGACGCGTTCGGGCTGCCGGCCGAGAATGCCGCCATCAAGAACAAGACGGCGCCGGCCAAGTGGACATACGCCAACATCGAGCACATGCGCGGGCAGTTCAAGCGCATGGGCTTCGCCTACGACTGGTCGCGCGAGTTCGCCACCTGCAAACCCGATTATTACGTGCACGAGCAGCGCATGTTCGTGCGGCTGATGAAGCAGGGTCTGGCCTACCGCAAGAATTCGGTGGTCAATTGGGATCCGGTGGATCAGACCGTGCTGGCCAACGAGCAGGTGATCGATGGCCGCGGCTGGCGCACCGGTGCGGTGGTGGTCAAGCGCGAGATTCCGCAGTGGTTCCTGAAAATCACCGACTATGCGCAGGAATTGCTGGATGGCCTGGACGACCTGCCGGACTGGCCGGACGCGGTCAAGTCCATGCAGCGCCATTGGATCGGGCGCTCGGAGGGGCTGGAGATCCGTTTCGACGTGGAAGACGACGAACCACTGACGGTGTTCACCACGCGGCCCGACACGCTGATGGGCGTCACCTATGTCGCCATCGCCGCCGAGCATCCGCTGGCGTTGAAAGCCGCCGCGGACAACGCCGAGCTGGCCGATTTCATCGAGAGCTGCAAGAGCGGCGGCGTGTCCGAGGCCGAACTCGAGACGCAGGAAAAACGCGGCATGGCCACCGGCCTGCATGCGATCCATCCCGTCAGCGGCGAGAAACTGCCGGTGTGGGTGGCCAATTTCGTGCTGATGGGCTACGGCACCGGCGCGGTGATGAGCGTGCCCGGTCACGACGAGCGCGACCGTGAGTTCGCCTCCATCAACGGCCTGCCGGTGAAGATGGTGGTGGCCAGCCCGGGCGTGATCGACGCCATTCACGAACTGGGGCATGACGTGGCTGTCGGGGCGTCGTCCGACCCGATGCGCGCGGCCTTGCACGGCAGCGCCACCGACGCCTACGACAAGTCCTCGGCGGTGCGTGTGATCGAGGAGTTCACCAACCGCATCGGCGACATCGAGGCGTATACCGAGCACGGCATCCTGGTCAATTCCGGGCCGTTCGACGGCATGGATTTCGAGCAGGCCTTCGAGGCCGTGGCCAAACATCTGGAAGCCGAAGGCAAGGGCTGCCGCAAGGTCAACTGGCGCCTGCGCGACTGGGGCGTCAGCCGTCAGCGTTACTGGGGCTGCCCGATTCCCGTGATCTACTGCGACGACTGCGGCGCAGTGCCGGTGCCGGAAGACCAGTTGCCGGTGCGGTTGCCCGAAGACGTGGCGTTCAGCGGCGTCAAATCGCCCATCAAGACCGATCCCGAGTGGCGCAAGACCACGTGCCCCGGGTGCGGCAAACCGGCCGAGCGCGAAACCGACACCTTCGACACCTTCATGGAGTCGAGCTGGTACTACGCGCGCTACACCAGCCCCGGTGCCGACACCCAGGTGGACAAGCGCGCCAACTATTGGCTGCCGGTCGACCAGTACATCGGCGGCATCGAGCACGCCATCCTGCATCTGCTGTATTTCCGCTTCTATCACAAGCTGCTGCGCGACCAGGGGCTGGTGCAAAGCGACGAGCCGGTGCGCAACCTGTTGTGCCAGGGCATGGTGATCGCCGAGACGTTCTATCGGGAGGACGGCGACGGCGCCAGGCACTGGTTCAATCCGGCCGAGGTCGATGTGCAGCGCGACGAGCGCGGCCGCATCACCGGCGCCGTGCTCAAGGCCGACGGCAAATCCGTGGAGATCGGCGGCATCGAAAAGATGTCCAAATCCAAGAACAACGGCGTGGATCCGCAGGCGATG
>DASSBH010000264.1:0-6665 GCA_035698945.1 Oleiagrimonas sp.
CCGCATTTGCGAACACTTGCTCGGTTATCTCGATTTGAAAGATGGGTGTCTGGAAAAGGCCACGCAGTGGCATCTTCCAGATGAGGAGGATGTGTCACCCATCATGCCGGTCTGAAGTGTTACCTATCCTCCGGTTGCACATTGAGGTATGTGTGGAGCGACCCGCTCTTGCTCCCTCCCCTTCAAGGGGAGGGCTGGGGTGGGGATGGTGTTGTCGCCACTCACGCAACTACTGCTTTGGCAGATAATCCAGCGGATCGACCGGCTTGCCCTTGTAGCGCACCTGGAACTCCAGCTCGTCGCGCGGTGCGCCGGTCGAGCCCATACGGGCGATGATCTGACCGGCCTCAACGTGCTCGCCTTCCTTGACCAGACGTTTGCTGTTGTGGCCGTAGGCCGACAGGTAGTCGTCGCTGTGTTTGATGATGACCAGTTCGCCGTAACCGACCAGTCCATTGCCGCTGTACACGACCACGCCATCGGCTGCAGCGCGCACCGGCTCCCCGGTTTGACCGCCGATGTTGATGCCGGGCATGGCGTCGTTCGCGCTGAAATGACTCAGCAGCTTGCCCTCGGCAGGCCAGCGCCAGCGGATGCCGCCCACGCTGCGGGTGGCGCCGGAAGGAATGGCCGCGGACGCACCCTGGCCGGTTTCCGGTTCCGGCGTGGCCACGGGGGGCTGCCCCGCCACCGACACCACTGTGGAAGCCGGGATGGCCGGTGATGTCGCCGCGCCAGCCGCCGCAGCGGCGGCAGAGGTCGCCGTGGACAACACGCGCGCGGGCTCGTGGGAAGACGATTGCCCGGACGAAACCGTGCGGAACACCGGCGCCTGGGCTTGCTGTGCCGGCATGTAGCGTGGACGCGTCAGACGCAGCACCTGTCCTGGATGAATGACATACGGTGCGCCGATGCCGTTCCATCGCGCCAACTGGTGGTAATCGACATTGGCGCGAAAGGCGATGCTGTAGAGGGTGTCGCCGCGCGCCACGGTGTAGTGATGGTCGGCCACCTCGCCGCTGGCGTGCACGGGAACGCCGTTGCTGTCGGTCTCGACGACCACCGAGCGATGCAGTGGCGGCACGCCGCATCCGGCCAACAGCACGGCAACCGCCATCGTGGCCAGACATGCGCGAATTCGTGATGATGCAAGCATGACTTCAAGCATAACCAGACTTTTTCCCGTTTTCATCGCCAGACGAACCACCACACCCCCAGTGCCAAGAGCAATACCAGTACCACCCAGCCGAAGCGTTCGATGTGCTTGTGCATGATTTCCTCGGCGCGCTTGCCGAACAGGCGAATCAGCAACGCCAGCAGATACACGCGCTTGGCGCGTCCGATGGCCATGCAGACCAGGAAAGCCGGCAGCGGCACACCCACGATACCCGAAGCCCAGGTCACGAACTTCATCGGCACCACCGGCTGCAACGCCGCCAGGATCAGCACCAGCATCAGGCTCCACCAGTGCGCGTTCATCTCCTGACGCAGGCTGTCCACGCCTTGCTGGATCGGCGCCAGCAAGTGCATGTCCGCCAACAAGGGAGACAACGCCTGGAAGGCATAGTGCCCCAACGCGTAGCCCACCAGCGAACCGAGCAGGGAAAACAGCAGGCTGACATGGGCGTATCGGAAAGCCTTGTGCGGCTTGGCCAGCGCCATCGGTGCCAGCATGACCTCGGGCGGAATCGGAAAAATGAAGGCTTCGATGAAACTCAGCCCGGCCAGATACCACTCCGCACGCGGTTTGGCCGACCATGCAAGCGCACGTTCGTAAAGAGGTCCGAAAAGACGCATCAGGAAGTCCGCCCCGGATGAAAGCGCCGCGCGTATCCGTGCGGGAAAGCCCGCCGGCGATGGAGCGCCATTCAGGCCAGCCCGCCGAGCAGCGGCACGAAGCTGACCGCACCGAGGTTTTCGCTCTCCAGCGAACCATCCTCAAGCTTGCGCAGGCGCACCAGCACCTGCTTTCCGGCTGGGCCCACCGGCGCCACCAGCACCCCGCCGGGAGCCAGTTGCTCACCGAGCTGGCGCGGAATGCCCTCGCCTGCCGCCGTCAGGATGATGGCGTCGAATGGCGCCTCGTCGGGCCAGCCAAGACAACCATCGTCATGACGCGAACGCAGATTCTTCACGCCGATCTGGCGAAAACGGCGGCGTGCCTGGCGCAAAAGCTCCTCGATGCGCTCGACCGTGTACACCTGCGGCACCAGCATCGACAACACCGTGGCCTGGTAACCGGAGCCGGTGCCGATTTCCAGCACCTTGTCGGGTACGCCATGCTCCAGCAGCGCTTCGCTCATGCGCGCCACCACCCACGGCTGCGAAATGGTCTGGCCGTGGCCGATCGGCAGCGCGGTGTTTTCGTAGGCGCGCGAAGCCAGTGCCTCGTCGATGAAGAAATGCCGCGGCGTGCGCCGGATGGCTTCGAGCACGCGCAGATCATGAATACCCTCGTCGCGCAACTGCATGGCCAGGCGGTCGCGGGCGCGCTGCGAGGTCATGCCCTCGCCACGCAGGGCCGATGCCGGCAAGGCGAATACGCTCATGCCACGTCCTCCATGCCGACCATGGCTTCGGACATGGCCAGCGTCCAGCTACTGACTTTTTCCAGCGCCTTGAAGCGCGTGAGATCCACGTGCAGCGGCGTGATGGAAATGAAGCCCCTGTGCACGGCATCGAAATCGGTGCCCGGCCCGGCATCGTCGACAGCACCGACGGGGCCGATCCACCACATCTTGCGACCGCGCGGATCGGTCTGCTCGATGCACGGCTCGGAACGATGCCGCCGCCCCAGCCGAGTCACTTCGAAACCCTGGATGTCGTTCCAGGCCAGATCCGGCACGTTGACGTTGAGGATGGTGTCCGCCGGCAACGGATCGGTCAGCAGGCGCTGCATCAGGATGCGCACGGCCTTGGCCGCCGAATCGTAGTGTTCGCCGCGGTGTTCACGGGTGACCAGCGACACGGCAATCGCGGGCAGCCCGCAATAGCGTCCTTCCATGGCCGCCGAGACTGTGCCGGAGTAGATCACGTCGTCGCCCATGTTGGCGGAATTGTTGATGCCCGACACCACGATGTCGGGTTCCTTTTCCAGCAAGCCGGAAAGAGCCAGATGCACGCAATCGGTCGGCGTGCCGGCCACGCGGTAGCGGCCATCGTCCATGCGCAGCACACGGATGGGCTGATCCAGTGTCAGGGAATTGCTCGCGCCGGAGCGATCGCGGTCGGGGGCGACCACGGTGACTTCACCGACAGTGGCAAGGCGCTCGGCCAGTACGCGGATGCCATGAGCATCCACGCCGTCATCGTTGCTTACGAGAACACGCATCGACTATCCGTTTTCGAAGGCGCGCGGTAGATGCGCGCCATCATTCGACAAGCCCTGATTCTAGCTTATCGATGCCTGTTGCGGGGCGTCGGCCAGCTCGCGCATGAGCACTGTGGCGTAGGTGCCTGGCGGCAGGCGGAAGGACAATTCGAGCGAGGTTTCGTCCAACCAGCGCCAATGCAAATGGCGTGGAATCAAGCGCAACGGCCGGCGCTCCTGTTCGAGGCCGGCCTGTTCCAGGCCCGTGGCAAGATCCCGCCACGCGGCAACGGCGCCCTGCTCCAGTTGCCGCGCCTGCGCTTGTGTCGGCAGATCGCCGCGCCCCCACAGTGGGCCGGACGGATGAATGTCGCCCTCGGTCAGCCGTTGCCGCAGAACATCGGTGAATGCTTCCGGGCCGAAGCGCGCGTGTGAGCCGGCCAGGCACCAGACCTCGCCATCAATGGCCTGATCCCAATTGCCGTCGCGCACACGCGTTGCCAGCACCTCGTTGAAGATCTGCGAGCGCGCGGCGGACAACAATATTGATCGCGTAGCGCGATCCATGCGACGACCGGCAAACATGGCGCGGGCACGCTCGACGTTGGCGCCGCCATGGCCGAATCGCTGTTCGCCGAAGTAATTGGGTACGCCGCGTTCCGCGATGGCCGACAGCACGTCCTCGGCGCGCTCGCGATCACCCTGCACGTCGCGCATCACCAGCACGAAATCATTGGCTTCCAACGCACCGCGCTTCAATTTGCGCCGGTGCCGCGCACTCGACAGGATGCGCACGCCGGCATGCGGAAAAGCCGACCAGTCCGGTTCCTCACGCCCGGCCAGCTGCACGCTGAAAGCCTGACGCGTCACCGCATGCCGATCCTTGAGCCCGGCATAACCCACGGCCATCGGCTTGACGCCGGCGAAACGCGCCAGTTCGCCGGCCACCCAGGCTGTATTGGCTTCGCGTTTTTCGACGTCGAGCAGCACGTGCTCGCCCTCGCCGTCGGCCGCGTAACCGAGGATCTCCGTCACACGAAAATCCTCGGGCGTCGCACGCAGACGTCCGATGAGCGGCGGGCCTCCATGGGCAAAAGGCAGATCCATGACGTTCGGTCAGTGCAGCAGGAACAGGGTGGCCAGACCGAGCACGATGAAAAAACCACCACTGTCGGTACAGGCCGTGATCAGCACACTGGAACCCAGCGCCGGGTCGCGACCCCATTTGGCCATGGCCATGGGAATGGCCACACCCATGAAGGCGCCCAGCAGCAGGTTGAGCGTCATCGCCGCCACCATCAGCAGACCGAGGCCGATGCTGTCGTAGATGCCCCAGATGACGATGCCGATCACGCTGCCCCAGATGATGCCGTTGAGCAGCGCCACGCCAAGTTCCTTGCGCCACAGGCGGCCGGCATTGCTGACGCCCACCTCTTCCAGTGCCAGCGCACGCACGATCATGGTGATGGTCTGGTTGCCCGAGTTGCCGCCGATGCCGGCGACGATGGGCAACAGGGTGGCCAGCACCACCAGTTGTTCGATGGAGCCTTCGAAAAGGCTGATGACGCGCGAAGCCACAAAGGCCGTGCACAGGTTGATGGCAAGCCACGACCAGCGGTTGCGCAGGGATGACCAGACCGAAGCGAAGATATCCTCCTCCTCGCGCAGACCGGCGCGTTCCAGGGCTTCCTGTTCGCTGGATTCGCGGATGTGGTCGACGATCACGTCGATGGTCAGGCGGCCGATCAGGCGATTGCCGCTATCCACGACGGGTGCCGAAATCAGGTCGTAGCGCTCGAAGGCCTCGGCGGCGTCGCCAGCGTCATCCTCGGGTAAAAAGGTATTGACGTCGCGCGCCATCACCTCGCCGACCATCTGCTCGGGCTGCTTGAGCAGCAGCCAGTTGAGCGGCAGCACGCCGGTCAATTCGTTGTCGTGGTTGATCACGAACAGCTTGTCGGTCTGTTCCGGCAGTTCGTCGAAACGGCGCAGGTAGCGCAGCACCACTTCCAGGGTCACGTCCTCGCGGATGGTGACCATCTCGAAGTCCATCAACGCGCCGACCTGATCCTCGGGATACGACAGCGCCGACTGCACGCGTTCGCGCTGCTGCTGGCCGAGGCTGGCCATCAATTCCGGCAGCACGTCGGTGGGCAGATCCTCGACCAGATCGGCCAGTTCGTCCGCGTCCATGGGCTCGACGGCGGCGAGGATTTCCTGATCGTCCATGTCGGCGATCAGCGACTCGCGCACGGCGTCGGTCACTTCCAGCAGGATTTCGCCGTCGCGCTCGGACTCGACGCATTGCCAGACCGCCAGACGCTCGTCCAGCGGCAAGGCTTCGAGCAGGTTGGCAATATCGGCGGGGTGCAGCTCGTCGAGTTGCTTGCGCAGCTCGTCGCGCTGGTCAAGACGCAGCAATTCGCTTACCTGCGCCAACTGGCGGGCAAGCATATCCTGCAGGTTCCTGGATTCGACTTCGGTCATGGCACGCTCCGTCCCCGACGACGGGACGTGCCATCGGGGTTACCACATCAGAATGTTGGGCAAGTTCTGTGTTGAGGGTGGACTAGGCAAGTCCATGGTCAGGTATCCCCGATCTGCAATGGGCAGGTGGCGCATGATAGCAGCCCGATTGGGCTTGCGACACCGCCGCGCAATCATTCCCGTAGGAGCGAGCCTGCTCGCGATCAGGTTCGCCAGATACATCGAATGCATCGGGCACACCCATCGCGAGCAGGCTCGCTCCTACGATTAGGTCGGCTGAAGCAATGCGACGGCCATGGCGGCGATGCCTTCGCCGCGGCCGGTGAAGCCGAGCTTTTCGCTGGTGGTGGCTTTGATGCTGATGCGATCGATGTCGCAACCGAGGTCGGCGGCCAGGCAGGTGCGCATGGCTTCCACGTGCGGGCCGACCTTGGGGCGTTCGGCAATCACGGTGATGTCGGCGTTGCCGAGCGCATGACCTCGTTCGACCAGCATGGCGGCCACGACACGCAGGAAGTCGCGGCTGTCGGCGTTGCGCCAGCGGTCGTCCGAGGGCGGGAAATGCCGGCCGATGTCGCCCAACGCCAATGCTCCAAGCAACGCATCGCACAAGGCATGAATGACCACGTCGCCATCCGAATGCGCCACCACGCCACGATCGTGCAGGATGCGCACCCCGCCCAGCATCACGTGATCGCCTTCGCCGAAGGCATGCACATCGTAACCTTGGCCTATGCGCATGATGGACTCCCGATATTCATGAAAACGTGCGCGGCAACAGAAATTCGGCCAAGGCCAGATCCGCCGGCGTGGTGACCTTGATGTTGTCCTCGGCGCCTTCCACCAGCAAGGGATGGAAACCGGCGCG
>DASSBH010000265.1:0-3184 GCA_035698945.1 Oleiagrimonas sp.
ACGGCCAAGGGCGCGTGGGAGTCGGTCAAGCGTCATTTCCGCGCACTCGGCCATGACAGCCAAAGCGAGGATTTCACCTGTGTCGGCATCGGCGACATGTCCGGCGACGTGTTCGGCAACGGCATGTTGTTGTCCGAGCACATCCGGCTGCTGGCCGCGTTCGACCATCGCCACATCTTCCTCGACCCGCACCCGGACGCGGCCAGAAGCTTTGTCGAGCGCAAGCGCATGTTCGACCTGCCGCGCTCGAGCTGGGAAGACTATGACACCTCACTTGTTTCCAAGGGCGGCGGCATCTGGCCGCGTTCTGCCAAATCGATTCCGATCTCCGCCGAAATGCGCGAGGTATTGGGCTTGCGTGCGGACGTCGAACATCTGACGCCGATGGAGCTGATGAACGCCATTCTCAAGGCGCCGGTCGATCTGTTGTGGAACGGCGGCATCGGTACCTACGTCAAGGCTTCCAGCGAAACCCATGCCGACGCCGGCGATCGCGCCAACAACGCCTTGCGTGTCGACGGCAGCGAGCTGCGCTGCAAGGTGGTCGGCGAGGGTGGCAACCTGGGCTTCACGCAGAAGGGCCGCATCGAGGCGGCGCTGAACGGCGTGCTGCTCAATACCGATTTCATCGACAACTCCGCCGGCGTGGACACGTCCGACCACGAGGTCAACATCAAGATCCTGCTCGGCGACGCCGTGCAGCGTGGCGAGTTGACGTTCGAGGCGCGCAATACGCAACTGGCTGCGATGACCGACGAGGTCGAGAAGCTGGTGCTGTGGGACAACTACCGCCAGAACCAGGCCATCACCCTGATGGAACACATGGCCGTCAAGCGCCTGGGCACGATGGGCCATTTCATCCGCACGCTGGAAAGCGAAGGCCGCCTGGATCGCCAAGTGGAGTCGTTGCCGAGTGATGCCGAGCTGGCCGAGCGCAAATCGCGCGGCCAGGGTCTGACTCGGCCGGAGCTGTCGATCCTGCTGTCCTACGACAAGATCAAGCTGTTCGAGCAGTTGCTGGATTCGGACGTGCCGGAAGATCCCTATCTGTCGCACGAATTGCAGCGCTACTTCCCCGAACCGCTGCGCGCACTGTATGCCGACCACATGCAGCGCCATCGCCTGAAGCGCGAGATCATCGCTTCGGCGGTGACCAACTCGACGATCAACCGCATGGGCGCCACCTTCATGCTGCGCATGCAGGAGGACACCGGGCAGGAGCCGGCGGCCATCGCCAAGGCCTTCACCGCCGCGCGTGAAATCCTGGATGCGCGCGAGCTGTGGGCGGCCATCGAGGCGCTGGACGGCAAGGTGGCCGAAGCCACCCAACTGGATGCCATTCTGCAGATCTGGACATTGCTGCGGCACATGACGCGCTGGTTGCTCAACCGTCCCGGCGGCTCGCTCGACATCGCGGAAAACGTCGAGCGCTACCGGCCGGCAGTCACGGCATTGCGCGAGTCGATGCCGGCGTCGCTCACGCCCACGGGCCAGGCCGATTTCAACCTCAGCGTCGAAAAATGGCAGGGTCTGCAGTTCCCGCAGGAACTGGCGCATCGTCTGGCCCGTGCGCCGGTGCTGCGTGCGGCGCTGGACATGGTCGAAGTGGCTTACCAGAGCAAACAGCCGATCGAGCACGTGGCCCATGTGTTCTTCAGTCTGGCCGAAACCCTGGATCTCGACTGGCTGCGCAACGAGATCGAGGCCCTGCCGGTGGAAGGCCGCTGGCACGCCCAGGCCCGCGGCTCGCTGCTGGACGAACTCAACCATCAGCATCGCGAGCTGGCCGGCAAGGTGCTGGCATGGTCGAAGGAGCACAAGAGCAACAACCCCGTGGAAGCCTGGCTTGGCCGCGACGACGCCACACTCAACTACACGCGCTCGGTGCTGACCGAAATCATGTCGCAAACCGCCGACTACCCGATCGCCTCGGTCGCGTTGCGTCGTCTGGCGCAGCTGGCGCAGACAGGGTGACGAGGAGCCACCCGTCGTGCCGACTGGCCTCATGACCGGTCGGCATGACGGCGTCATCGGCTTGCACGACATCCCGGTGGCGCTATGCTCCAAGCACCTGACCATGTGATCGACCATGCGCCTAGCCATTGTTGCCAGCCAGGCTCCCGCCGCACGGGAAGCCGCCGAGGCACTGACCAACCGTTACAGCACGGTGTCGGTGCATGAGGCCGACGTCATCGTGGCGCTGGGCGGCGACGGTTTCATGCTGCGCACGCTGCACGAATACCTTGGGCTGGACGTGCCGGTGTACGGCATGAAGCTTGGACGCATCGGCTTTCTGATGAACCAGCATCGCGAAGACGACTTGCTGGCGCGCATCAAGCGGGCGCATCCGGCGATCCTGCGGCCGCTGGAAATGCGTGTGACCACGGCCGCCGGCGAGGAACACACGGCGCTGGCCTTCAACGAGGTGTCGCTGCTGCGCCAGAGCAACCAGGCAGCGCACATCGACGTGGCTCTGAACGGCTCGACCAAACTGGAAGCGCTGATCTGCGACGGTGTGCTGGTGTCCACGCCGGCCGGTTCCACCGCCTACAATCTGTCCGCGCACGGACCGATTCTGCCGCTGGACGCCAACGTGCTGGCGCTGACGCCGATCAGCCCGTTCCGCCCACGCCGTTGGCGTGGCGCGATCCTGCCGCACGCCTCGCGTGTGAGCTTCAAGGTGCGCGATTCCGAGCGCCGTCCCGTCAGCACCACCGCCGATTTCCAGGAAGTACGCGACGTGCTGGCCGTGGATGTCCGCCAATCCGGTGCCTACCGCGCCCAACTCCTGTTCGACCCCGAGCACAATCTCGAAGAACGCATCCTCGACGAACAATTCGCCTTGTAAGACATGGCCGTATCGGTTTGTTTTTTGACACGGATCAACGCGGAAGAACGCGGATAGGGCAAAAGCCTCTTGACCCGCGTCTGCTTGGCGCTGAAACGTGCAGTGCCCGCCCTACGGTGTGAGGGCGATGGAGCGAATCCGGATCTTTGCATGCGCTATCCTCTGAAAGTGCGCACAGGGAATTTCTACCCAGTGCCCCGGACATCCATGCCATGACAGACACTTCAACCCCGGGCGCCCACACCGAGGCATCGATTCGCGACGATCGCCTGGTCGTGGCCATTTCCTCGCGCGCGCTGTTCGATCTGGGCGAAAGTCACGCCGTGTTCTAGCGCG
>DASSBH010000266.1:0-3429 GCA_035698945.1 Oleiagrimonas sp.
GGGCCTGGACCGCGATTCGAGCATCGTCGCCGGCCTGTTCGACGAACGCGACCCGGCGGTCAAGAAACTGCTGGCCATGGCCATCAAGACCGCGCGCGCCAAGGGCAAGTACGTCGGCATCTGCGGCCAGGGCCCGAGCGACCATCCGGACCTCGCCGAATGGCTGATGGAACAAGGCATCGAATCGGTATCGCTCAACCCCGACACCGTCGTCGACACCTGGCTGCGCCTCGCCAAAAAGAAAGCCGGCTGACCGCAGGCTGGGCCGATCTGCCGCGAAAAAATGCTCCACATCGGGCTGCGTTCTGTGTATGTTGGCACGTCCAAAAACGCCACAGGGGGCGCCGCATGTCGAACATCGAGGTCCAGCCGGATCACCTGAAACGCAGCCTGTCCAACAGGCACCTGCAATTGATCGCCCTCGGCGGCGCCATCGGCACCGGCCTGTTCATGGGCTCGGGCAAGACGATCAGCCTGGCCGGGCCGTCGATTGTCTTCGTCTATCTGATCATCGGCGTGATGCTGTTCTTCGTGATGCGCGCGATGGGCGAGTTGCTGCTGTCCAACCTGCAGTACAAATCCTTCATCGATTTCTCCACCGACCTGCTCGGACCGTGGGCCGGATTCTTCTGCGGCTGGACCTACTGGTTCTGCTGGATCATCACCGCCATCGCCGAGGTCATCGCGATTGCGGCCTACATGCAGTTCTGGTTTCCGCACCTGGCGCCATGGATACCGGCCGTGCTGTGCGTGGTGCTGCTGCTGACCTTGAACCTGACCACCGTGAAGCTGTTCGGCGAGACCGAATTCTGGTTCGCGTTGATCAAGATCGTCGCCATCTGCGCGCTGATCGTGACCGGACTGGCGATGGTCGTCTGGGGCTTCGTGTCGCCGGCCGGCAACCACGCCTCGCTGGCCAACCTGTGGAACGACGGCGGCATGTTCCCGAAGGGCATCAGCGGTTTCTTCGCCGGCTTCCAGATTGCGGTCTTCGCCTTCGTCGGCATCGAGCTGGTCGGCACCGCCGCCGCCGAGACGGCCAATCCGGAGCGCAACCTGCCGCGGGCGATCAATTCCATCCCGATCCGCATCGTAATTTTCTACGTGCTGTCGCTGGTCGCGATCATGGCGGTGACGCCGTGGCACCTGGTCGAGCCGGGCGTGAGCCCGTTCGTATCGCTGTTCGTGCTGGCCGGCCTCCCTGCGGCCGCCGGCCTGATCAATTTCGTGGTGTTGACCTCGGCGACCTCCTCGGCCAACAGCGGCATCTTCTCCACCAGCCGCATGCTGTACGGCCTGGGCAAGGAAAATCACGCGCCGCGGGCATTCACGCGACTGTCGAAGGCCGCGGTGCCGTCGCGCGGCCTGCTGTTTTCCTGCGGCTGCCTGCTGGTCGGCGCGATGGTGGTCTACGTGGTGCCAAACCTGGTCACCGCCTTCACCCTGGTCACGACCTTGTCGGCGGTCCTTTTCATGTTCGTCTGGTCGTTGATCCTGTGCGCCTACATCGTCTACCGGCGCAAGCGCCCGGAACTGCACCGCGCATCGAAATACAAGATGCCCGGCGGCGTATGGATGTGCTGGGCCTGCCTGGCGTTCTTCGCCTTCGTGGTGGTCCTGCTGACCCTGCGCGACGACACCCTGGAAGCGCTGCTGGCCAGCCCGGTATGGTTCGCCCTGCTCGCCATCGGCTATTTCTGGAAGGGTCGCAAGGCCGCGTGACGGACATTGCCGGTCCCTTGGAAGTACTCCAGGACACCATGCTCAAGGGCAGCCATGACAAGGACGTCATGCCCTACGATCTCTAAACGGTGGCCGACAGCGCTGCCGGCCGAATACGCACTTGTAGGAGCCCACTTGTGGGCGACCCCGCCACAAGCATCGAACCAGGCACACACAGCTTGCCTGCGCGTATTCATTCGGATACACTGAGTCCATGAACTATCTGGTCGAGCAGACAGATGAATTCAGGGATTGGCATGCTCGCCTGCGGGATCTGCGTGCCCGCATTGCCATCGCAAGGCGGATCGAGCGCGCGATTGTGCTCCTGTGCGGTGGCGACAAGCACCGCCAGAAGGCGGACATCAAGCGAGCGCAACAAATGGCAACGGACCTATGACTATGGCAAAGAAACTTTCCCCGTTCGACATGGCAGCACACCTGGACAGCCCGAAGGCCATCGCCGAATATCTGGATCAGGTGCTTGCCGACAACGACACCGATGAACTGGTGCGTGCGATCGGCCACATCGCCAAGGCGCGTGGCATGACACAGGTGGCGAAGGACGCGGGCCTGGGGCGAGAGAGCCTGTACAAGGCGCTCGCGCCGGGCGCTAAACCGCGCGCCGACACGCTGCTCAAAGTGATACGCGCCATCGGCGTGCAACTGCGCGCCGCATGACGCACCACGATTACATAGGATCGCGCCCTTTTTCACCGACCACGGCGCGCTCCCGCGCCAGCCGCGCGTCCAGCACTTTCGCGTACGCGGCGGCATAGGCGCGGCAGGCACCGGCATCCACCAGCGGCGCCACGTCGGTATCCGACCTGCGGCGCGCCACCTTTTCCCAGAACCCGCTGGCGTCGGGATGCGGCGTCAGCAGAACGTCGCAAGGCAGCGCGGCCACGGTGGCGATCGCGGAGCGGAACGCCGCCACGTAGCGCGGATGGTCGCTGAAGCGGAAGCCGGGCGCGCTGATCGGCGTCAGGCTGTCGGCATAGACCATGCGCAGACAGCGCCTGCCTGCACACGAGGTCCACGTCCATGAAGTGCTGCCCGGCGTGTGCCCCGGCGTGTAGTGCGCGGCGATGGCCACGTCGCCCAGCCGCACGGTCTCGCCATCGCGCACCACGCGCACCTGCCGCACCGGCGGATAGTCGGGGATCGCGCCATATTGCGGGTCGTCGCGGTCGGCGCCGCCCAGTGCCAGTTCGCGCGCCCCGTCCTTGCTGGCCAGCACCTGCGCGCCGCTGGCCGCCTGCAGCGCGGCGATACCGCCGGCGTGATCGCCATGCGCATGCGAGTTGAGAATCCACTTGATGTCGCGCACATGGAAACCCAGGGCGCGGACATGCGCCTCGATCAGCGGCGCCGACTCCGGCAAATCGCCGTCGAACAGCGCCAGCCCCTGCCCCGTATCCACCAGGATCGACGACAACCCATGCGGCCCCACGTACCAGGTATTGGCGAAGATGCGGAACGGCTTCTGCGGCGCATTCCAGTCGCTGGGATCGATGCCATGACCTGGCGCGGCAGGCGGCGGCGTCGCGTGGACAGACGACGCGATCAACGATAGCGCCAGACAGGCGCTCGACAGCAAACGCAAATACATGGCGAGACTCTTTCGTGCGATATGGGCCTGCAGCATCACCCCCACGTCTGACATTTTACAGGCACCCGGCTGACATTCTTGCGACCGCACCCCACCTG
>DASSBH010000267.1:0-3384 GCA_035698945.1 Oleiagrimonas sp.
ATCGACGAGGCGCATTGCGTGTCGCAGTGGGGGCATGATTTTCGTCCCGAGTACCGGCAACTGACGGTGCTGCATAAGCACTTTCCCGAAGTGCCGCGCATCGCGCTCACGGCCACCGCCGACGCGCCCACGCGCGCCGAAATCGTCGAACGCCTGGCGCTGGATCAGGCGCGCTGTTTCGTGGCCAGCTTCGACCGTCCCAACATCCGCTACCGCGTGGTGGCCAAGGACAATCCGAAGCAGCAGTTGAAGCGGTTTCTGGATAATCACGAAGGCGAGTCGGGCATCATCTACTGCCTGTCGCGCAAGAAGGTCGACGCCACCGCCGAATGGCTGCAACAGCAGGGCGTCCAGGCCTTGCCGTATCACGCCGGCATGAGCGCCGACGCGCGTCAGCACAACCAGCGCCGCTTTCTGCACGAAGACGGCATCGTCATGTGCGCCACCATCGCTTTCGGCATGGGCATCGACAAGCCGGACGTGCGCTTCGTGGCGCACATGGATCTGCCCAAGAGTCTGGAAGGTTATTACCAGGAGACCGGCCGTGCCGGTCGCGACGGATTGCCGGCCGAGGCGTGGATGGCCTACGGCATGAGCGATCTGGTGGCCCAGCAGCAATTCATCGTGCGCTCGGAGGCCGGCGAAACGCGCAAGCGTGTCGAACGCGCCAAGCTGGATGCGCTGACCGGTTATGCCGAAACGGTGGCCTGCCGTCGCCAGCGGCTGCTGGCGTATTTCGGCGAAACGCTCAATGAACCTTGCGGCAACTGTGACAACTGCCTGGAACCGCCGGACACCTGGGATGCCACCGACGCCGCGCGCAAGGCGCTGTCGTGTGCCTATCGAACCGGCCAGCGGTTCGGCGTGGGATATCTGGTGGACGTGCTCCGTGGCAGCGATTCCGAACGCATTCGTTCGTGCGGGCATGATCGCCTGAACGTGTTCGGCATCGGCAATGATCTGGACAAGCGCCAATGGCATGGTGTGTTCCGCCAGCTTGTCGCCGCCGGCCTGCTCCAGCCCGACGATGAAGGGTACGGCACGCTGCGCCTCACCGCGGCGGCGCGTCCGGTACTGCAAGGCGAAGCGGAACTGCATCTGCGTCGTGTGCCCGACCATGTCGAGCGCAAGGCATCGCGCCGCAGCGAACGCAGCGAAAACAAGCGCAACAGCCTGGAAATCGCGCCGCACGAACAAGCCCTTTGGGAGACGCTGCGCAACACTCGCGCGCGGCTGGCGCACGAACAAGGCGTTCCCGCCTACATCATCTTCCACGATGCCACCTTGCTGGCCATGCTGCGCGAACACCCGCAAACGCGCGAGGCCATGGCGGCCATCAGCGGCGTGGGCGAGCGCAAGCTGGAGCGTTACGGCGAGGCGTTTCTTGCGGCGCTGAATCCGGCTGTCGAATCCGCGTAGGTAACTTCGAAAACTGTTTGCTGTTCGTCAGCAGCTTTCGTCCACTGCGCCCGGACAAAATCCGAAAACTCACCAAACTACCTCACGTCATTCCGGCGAAAGCCGGAATCCATTTTTCGTACTTGCCATATCATTGAATTTGAGAGCTTTCTGCTCCGATCACAATGGATTCCGGCTTTCGCCGGAATGACGAAATGGAAGGTCAACCCTTCGACTCCGGCTCATCGGCACTATGTGCAAGCGAATGCAAGTTTTGGCTGCAGCCTGAATTAATTCCGAGCAGGCATAATGTGCGCCATGGATAAGGACACATCATTGCCGCACGTCGTCATCCTCGGTGGCGGCTTTGGTGGTCTGTGGGTCACGCGCGCCCTGCGGCATGCACCGGTGCGTGTGACCCTGATCGATCGCGCCAACCATCACGTGTTCCAGCCTCTGCTGTATCAGGTGGCGGGAGCCACCCTGTCGGGGCCGGACATTGCCGCGCCGTTGCGTCATATCGTGCGTAAACAGGACAACGTGACCGTCTGGATGGAGGAAGTGACGGGCATCGACGTGGCCGGCAAGACGGTAAATACGGAAAAGCAGACGGTCGCCTACGACTATCTCGTCGTCGCGACGGGTTCCACGCATGCCTATTTCGGCCATGACGACTGGGCTCGATGTGCGCCCGGGCTCAAGACTCTGGACGACGCCCTGGCGATCCGCCGCCAGATTCTTACCGCGTTCGAGGCCGCCGAACGCGAAGACGATGAGGCCTTGCGCGAACAATGGCTGACCTTTGTCATCGTCGGCGCGGGGCCGACGGGCGTCGAGCTGGCCGGCACGCTTGCGGAAATCGCCCATCACACCCTGCCGCGCGAATTTCGCATGTCCAATCCGCACGAGGCGCGCATCCACCTGATCGAAGCCGGCCCGCACGTGCTGTCCGCCATGCCGGAGAAACTTTCGACAACCGCGCAGCGCAAGCTTCAGAGCATGGGCGTGGAGGTACACGTGGGTTCGGCAGTGACCGATGTCGATGCCGATGGCGTGTGCATGGGAGACACGCGTATCCGGACACGGACGGTGCTGTGGGCGGCGGGTGTCGCCGCGTCATCGCTGGGCGAACAGCTTGGCGGCGAGCGTGATCGGGCGGGGCGTGTAAAGGTGACGCCTGACCTCTCGCTTCCCGGACATCCGGAAGTTTTCGTGATCGGCGATCTTGCCCACGTGGAACAGGACGGCAAGCCGGTGCCGGGCCTGGCGCCCGCGGCCAAGCAGATGGGCAAACATGCCGCGCGAACCATTCGTGACCGTCTTGCCGACCGTACGACGCGCGCATTCCGTTATCGCGACTTCGGCAGCCTCGCCAGCATCAGCCGATCTTCGGCAGTCGTGGATCTGCACGGCTGGCGTTTGTCCGGCGTCGCCGGCTGGCTGTTCTGGCTCCTCGCGCACATCCTGTTCCTGATCGGCTTCCGCAACCGCCTCGCCGTGATGTGGAACTGGGCCTGGTCATACCTCACCTGGCAGCGCGGCGCGCGCATCATCGTCGGACGGAAAACCACAAAAACCCCATGATCCTTCCAACCCGTCGACCAAACTTCCGTCGACCAATTCCTCGTCGGCCAATCCTTCCTCGGTAGGAGCCTGCCTGCAGGCGACAGCCTCAGCCTTCGAACGAGCCTCGCGGCCATTCGCCTGCAGGGCACGTTCATGCGCAGGCACAAAAAAAAGACGGCCCGCATGATGCAGACCGTCGAAAATGGTGGCCAGACCTGGAATCGAACCAGGGACACAAGGATTTTCAGTCCTTTGCTCTACCAACTGAGCTATCTGGCCGCAAAATGTTTTGCGCAAGGCCGCGTATTAGAGCGGGTGCGCGCGCATTCGTCAAGCCGCGGCGGGCGGTTCGGGTGGTTCGAAGCCCGGTGGCGGCGTCGAACCATCGCCGAAAAGGAACTTTTCCATCTCGCCGACGAG
>DASSBH010000268.1:0-21398 GCA_035698945.1 Oleiagrimonas sp.
CTGGCGCGCACGGTCTGCCGCCGCGCCGAGCGTGCGGTGGTGACGCTGGCGCGCGAGGAAGACGTGCGTCCGCAGGTCACGCATTATCTCAACCGTCTGTCGGATCTGCTGTTCGTGCTGGCCCGCGTGCTGGCCCGCGCCAGCGGCCACGGCGAGGTGCTGTGGCAGCACGAGCGGCGCAAGAAGCCGCAGGCCTGAGCGCTGTCCGTGCTGCGCCTGTACACGCATCCCGCCTGTCTGGAACACGATCCCGGCGCCGGTCACCCTGAATCGCCGGCACGTTTGCGTGCGGTGCTGGAAGAGCTGGATCAAGACCGTTTCGCGGCGCTGGATCGCATCGAGGCGCCGCGCGCCACGCGCGAGCAACTCGGGCGCGTGCACGCCCCGGCGCATATCGAACGCATTCTCGACGCCGCGCCATCCGACGGCCTGCTCCGGCTGGACGAAGACACGTTGATGTCTCCTGGTTCGATCGAAGCCGCCCTGCGCGCCGCCGGCGCCGCCGTGGCCGCGGTCGACGATGTCATGCGTGGCACGGCGACACGCGCCTTCTGCGCCGTGCGCCCGCCCGGCCATCACGCCACGCGCGACCGTGCGATGGGCTTCTGCCTGTTCAACAACGTGGCGGTGGCGGCGGCGCATGCGCTGGCCGTACACCGACTCAAACGTGTCGCCATCGTCGATTTCGATGTCCACCACGGCAATGGCACGCAGGACATTTTCGCCGCCGAGCCGCGCGTGATGTATGTCTCCAGCCATCAGATGCCGCTGTATCCGGATTCCGGCGCGGCCGACGAAACCGGATGCGGCAACGTAGTCAATGCTCCCTTGCCGCCGCACACGGGGTCGGCGGATTTTCGCGGCGTCTGGCACGACATGCTGCTGCCCCGGCTGCACGCCTTTCGGCCCCAGCTGCTGCTGGTGTCGGCCGGATTCGACGCCGACCGCCGCGATCCTTTGGCGGATATGGAACTGGACGTCAATGATTACGCCTGGATCAGCCAGCATCTGGTCGACCTGGCCCGCGCGCATGCCGGCGGGCGCATCGTCTCCTGCCTCGAAGGCGGCTACGACCTGGCCGCCTTGCGCGCCGGCGTGGCTGCACATGTCGCCGAATTGTTGCAGGATTGAAGCTCACCATCTGCCCGTCACATGGGCTTTCTGCTAGCGTAGGGAAGTTCTGGTTGAATGACCGCATGCTTGAATCGGACGAGTAGGGCGGGCACTGCCCGCCATGGAAGCATCATGGAAACGCCGGCCATGTTCGGCGGGCAGTGCCCGCCCTACCGGTTTCAATAAGATTTACCGCAAAAACTGCACGATCAAGGAGACCGGCCCCGTGCCGACCACCGCTCGCCACCCTCTGGGCCACCGTGCTCTGGCATGGGCCATCGCTGCCGCCATGGCCGGCGCCTTCGCCCCGGCGCCGGCTGCCGCACAGGCACGTCTGCCGGCCCGCGCGCCGGCAACGGACGACGCCGGTTTCACGCCCTGCCCGCTGGGCACCTTCAATTGTCCCGACCGGCCGGTCAGCTATGCCCTGTGCCGGCCCAATGCCCTGCTCGAGTTCTACCAGCCGGGCCTGCCCGAGGACAGCCTGGGGCGCGAGAGCGCCTTGACCAACGTCTATGCCGAGCATGTGGACGCTTCCAACCGCAGCCTGTACCGCCTGAGCGGCAACGTTACCCTGCGACGCTACGACCAGCTCCTCAACGCCGACCAGCTCAACTACAACGACCAGACCACCGCCTACGACGCCCGTGGCCACGTGACCTATCAGGACAGCGCCGAATTGCTGGCCGCTTCGCGCATCCACGGCACCACCACGCCGGATTACGCCATCGCCCAGAACGTGCAGTACCAGATGCTGAGCTCGCGCGGCAACGGCACCGCCGCGCAGGCCGAGCTGATCGATCCCAAGCACAACCGCTTCAGCCAGGCCACCTATTCCACCTGCGATCCCGGCCACCGTGTGTGGGAGTTCAGTGCCAAGAAGATCACCACCAACAAGGTCACCGGCGTCGGTGTCGCGCATGGCGCCACCATGCGCCTGGGCAACGTGCCGTTCCTGTACCTGCCGTATTTCAGTTTCCCCATCGACAACCGGCGCAAGAGCGGCTTCCTGTACCCGACGTTTGCCAACAACGGCAATTCGGGTTTCATGTTCAGCATTCCCTACTATCTGAACCTGGCGCCCAACTACGATGCGACGCTGACGCCGCAGCTGTACACCGAGCGCGGCCTGATGCTGGGCGGCCAGTTCCGCTACCTGTTCGGCAGCAGCCGCGGCCAATTGGACTTCGACTACCTGCCCAACGACCAGCGCGCCGGCAGCGATCACCTGAACCGCGAGCGCGACATCAAGGATGGCGCCGACCGCTACCTGATTCGTTTCAGCGATCGCACCGGCCTCGGCCAGCACTGGAACTTTTCCACGTCGATCAAGCAGGCGTCGGACAAGTATTACTTCCAGGATTTCGAATCCGATCTCAAGGGTTACACCACGCCTTCATTGCTGGCTTCCAATGCCTACATCCGCGGTTCGGGCGACTGGTGGAGCGCCTCGTTGGGCGCCGACCGCTATCAGAACGTCGATCCCATCCTTTCCGACAGAAGCCTGCCGTACCGGCGCTGGCCACGCGCCCGGTTCAATCTCGACATTCCGCTCTCGCGCACGCTGGAGTTCGGCATGGACAACGAGGCCGTGGCCTTCCGCAAGGACAGCGTCGTCGAAGGCAACCGCGTGGATCTGTACCCGTACCTGGAGGCCAACTACCAGGGCGCCGCCTGGTACGTGCGCCCGCGCATCGCCTGGCGCTACACCGCCTACGAGCTGATCAACGACCCGGCCCGTTACGGCTACACCGACAACCGTCCCTCGCGCAGTGTGCCGATCACCAGCATCGACAGCGGTCTGATTTTCGAGCGCGACACTTCGCTGTTCGGCGACCACTACACGCAGACGCTGGAACCGCGCCTCTATTACCTGTACGTGCCCTACCGCGACCAGAGCGACCTGCCGCGTTTCGATACCCGCCAGATGACCTTCGCCTATTGGCAGCTGTTCACGCCCAACCGCTTCTCCGGCGCCGACCGCCAGATGGACGCCAACAACCTGACCGCGGCCGTCACCACACGCCTGCTGGATGACGGCGGCGTGGAGAAGGCATCCTTCAGCTTTGGCCAGATCCACTATTTTTCGCCGCAAAAGGTGCAACTGGGCCGCAACACCCCGCCGACCGATTTCGACGGCTCCGATTACGTGGCGCAGATGAGTCTGAGCCTCAGCCAGGCATGGCGCCTGAACAGCGTCTACCAATGGGATCCGAACCACCGCCGCACCGATGTCGGCACGCTGCAGGTTCAGCGTCGCCTGGGTTTCGACGGCGTACTCAACTTCTCCTACCGCTACCGCGTCAACTTCATGGAACAGTTCGACGCCTCGGCGGCCATTCCCGTCAGCGAGAACTGGCGGCTGCTGGCCCGCTGGAACGTGGCCCTGCGCCGTCGGCAGACTCACTGGGAGCGCGGTCAACCCAAGACCCTGGCGGCCCTGCTTGGTGTGGAATACCAGAACTGCTGCATCGCGGTGCGCCTGATCGGCCGGCATTACGTGCGCAATGTCCACGGCGACACCGACAATGCCGTCATGTTCCAGATCCAGTTCAAGGGTCTGGGCAGCTTCAGTCCGCAGACGGAAGACTTCCTGCACCATGCTATTCTTGGCTATCAATAAGTGCCGAACCGGAACCGCATGACACCCTTCCGGGTGGAACATGTGCCGGTTCGGGCTGTCTCATGATGCTGTCCGACTATCCAGCGGTCGCCCGACAGCGACCCTGACACCACCAGGTTTCTCGCCGATGAAGCAGATTTCCGCCCTTTTCGTGTTTTTGCTGGCCGTGTTGCTGACACCGCTGGCCCACGCGCAATTCCTGCCCGGTGCGCAACCCGGCGGCGCCAAGAGCAACCAGCCGGCGATGATCGACCGCATCGTCGCGGTCGCCGAGGACGACATCATCCTGCAAAGCGACCTGGATCAGGCCGTGCAGTCGGTCAAACAGCAATACGCATCGAACCCGCAGCAACTGCCACCGGACGACGTGCTGAAACGCCAGGTGCTCAACCGCCTGATCCTGATGAAGCTGCAGGTGCAGCACGCCCAGGAACAGGGCATCCGCGTCTCCCAGAATGACGTCAGCAATGCCATTGCCAACGTCGCCGCCAACAACCGGATGAGCCCCGACCAGTTGCGCCAGCGCATCATCCAGGGCGGCGGCAGCTTTGCCGCCTTCCAGCAAAACATCGCCGACCAGATCCTGGTACAGAAACTGCGCACCCAGGTCGTGCAAAGCAAGGTGCAGGTCACCGACGCCGAGGTCGACAACCTGCTCAAGAACCCCTCGTTCAGCATGGGCAAGGTGCACCTGGCGCACATCGAAATCCTGATTCCCTCGGGCGCCAGCCCGTCGGACATCGCCGCGGCCAAATCCAAGGCCGAGCAGGCGGAACAGGCCATCCACGGCGGCATGGACTTCAATGCCGCCGCCATCCGCTACTCCGAATCCCAGGATGCGCTCAACGGCGGCGACCTGGGCTGGCGCAGCATGAACGAAATCCCGCAAGCCTTCGCCGAACTGGTGGCCAGGATGCAGCCCGGCGACGTCACGCCTCCGTTGCGCGGCCCCAGCGGTTTCCACATTCTCAAGCTGGTGGATCGGCAAAAGGGCGACCGTGACGTGGTCACCGAGTATCACGCGCGTCAGATACTGATCAAACCGAGCGAGCTGGTCAGTGCCCAGCAGGCGCAGCAGAAGGCCGAGGATCTGTACAAGCAGATCACCGAAAAGTCCAAGGATTTCGCCGACCTGGCCAAGAAGAACTCCGACGACGACACCTCGGCCAATATCGGCGGCGATCTCGGCTGGTTCCAACTGCGGGAACACGGGCCGGCCGTGGCCAAGGTGCTCAAGACGCTGAACAAGGGCGAGGTTTCCAAGCCGTTCCAGACCCCCGTGGGTTGGGACATCGTCAAGCTGGAAGGCATCCGCCAGAGCGACGTCACCGACGAAATGCGTCGTCAGAAGGCCCGCCAGGCCATCGGCAACCGCAAGGCCGAGCAGGCCTATGGCGATTTCCTGCGCCAGTTGCGCTCCAGCTCCTTCGTCGATATCCGCATTCCGTCCCTGCGCGATCCGTCCAAACAGGAAAAGAAGGATTCGTGAGCGAACGGCCATCCGGCGCCCTGCCGCGGCTGGCGTTGACCGCCGGCGAACCGGCCGGCGTCGGTCCTGAACTGCTCGCCAAGCTGGCGGCCACGCCGTTGGCCGCCGATCTGATTGCCATCACCGATCGCGACCTTTTGGCGCGCGCGGCCAAACGCTGCGGCATTTCACTGAAGGTTGAGGACGACGATGGCCAACCCCGCCACCTGCGCGCCGCCGGCAGCCTGCGCCTGGTCCACGTGCCCCTGCGCGCCGAGGAAACGCCCGGTGCGCCCGATCCGCGCAACGCCTTCCACGTGCTCAACATGCTCGCACGCGCCGCCGACGGCTGTCTGGACGGAAGTTTCGACGCCATGGTCACCGCGCCGGTGCAAAAGTCGGTCATCAACACCGCCGGAGAGCCCTTCAGAGGGCACACCGAATTTCTCGCCGAACGCGCGGGCTGCGAGGTGGTGATGATGCTGGCCAGCGACACACTGCGGGTCACCCTCGCCACCACCCATCTGCCTCTCGCCAATGTGCCGGCGGCGATCACCATCGAACGCCTGCAACGCACCCTGCGCATTGTGCATGCCGATCTCAAACGACGCTTCGGCTTGGCCGAACCGCGCATCGCCGTGCTCGGGCTCAACCCGCACGCTGGCGAAGGCGGCTATCTGGGGCGCGAGGAAATCGACACCATCACGCCGGCCATGGAAGCCCTGCGCGCCGAGGGCATGCATCTGATCGGTCCATTGCCGGCCGACACCGCCTTCGTGCCGGCCCAGCGCACGCATTACGACGCCGTGCTGGCGATGTACCACGACCAGGCCTTGCCTGTGCTGAAAAGCGAGGCTTTCGAGCGCACCGTCAATGTCACGCTGGGGCTGCCTTTCATCCGCACCTCGGTCGATCACGGCACGGCGCTGGACTTGGCCGGAACGGGCAAGGCGGATGCATCGAGCCTGATGGCGGCGGCGCAACTGGCGATGACGCTGGTCGAAGGGCATGGGACGCGAGGCGTATAGCGAGGACGCAAGGTGCAAGCACATCCCAAAAAACACTTCGGTCAGCATTTTCTGCGCGAAAGCCATTACATCGACCGCATCATTGCGGCGCTGGCGCCGCGCGACGGCGACCGCATTGTCGAGATCGGCCCCGGCGAAGGCGCGCTGACCTTGCCGCTGCTGCGCAAGACCGGTCAGCTGACCGCCATTGAGCTGGATACTGATTTGATCCCGCGTCTCGAGCAGGCTGCCGCGTCGATCGGCCAGCTCGACATCATCCAGCGCGATGTCCTCCAGACCGACTTCACGGCGCTGGCCGCCGGTGACAAACTGCGTCTGGTCGGCAACCTGCCCTACTACATTTCCAGTCCGATCCTGTTCCACTGCGTAGCCCACGCCGACGTCATCGTCGACATGCACTTCATGCTGCAGAAGGAAGTGGTCATGCGCATGGCGGCCGCGCCCGGCAGCAAGACCTATGGCCGGCTCAGCGTGATGCTGCAACTGGCCTGCCGTGTCGATCCGCTGTTCGATGTGCCGCCCGACGCTTTCAATCCGCCACCCAGGGTGGATTCGGCCGTGGTGCGGCTGACGCCATTGCCGCCCGGGCAGCGCCTCGAAGTGGACGACGGTTGTCTGGACGCCGTGGTCAAGGCGGCTTTCGGCCAGCGCCGCAAGACCTTGTCCAACGCGCTGCGCCAATTGCTCGACGCCGACGCCCTGCGCGAGGCCGACATCGATCCGCGCGCCCGCGCCGAAACCTTGCCGCCAGAGGATTTCGTCCGTCTGGCCCGCATACTGGCCGCGCGTCGGCTTGCCTGACACCTCGCCACTGCCCGACAATCACGCCATGGACGACAAGCCCTACATGTTCGACATCCAGGTGGAAACCCGTTTCGTGCCGCAGCAATCGCGGCCCGGCGACAACCGCTTCGTGTTCGCCTACACCATCACCCTGCGCAACACCGGACAGATGCCGGCGCAACTGTTGTCGCGCCGCTGGATCATTGCCGACGCCAACGGCAAGGTGGAAGAAGTGCAAGGCGACGGCGTGGTCGGCGAGCAGCCATGGATGCGCCCGGGTGAGGATTACCAGTACACCTCCGGCGCCGTGCTGGAAACGCCGGTCGGCACCATGCAGGGCAGCTACCGGATGCTGGCCGACGACGGCACCCATTTCGAGGCGCCCATCGCGCCCTTCACGCTGGCCATTCCAAGGACACTGCATTGAACTGGCCGACGCATCGCGAAGGGTCGCGCTGACATGGCGGTCTACGCCATCGGCGACGTGCAGGGCTGCCTACCCGAACTGCAACGTCTGCTCGACCGTCTCCGCTTCGATCCTGCTGCCGACAAGCTGTGGTTTTGCGGCGATCTGGTCAATCGCGGCGGCCAGTCGCTGGAGGTCTTGCGACTGATCCATTCCCTGCGTGATTCCAGCGTCATCACTCTCGGCAACCATGATCTGAGCCTGCTGGCCGTGGCCGAGCGCCCGCGCGAGGCGCAGGAACGGGTCAACCCGGAGCTGCGTCAGGTGCTGTTCGCCGAGGACAGCGCCACGTTGCTCGAATGGCTGCGTCGACAGAAACTGCTCCATCACGACGAAAAACTGGGCTGGATCATGGTGCACGCCGGCCTCGCGCCGCGCTGGACGGTACGCCAGGCCATCCGCGCCGCCGCCGATGTCGAACGCGAACTGACAGGGCCGGGTCATCACCGGCTGCTCAAGCACCTGTTCGGCAACCGTCCGGCCGCGTGGTCGCCACGTCTGAAGGGGCTGGACCGCTCGCGCGCCACCATCAACGTGCTGACCCGCATGCGCTATTGCGACACGCACGGCCGCATCGACTTCGATGCCAAGGACATACCTGGCACGCAGAAAGCCGGCCTCTATCCCTGGTTTGCCGTTCCCGGCATGCGCCAACGCAACATCCGCATCATCTGCGGCCATTGGTCGGCGCTGGGTCGCTTCGCCGGTCTCGGCGTACATGCGCTGGATACCGGCTGCGTCTGGGGCGGCAAGCTCACCGCCATGCGTCTGGACACGCCCGAGCCCGAATATATTTCCGTCGATGCCGAACCGCATCGGCACAAGCCGGTCAAGCCGAAGAAATGACCTGATTGGCGTGGAAGTTCAGCGAAGGAATTCCTTCTCCCCTCGGGAGAAGGTGGCGCGAAGCGCCGGATGAGGGTTCGGCGAAGTCACAGGGCTGGTGAATTTTTGGAATCTGACGCCTTCGAGGAACCCTCACCCCAACCCCTCTCCCGAGGGGAGAGAGGCCTTTCGTTGCTGAACTTCGACGCTGATCAGGAAAGCTGTCAGTCTTCGGCCAGCATCGCCAGCACGGGCGCCACCTGTTCCTGCCGGCCCAGTGCCTGGGCAACGGCCTTGAGCCGTTCGCCCAAACTCGCCAAATCGGCGGCGCACACAGTCGCGTGGCCCACCTTGCGGCCGGCGCGCGGATCCTTGCCGTAATCGTGCCAATGCGCGTCGGCCACGTGCAGGAACGGTGCAACATCCGGCAGCTCGCCGACCCAATTGAACATCACGCTCGGACAGCGAGCCGAGGTATCGCCGAGCGGCAAACCGAGCACCGCGCGCACGTGGTTCTCGAACTGGCTGGTAACGGCGCCGTCGATCGTCCAGTGGCCGGAGTTGTGCACGCGCGGGGCCATCTCGTTGCCCTTGAGGTCGCCGTCGACCACGAACAGCTCCAGCGCGAACACGCCCACGTAGTCGAGCTTTTCGGCCAGATGCCGCGCATGCTCGAACGCCTTGGCCTGCAACGCATCGGCATGCAGCGCCGGGGCCATGCTCATCGACAGGATGCCGTCGACATGCCAGTTCTGAGTCAGCGGCCACGCGCGGAATTCGCCGTCGCGACCACGCACCGCGACCACCGACACTTCGCGCTCGAACGGCACGAAGGCTTCCAGGATCAATCCGTACTGCGCGGCCGGCTCACCCAGTGCCTGCCAGGCGGCGTCGACATCGTTTGCCGACTTCAGGCGGAACTGGCCCTTGCCGTCGTAACCCATGCGGCGTGTCTTGAGGATGGCCGGCGTGCCGATCTCGGCCACGGCGCGCTGCAGATCCTCGCGCGTGTCGACCGCGCGGAAATCCGCGGTGGGCAAGCCGATGGCGGCAAAAGTGGTTTTTTCGGCCAGACGATCCTGGGCCACCGCCAACGCTTCCGGATTGGGCGCCACGCGCGTGCGCGACGTCAGCCAGCGGGCAGTGTCGGCGGGCACGTTCTCGAAGTCGAAGGTCGCCACGTCGATCTGATCGGCGAAGGCGCCGAGCTTGTCGTGGTCGTCCCAGTCCATCGCGGACACCGGCGCGGCTTGTGCAGCGCAGACATCCGTCTTGCCGTCGACCACCTGGAAATTGACGCCCAGCGGCACGCCGGCCAGCGCCAGCATGCGCGCCAGCTGACCGCCGCCAAGCACACCGACCACTGGCTGCCGACCGTTCATGACTGCCTCGGATCGGCGTGATCCAGCACCTGGCGCGTCTGATCGGCACGGAAGGTTTCCAGCGCCTCGGCCACGGCCGGATCGTGCAGCGCCAGCACCGCGGCGGCCAGCAGGGCCGCATTGACCGCGCCGGCGCGGCCGATGGCCAGGGTGCCCACGGGAATGCCTGCCGGCATCTGCGCGATCGAGAGCAGCGAATCCATGCCGCTCAAAGCCTTCGACTGCACCGGCACGCCGAACACCGGCAAACGCGTCTTGGCGGCCAGCATGCCGGGCAGATGTGCGGCGCCGCCGGCGCCGGCGATGATCACCTGCAGCCCGCGTGAGGCGGCCTGCTCGGCATAATCGAACAACAGGTCGGGGGTGCGGTGCGCGGAAACCACCTGGACTTCATGGGCAATACCCAGATTTTCCAGCGTGGATGCGGCGTGCTCCAGCGTGTCCCAGTCGGAGCGCGAGCCCATCACCACGCCGACGCGAGGCGCGTTGGCAGTCGAACTCATGGCTGTATCGGTCGCCCAAAAACGGGTATTGTACCGGCATGAACAAGCGCCTGCTCGACATCCTGTGCTGCCCGGTCAGCAAGACCCCTTTGCGTCTCCTGCGTCGCGACGAGATCGCGCACATCAACCAGGCCATCGGCGAAGGCGCGGTGGATACGGTTGAAAACGTGCGTGTCTACAAACCGCTGGGCGACGGCCTGATCACCACCGACGGCAAGGTCGTCTACCGCATCGAGGACGACATCCCGGTGCTGCTGCCCGAGGAGGGCATCGGCACCACCCAGCTGAACGGTTTCCCCACTGTCTGACGCAACGTGACTTTGTTCACGTTTTGCCAACGGGACGGCGCGACAATGGTCACCCAGCATCTGTCCGTACCATTGCCCGCTGAGAACCGACCATGAGTCCTGTCAACGACCCTACCAACATAGTCGATTTCGGCTCGCACCAGGATCCACGCAACGAGCGCGTGGGCAACCTGCTGGAGAATGTCCATCAGGTCAGCGCCAAGCATCTGAAGAAGCTCGCCGACAACATGTTCGAGCGTGTCGACGACACGCTGTTCGACCTGGCCGAAAAAGCCGAAAGCAATGCCGTGCAGACCCAGTATTTCGACGGCATGCGCGAAGTGCGCAAGAAGCGCGCCCTGACCGAACGCCAGTTCCAGAGCGAAGTCCGGCGCATGCTCACCGATTTCGCCGCCGGCCGCAACACGCAGTCCCAGGGCGGCATCTCGACCGGCCCGGGCAGTCATGGCGAGCTGTCGCTGGTCGACGACACCGAACTGGAAGAGTCGCTGGCCATCGCCAGCATGACCAGCAAGGCACAGAGCCGCCTGGCGCGGCAGTTGTATGCCGTCAACCAGCGCCTGTCGGTGATCTGCGGCGGCAACAAGGTTGAGGATTCCAGCAACCCGCTCGGCCCGACCATGCTGTGCGAGGCGTTCCGCCAATCCATGCGCGAGCTGGACGTGGAAACCCGCGTCCGACTCATCATCTACAAGCTTTTCGACCGCTACGTCATGACCGGCCTGGGCGAGCTGTACACCGAGCTCAACCATCAACTGGCTCGCGCCGGCGTCCTGCCCAGGCTGCACCATGAGCTGCATGGCCAGAAGCGCGCGGCATCCCAACAGGGTGCGGGCGCGGCCGCCGCCGGGGCCGCCGAAGACACCGATTTCCAGGCCGAGTTTTACCAGACCCTCAATACCCTGCTGTCGTCGCGGCGCGGCGAAGGCGCCGGGTACGGTTCCGTGGCATCCGGCTTGCCATCGCTGAGCCCGGCCGAGCTGCTGGGCGCGCTGAGCCTGCTGCAGAACGAGATGGCGATCGACACCGTCACGCACGCCGATCAGATGGATGGCACCATCAGCATGCAGGACATCGCCAAGCTCAAGGCGCACCTGCTCAAGCAGGTCGGTCGGCTGCGCGGCGACGCCAAGGTGCACATGTCCGGCGCCGACGAGGACACCATCGACCTGGTCGGCATGCTGTTCGAGTTCATCCTCGAAGACCGCAACCTTCCGGTCGAAATGCAGGTGCTGCTGGCACGGCTGCAGATTCCCTACCTCAAGGCGGCCATCCTGGATCGGCGCATGTTCGCGCACACCACGCACCCGGCCAGACGCCTGCTGGATGCACTGGCCGAAGCGGCCAAGGGCTGGTCCGAAGAGTCCGATCGCGACCGGCGTCTGTACGCCAAGGTGCATGGCATCGTCGAAACCCTGCTTCAGGAATTCGACGACGACATGGACATCTTCAGTCGTCTGGAACAGGAATTGGCCGACTTTCAGGCCGCCAGCCGCAAGCGCGCCGAGCTGTCCGAGCAGCGCGTTGCCGAAGCCGTGCGCGGCCGCGAAAAGCTGCAGCAGGCAAGACGTCGCGCGGCCAAGGAAATTCTCGTTCGCCTGGACGAACAGGCACTGCCGGAGCTCATCCGCAGCATCCTGACCCGCGCCTGGGCCAACTACATGGTGCTGACCCTGCTGCGCCAGGGCGAGGAGTCGCAGGAATTCCGCGTGGCCCTGCGCTTCGTCGACGATTTCATCTGGAGCGCACTGCCCAAGAAGGACGAAGCCGAACGCAAGCGGCTGCGGCAACTTCTGCCGTTGCTGGAAAAATCGTTGCGCCACGGTCTGGCCACCGTGGCCTTCCAGGATGCCGATGTCGAATCGCTGATGATCCAGCTCAACACCATGTACCGCGTGCAGCTGGGCGAAATAGCCCCGCCCGCGGCCATGGACGAGCAGGCCGATGCGAGCAAGCTCATTCCCGACTCGGTCGAAACCATCGCCAGCCCGGAAGTGCTGGCCGAAGCCGAAGCGGAAACCGCCGAGGCCGTGGCCGACAAGGCGCCGGAAGCGGACAACCCCCACATCGAACGCGTACGCGCCCTCAAGGTCGGCGACTGGCTGGAATTTTCCAGCGGAGACAAGGCCTCCGGCGAGCGCGCCAAACTGTCGTGGATCAGCCCGATCAGCGGCAAGTACCTGTTCGTCAATCGACGCGGGTTGAAAGTGGCCGACAAGACGGCGGTCGAGCTGGCGCAGGAATTCGCCCACGGCAACGCCATCGTTCTCGAAGAGCTGCCGCTGTTCGACCGCGCCCTCGACGCCATCGTCGAACGCCTGCGGCAAACCCAAACCAAGCCCGAGCAGCCCACCGAAAACAACGCCGCTCCGTAACTCGGGCACTGTCTGCCGAATACGGTTCTCGCACGCGTGAGACTCCTGCTTTCGTGGGCGGGCACTGCCTGCCGAACATGGCCCGCATACATGAAGGCTTTTCCAACAAAAAAGCCGGACACGGATGAACACGGATGAACACAGATCAGGATTTTTCTGTATCCGTGCCCATCCGCGTCGATCCGTGTCAGAAACCATCGAAGTGCGGTTCGCGTGCATGAGGCTTCCATGGCGGGCAGTGCCCGCCCTACGTATCCGGGTCTGACGAATGCCGTATCATGCGCGGCACGCCGTCACGTTCCGATGCCATGCCCAACACTTCCGCTGCGACACCGCCACTCTCCGCACTGCCCCCGGCAACCGCCATCCGCGACGATGTCAAGCGCGCCCTGCGCGAGGACATCGGCAGCGGCGACGTCACCGCCGCTCTCTTGCCCATCGAGGCGCGCGCCAAGGCCGTGGTGATTTGCCGCGAGCCGGCAGTCATCGCTGGAGCCGCATGGTTCGACGCCTGTTTTCGTCAGGTCGACCCGGGCGTGACCATCGACTGGCGCGTAGCCGATGGCGATCATGTCGAGGCCGAAACCACGCTCTGCGCCCTCTCCGGCCCGGCTCGCGCGCTGGTGACCGCCGAACGCACTGCGCTCAACTTTTTGCAAACCCTGTCCGGCACCGCCACCACGGTCTCGCGCTATGCCGCCGCCCTGGCCGGCACGCGCACGCGCGTGCTGGATACGCGCAAAACGCTGCCCGGCCTGCGCGCGGCGCAAAAATATGCCGTGCGCATGGGCGGCGGCACCAATCACCGCGCCGGCCTCCACGACGCCTTCCTCATCAAGGAGAACCACATCGCCGCCGCCGGCAGCATCGCCGCCGTCGTGCGCACCGCGCGCGCGCAGCATCCCGATCTGCTGCTGGAAGTGGAAGTGGAAACCCTGGACGAGCTGGATCAGGCCCTGGCTGCCGGCGTCGATCGCATCATGCTCGACGAATTCGCCCCGGACACCCTGCGTGAGGCTGTCCAGCGCGCTGCCGGCCGCGTTTCGCTGGAAATTTCCGGCAGCGTGGAACTTGATTGCCTGCCGGCCATCGCCGCCACCGGCGTGGACTTCGTTTCGGTTGGTGCGCTGACCAAGCACGTGCGCGCCATCGACCTTTCCATGCGGCTCACGATGCTCTGAGCATGCTGACGATGGCGTGACCATCGGACGGCCTCACGTCCGGTCCGCTTGCCCGACATGCATCCACAGCGCACACTCCTCTCATGCCGTTTGAACTGATTCTGCTATTGGCTCTGATCGTTGCCGCCGGCGTATGGCTGGATACGCTGCACCAGCACGATCACGCCCTGCGCGCGGCGCGGCGCCTGTGTACCAACCACCAGGTACAACTGCTCGATCACACGGTAGGCCTGTCGGCGCTCAAGCTGCGCCGTCACGACGGACGCCTGGCACTGGAGCGCCATTACAGCTTCGAAGTCAGCGTGAGCGGCAATGACCGTCAGCCCGGCAGCCTATGGCTGCTGCATGGTCGTCTGGCCGGTGTCAGCGCCGCCTGGCTGAAACCGCCGGAAGCCGACAACCTGGACGCCCGCAGTGCCGTCACTCATTTGCTGGAACGGATCTCGCATGACCGGACGACGTGAAGGGATTCCTGACACTTCGGTCGGCATGAACCATGACGCGTAGGGCGGGCACTGCCCGCCCTACGCCGCCCCTACTTGATGACGCGCAAATGCGGCGCGCCACGCTTGGGCGGCTTGTCGCTTTCGTCCGAGGGCTTGTCGTCGCCGTCGCCGGGGGGCGGTGTTTCCGGTGGCGGCGTGCCGCCATGGTCGCCGTCGGCAAACATCATGCCCTGGCCGTTTTCCTGCGCATAAATGGCGAGGACGGCATGAATCGGGAAGGTAACGGTATGACTGGCGCCGGAAAAACGCGCCTTGAAGCTGATCCACTCGTTGCCGAGGTCGAGGTCGGCCACGGCTTGCATGGCCAGGTTGAGCACGACCTGGCCGTCGCGGACGACCTGCGGCGGAACGCGTGCACCTTCGACGGTGGCGTCCACCAGCACGTAGGGGGTGAGATCGTTGTCGCTGATCCAGTCGTAGATGGCCCGCAACAGGTACGGACGATTGGAGGTCATGTTGGAGGTATCGTCGTTGCCTGTCACTCGCGCATGGCCCTTTCGGCATCGGTCAAACTGCGGGCAAAGCCCTGGGTATGGAATATGCGTTCGCCGTAATCGACGATGGGCTTGCCTTCGCGGCCCAGGTCGACGCCCAGTACCGGCAAGCGCCAGACGACCGGCGCCACCAGGCAGTCGGCCAGACTCATTTCCGGATTGAGGAAGAAGCGCGAGGCCTTGAACAGCGGCACCGACGTCAGCAGTTGCTCGCGCAGGTGCTTGCGTGCCGTGTCGGCGGGCCGGCCGCCTTCGTTGATGGTGTCGATGAGCGGCAGCCAGTCGTATTCGATGCGTGCCGCGGCCAGGCGCAGGCGCGCGCGCGACAACGGATCGATCGGCATCAACGGCGGATGCGGATAGCGCTCGTCAAGGTATTCGCACACCACGGCGGTGTCGTACAGCACCATGTCACGCTCGGCCAGGGTGGGCACGTCGCCATACGGGTTGATTTCGACCAGATCCTCGGGCGGACTGGCCGGGTCGACCATTTCACGTTCGTAGGTGACACCCTTGGCGGCCAGGATCAACCGCACCCGATGGCACTGGATGCCGTCGGCATTGGTGTAAAGGGTAAGGACGGTACGCGAGTGCGCGATTTGAGTCATGCGGGCTCCCCTCCGGGGCACGGTGGCGCCATCCATGATGGCACCAACCGGGAATCAGTGTACGTCCTTCCAGTACTCGTGCTTGAGCAACCATGCCAAAAACGTGAACGCCGCCAGATACAGAAGCACCCATGGCGCCATGCTGTGACGCTTCAGGGCCGCCGGCTCGGACACGTATTCGAGGAACGCCGTGATGTCGCGCGTGGCGGCCTGGTACTGGGTCGGCGTCATGCGGCCGGGCTGCTTGAGCGTCAGTTTTTCCACCGGCGCGGGGTCACCGGCCTTGTCCGGCTTGCCGTATTCGGCCACCTGGATGCCCTGCAACTCCCACAGCACGTTGGGCATGGAAGCGTTGGGAAACACGGTGTTGTTCCAGCCCACCGGTCGCGACGGATCGAGATAGAACGAATTGAGGTAGCTGTAGACCCAGTCCGAACTCTTGTTGTTGACGATCAGCGAAAGGTCGGGCGGCGCCTTGCCGAACCACTGCGTGGCGCCTTCCTCGGGCATTGCCGACACCACCGGATCATGAAACTTGGCGCCGGTGAAGTTGAGGTTGTTCATGACCTCGTCCTCGGTCAGGCCGAGGTCGCTGGCGATGCGCGAGTAACGGATGAAATGCAGCGAATGGCAGCCCACGCAGTAGTTCATGAACAACTTGGCGCCGCGCTGCAGGGAAGCCGTATCGCGGAGATTGGCGCCCGATTCCATCAACTCGGGGCCGGAGGCTTCCTGGGCCTGGACGGATGTCGCGCCGACGAGCAGGCCCAGCGCAAGGACGAAGGAAACAAGAATTCGCTTACTCATGCGTGGTCACCCGTTCCGGAACCGGCCTGGTCTTTTCCCATCCGAAGAATGTGTACGCCCACAGAAACAGGAAGAAGCCGAAATAGACCGCCACGCAGATGCGTCCGAACGCATTCTGGATGGCGGTGACATTGGCATGGGCGCCGAAGATCGCGACGATGATGTCCGGCACCACCTCGGCGCCGATCAGGCCCAGGCAGACGAACGACAGCGCGAACAGGGTCAGGAACACTTTGTAGCCGACGCCGCGATAGCGCACCGACTTGACCTTGCCGCGGTCGAGCCAGGGCGTCAGGAACAAGATCACGATGGAGGCGAACATCACCACCACGCCACCGAGCTTGTCCGGAATCATGCGCAAGATGGCGTAGAACGGCGTGAAGTACCACACCGGCTTGATCGCCGCCGGTGTCACCAGCGAGTTGGCCGGCACGAAGTTGTCGTGCTCGATGAACCAGCCGCCCATCTTCGGCGCCAGGAAGATCACGAAGGCGCAGATCAGCAGGAAGAAGCCGACGCCGAACAGGTCCTTGACCGTGTAGTACGGGTGGAACGGAATGCCGTCCTTCGGCCTGCCATTTTCGTCCTTGACCTTCTTGATTTCCACGCCCTCGGGGTTGTTCGAGCCCACTTCGTGCAGCGCCGCCAGATGCAGCACCACCAGCAACAGCAGCACCAGCGGCAGCGCGATCACGTGCAGCGCGAAGAAGCGGTTCAAGGTGGCGTCGCCGGGGATGAAGTTGCCCATGATCCACGTCACCAGGGTGTCGCCGATCCAGGGAATCGCGCCGAACAGCGAGATGATCACCTTGGCGCCCCAGTAGGACATGTTGCCCCACGGCAGCACATAGCCCATGAAGGCCTCGGCCATCAGCACCAGGAAGATCAGCATGCCCAGCAGCCACACCAGCTCGCGCGGTTTCTTGTACGAGCCGTACATCAGGCCGCGGAACATGTGGAAATAGATGACGATGAAGAACATCGACGCGCCGGTGGTATGCATGTAGCGGATCAGCCAGCCCCAATCCACGTCACGCATGATGTACTGCACGGAGATGAAGGCCTGCGACATGCCCGAGAAGCCGATCTCGGCGCTCGGCTTGTAGAACATCGTCAGGAAGATGCCGGTGAGGATCTGGTTGACCAGCACCACCAGCGCCAGCGAACCGAAGAAATACATGAAGTTGAAGTTCTTCGGCGCGTAGTACTCGCTCATGTGCTTGCGGTATGCAGGCATCATGCCGGGAGTGCGCTCGTTGACCCAGCTCCCGATGCTCGAAAACACCTTGGCCATTACGCTGCCCCCTTGTTCTTCGGATCGACACCGATTTCGACATGGGTGTCGTCAATGAAGTGATACGGCGGGATCACCATGTTGAGTGGCGCCGGCACGCCCTGATAGACGCGCCCGGCGATGTCGTAGCGCGACTTGTGGCACGGGCACAAGAAGCCGGATTTCCAGTCCGGGTCGAACGGCTCGGGGCCGATCTTGGGCTTGAAATCGGGCACGCAGCCAAGATGCGTGCATATGAGGGTCATGACCAGCCACTCGGGCTTGATCGAGCGCGTCGGATTCTTGCAGTACGCGGGCTGTTGGCTGGTGACGTCGGAGTCGGGATCGCGCAGGCGGCTTTCCACGTCCTTGCTGGTCAACGTGGCGACCTGATCCTTGCTGCGGTTGATCACGCAGACGGGCAATCCGCGCCACCCGTAGGTGACCATCTGCCCCGACTTGATCTTGCTGATGTCGGCCGTGACCGGAGCTCCCGCCGCCTTCGAGCGGGCGCTGGGCTCCCATGATTTGATGAACGGTACGATCGCTGTCGCCACACCGGCTGCACCGACCACAGCCGTGGTCGCGGTGAGAAAACGGCGTCGACCATGATCGACGGCTTCGTTCGTCATCAGGCTCTCCGCAAATATGCCTATGCCATGTATCGAGTTGTTGGGCAGCGCCCGAAAATCACATTCGTGAAAATCGGGTTAGTGTACCGACAGGCCTGAATCCGTACAATCTGGCGCGCAACGTGCGCAACATCCCCATATCGCAACGCAAAAACGGCCCCGACATTCCCCTCGCCGCACAATCTGTTTACGATACAACGCTAAAGCCTTTTTGCCACCTTGCCAGTGGCATTTTGTCGCTACATCCTTGCGTTCGCGCCTGATCGCCGGCCGGCTGTTCCGCCAAATGCGCGTCACTTCATCGTCCATTGCCCATCGACCTTCATGCGCCGTCTCACACATACGTTAACTTTTGTCGTCCGCTTTGCCGTGATCGGGTTGGCGATTGCCTTTGTGGTCGGCCTGTTCTGGCCCGGCACGGGCCACCGGTTGCGCGAGCGCCTGGGGCTGACCGCGCCTGCGCCGGCCACGACAACCGTCACCGCCACCGCCAGCAGCAGTGCGCCGGTCACACGGAAAGGCCCGGTGTCCTATGCCGATGCCGTGGCGCGCGCCGCGCCTTCGGTGGTCAACATCTACGCCAACAAGCTGGTGACCGAGCAGCCGACGCTGCCCGAGCCGCTGCGCCGCATTTTCGGCAACGTGCCCACCGGGCCGGCCTACACGCGGCGCGAACAAAGCCTGGGATCGGGCGTCATCGTCAGTACCGACGGTTACATCCTGACCAACAACCACGTCATCACCGGCGCGCAGAACATCCAGGTGCTGCTGTACGACGGGCGCGTGGCGCAGGCGCAGGTGGTGGGCGCGGATCCGGATACCGATCTGGCCGTCCTCAAGATCGACGTCAGCGATTTGCCAGCCATCCGGATGGCTTCCACCGCGACGCGCGTGGGCGACGTGGTGCTGGCCATCGGCAATCCGCTCGGCATCGGCCAGACGGTCACCATGGGCATCGTCAGCGCCATCGGGCGGCAGTTGAGCATGGCTAATCCCGAAGTATTCATCCAGACCGACGCGGCCATCAATTTCGGCAACTCCGGCGGCGCGCTGATCAACGCGCACGGCAATCTGGTCGGCATCAATACGGCCCTGCTCGGGCATGCCAGCGGCGCCGAGGGCATCGGTTTCGCCATTCCGGTCAAGACCGCCAGCCGCGTGATGCAGCAAATCATCGACACCGGCCACGTGGTGCGCAGCTGGCTGGGCATCAGCTATGCCCACGTGCCGGTGCCCGCCAACAGCGGATTGCCGGCAGCCGCGCGCGGCGTGATGGTCACCGGCGTCTATCCGGGCGGCCCGGCGGACAAGGCGGGCATCCAGCCCGGCGACATTCTGCTGAAGATCGGCACGCACAACATCGTCGACCCGCCACATCTGTATCGACGCGCCTCGGCGATGGCGCCCGGCGCCACGGTCGCACTTGCCGGCGTGCGCAATGGACGGCCGTTTCACGTCAAGCTCAAGCTGACGCGCCGACCCGTGCTGTCCGGCGCTGCCCGCTCACGCGGGTGAGACGCCCTGTCGTTTACCATACGCCACCGCCGTCCCCTACACTCCCGCCATGCGCATCTACCTGCAAACCAAGCCCGCTGCCGGCGAGTCGCCGCGTTACGTCCAGTTGGTGCTTCAACAGGACTTGCTCGGCGGCTGGACGCTGTACCGCGAGTCGGGCACCGAAGGCGGCCGCGCCACCCTGCGCAAGGAGCTTTACCTTGATCGCGACAGCGCACTGGCCGCTTTCGAACAGGCCCGCGACCGTCAGGTCAAGCGCGGCTATCAGGTCATGATCACCCAAGGCATGGAGTCTCCCCATGGCAGTTGAGCTTGCCAACGACCGCCTGCTGCGCGCCCTGCGTCGCGAACCCGTCGACACCACACCAGTGTGGATCATGCGTCAGGCCGGGCGTTATCTGCCCGAGTATCGCGCCACACGCGAGCGCGCCGGCAGTTTCCTGGCGCTGGCGCAGACGCCGGAGCTGGCTTGCGAAGTGACGTTGCAACCAATTGAACGTTTCGATCTGGATGCGGCGATCCTGTTTTCCGACATCCTCACCATCCCCGACGCCATGGGCCTGGGCCTGCACTTCGTGGACGGCGAAGGCCCCGCTTTCAAGCATCCGCTGCGCGAAGCCGCCGACATCCAGCGGCTCGCTGTGCCCGACATGGACGGCAAGCTGCGCTACGTCACCGACGCGGTGCGCCTGATCCGCAAGGAACTGGCCGGTCGCGTGCCATTGATCGGCTTTGCCGGCAGCCCGTGGACGATGGCCTGCTACATGGTCGAGGGCCACGGCTCGCGCGACTTCGGTCGGCTCAAGGCGTTGTGCTGGAACCAGCCGGCGCTGGCCCACCACCTGCTCGACGTGCTGGCGCAAAGCGTGGCTGTCTATCTGTCCGCCCAAGCCGAAGCCGGCGCGCAGGCGCTGATGGTGTTCGATTCCTGGGGCGGCATGCTGGCGCCGGCCATGTACCGCGAGTTCTCCCTGCGCCATCTGGCCCGAATCACGGAACAACTCAAGGCCGATGCGCATGCCCGCGATTTGCCGCTGATCCTGTTTTCCAAGGGCGCCAACGGTCATCTGGAAGCACTCGCCGATACCGGTTGTCAGGCGCTGGGCGTGGACTGGACGATCGACATCGGCGAAGCGCGCGCGCGTGTCGGCGACCGCGTGGCCTTGCAGGGCAACATCGATCCGGCCATCCTGCGCGCCGACAATGCGGCCATCGTGCGCGAGGTGAACACCGTCATGGACGCCTTCGGCCCGCATCCCGGCCACGTCTTCAACCTTGGCCACGGCATCACGCCCGACATCGAGCCGGACAAGCTGGGGCTGCTGATCGACAGCGTGCACGAGGCGGGGCGGCGCATTCGCGCAAGCGCAACACCATCCCCACCCCAGCCCTCCCCTTGAAGGGGAGGGAGCAAGAGCGGGCGCTCCACACATACCTCAAACAAAAGCCCTCCCCTTCAAGGGGAGGGTTGGGTGGGGATGGTGTTATCAGCCCCTCAAGGGATGATT
>DASSBH010000269.1:0-2782 GCA_035698945.1 Oleiagrimonas sp.
TATCTAGTCGTCCGTCCAGTCCATCATCGGGGCGACGGACAGGCGCGCGGAGGCGTCGTGGCGTGATTTCTCACCCAAATTCGGGGGCTTGCCTGATTTCGTATGTAGGTCGGTTGCTGCCATCGTTCGGCCGTATCGCAGTTTTCGGGTGTCTGCGGCTGCATCGGGCCACAGGGTACAGGGCCGATCCGCAATCAGCGGCGGGAGGATGCGCTCCGGCCGGATGTTCCATCGCAATCGCCTGGTGAACGCCCCCCAGTCCCCTACCGGATCCTCGAATCCCACCTGCGCATTTGCCATTTATATCGATACGGATATAATCATGCCCGTCAAGCCAATCGAGTTCCTCGGTGACTCCCTGCGTAGTCTGCGGGAGCTCCCGGATGACGCGAAGCGGGACGCCGGCTACCAGCTGGACCGCGTGCAGCACGGATTGCAGCCGGACGACTTCAAGCCCATGCCCACGATCGGCAAGGACGTCGAGGAAATCCGGGTGAAGGGCGACTCCCGCGCCTACCGCGTCATCTACACCGCCCTGCTGGCCGATGCGGTCTACGTCTTCCACGCCTTCCAGAAGAAGACACAAGCCACGTCGAAACGCGATATCGAACTGGCGAGGCAACGCTTCGCCCTGCTGAGCAGGAAACGATCATGAGCAAGGCCAAGACCGAACGATTTGCCAGCGTCTGGGATGCACTTGCGGACTCCGCCGAGGAGGCAGCCAACCTCAAGGTCCGCGCGGAACTGATGCGCAAGATCGCCGCGCTCGTCCAGGAAAGCGGCTGGACGCAGGCCGCGGCGGCCGAACATTGCGGCATCAGCCAGCCACGCATCAACGACCTGCTCCGCGGCCGCATCTCGCGCTTCTCACTGGATGCGCTGGTGAACATTGCGGCATCGCTGGGCCAACAGGTCCATGTCGTGCTGAAACCGCGTAGTGTTCGTTCTTCGACTACATAGGCGACAACCAGATCAATGACCGATACCTTGGATTGCAAGCAGATGGAGTTGCTTCCAAACACTTGAATCCCCGATTCAAGAGCAGCCATCTACATCAACCTTGGAAGCCGCCACGGTGAGTTCCAGGCCCTAAACCGGCCCGCTACTGAAAGCGGAGTATCGCCTTGGCGAAAAGTGAACCTGACCCTGAGGTTTCGTTTTACGGCAGCACACGCACCTTGATGTTGCGGTAGTGCACTTCACTGTCGGGATCGTGCGCCTGCAGCGCGAAGGTGCCCGAGGACAGCACCCGATCGCGCATGTCGGCCGGTCGTTGTGGTCGCGCCGGCTGCGTGTAGTCGATAATCGGCTTGTCGTCGACGAAGGTGCGGATGCGGCGACCCTCGACGCGGATGCGCAGCGTGAACCAGACGTCGTCCTTGGCCGGCGCCTGATAGTTGTCCTTGACTCCGTACAGGCCGGCGGTACGCCTGGGATCGCTCTGGCTGTTGTTGACCTGCACTTCATAGCCTTTGGCCGGCCAACCCACGTCCTGCCAGGCGCTATGGAAGTAGATGCCAGAATTGGCGCCGGGCTTGGTCATGACCTCAAGCTGCAACTCGAAGTTGCGGAAATCGTGACGCTCCACCGGGCCAAGGTAGTACAGATGCGAACGCGGACCGCGCACCACGATCGCGCCATCGCGCACGCTGAACGAACCCGGCGCCTCGCTGGCGCGCCAGCCTGCCAGCGTCTTGCCGTCGAACAACGACTGCCAGTCATCACGCGCCGGCTTGGCCGCGTGCGCGTTCGCGAAACTGCACAGTGCCAGCAGGCAGCTGGCGAGCAAACCATGGCACATGAGGTACATCCTCCTGCCAGACCGGCGCACAGCCGGCACGGATCGGCACGACGACGCCGTCGGTGTTGGCATCGTGGTCATTGCGACACCGGCCGCGCGATTGCGCGGATCCAGATATTGCGGAACGCCACCGGATCGCCGTGATCCTGCAGCCGCAACGGCAGTCGCGCGGCATGTGCTTCGTATTCGGGCTGGCCCCGGTAGACGGTCGATCCGTGCAAAGCCACGTGGTGCTGCACCAGCACGCCGTTATGGAACACGGTCATGCGTGCCGGCGCCAGCACGCGACCATCGGCCGCGAAGCGCGGCGCCAGGAACAGCACATCGTAGCTTTGCCACTCGCCCGGCGGCCGGCTGGCGTTGACCAGCGGCGCGTATTGCTTGTACACCGAGGCCGCCTGGCCGTTGACGTAGGTGGTGTTGCGATACGAGTCCAGCACCTGCAACTCGTAGCGCTCCATCAGGAACACGCCGCTGTTGCTGGCGCCCTGCCCTTCCCCCTTTGTCTGCGCAAACGTGCGGAATTCCAGGTGCAATTGCACGTCGCCGAACGCCTCGCGCGTGCGGATGTCGCCGCTGCCCGGCGTCACCACCAGCGCGCCGTCCACCACTTTCCAGCCGATCGGGCGGCCGTCGTCCGTTCCGCTTGCATCGGTATGCTCCCATGCGTCGGTATCGGACCCTGCGAACAGCACCTTGGCATCGCTGGGTACGCCACCGGCAGGCGCATCGACCTTCGGCGGCACCGGCTGCCACACCTCGGTCGCCGATGGCGACGGCGCAGTGTCCTGGCCGGCACGCGGCGCCGATACGGCGGCCACGGGCATCGCCAGCACTCCGCCCGCAACCACGGCTCCCAGCAAATCGCGACGCGTGATCGACGGCATCAGTCCACTCCCACGAGTTTGAGTACTTCCGGTGGCGGCCCTTCGAAGCTGGCCAATGGCACGTTGCCGACATAGCCCAGGTACTGCCGGCCCT
>DASSBH010000270.1:0-9695 GCA_035698945.1 Oleiagrimonas sp.
AGTGCACGGGCGGGTACAGCCAGAAAAGGATGATGCCGAAGAACACGCACGAAGCCACTATCGGATTGAGCAGCACGTCGAAAACGAACCGCACCGGTGCGCTGCGCATGAGGGGGTTCCACACGTGCGTACGAACCCACAACGGCATGCCCGCACGCAAGGTGGCGCCGGGGGCGGACAGGATGATGAGGAACGGGCCCATGTGATGCAGGCCCAGATGTTGCAGGCGATGCATGAAGAATTCGCGCTCGGCGTAGTAATCCCAGTGTGTCAGCAGCATCACGTAGATCAGGGCCAAGCCTGTCCAGAAGCTCAATTGACGCCAGGAGCCGGGGGCGCGTTTCCAGGCGCCGCGCAGGTACAGCAGGGCTGTCGCCGCGATCGCGATGATGGCGGTGGGGGAAAATTCCCAGGGGACGAGCCAGGCGAGGAAACTCATGATCTGCTTATTAAACCAGAGCCGGGATTGGAGCTGGTTTGTTTGGTGGGTTGTGTGCGTTTATGCCGCATGGGGTAGCGGATCATGAACGGTGCGGCAAGCTTGGGGCTGCCCTTCAATACCTCAGGGCGAACGGGTTTTATTTGGGGCCGTGGGTATATGTGGGGTTTCGGCGGGCAGTGCCCACCCTACGATGTCGTCGTGTTTGGTGGGCAGGGTTCAGTAGCGGACTTTCCGGTGGCGACGACCCCGGCGGCTGCGCCAGATGCCGTAGCCGATGCCGACGAGCGCCAGCAGCAGCGGGATCAGGAGGATGTTGATGAGCTTGAGGCGCACGCCGAGCGAGTCGATTTCGGCGTTGAGCTGGTGCTGGACGTCGCGCAATTGCTTGCGGATGGCGAGTTTGCGCTTGAGGTTGCGATCCAGTTCCTTGCGCTGTTCGCTGTTGCCGGGGGCGGGGTTGGCTTTGCCGGGTTGCAGTTTGGCCAGGCGTTTTTCGGTGGCGATCAACTCCTGTTCCAGCTCGTGTTCCTTGAGGCGGAATTTTTCGTCCGCGGCGCGGCGCATGGCTTCCACCCGCGTGAACGGGCGCTGCGAGGTGGCGCGTCCGCGGATGGATATGAGGGCCGAGGAACCGCTCAGGTAGTCGATGATGTTGGTGACGAAATCGCCGTTGCCGGCGAAGGCGCTCAGCAGTGTCTCGCCGAGGAACGGCGTGGGTTGCACCCACATGCGGTTGGACAGGATGTCGGTGTCGGCCACCAGGATGATTTCGTTCGGCTTTTGGGCCTGCTTGATGTCGCCCTTGCCCAGATCCTCGGGAAATGCCGTGTGGAACACTCCGCGCAGACGCGCGGCAATGACGTAGTGTTCGCCGCTGGGCTGGTAATGCTCGAACAGCGTGGTCGGATCCACCGTCAGGCGCACGCGGCGCGCCGGCACCACCATGGCGTCGCCGCTGGTCTGCACCAGCGGTTCCAGGCGCGAATCGGTATGCGGCGCCAGCTCGAAGTAGCCGCTGCTGGAAACGTCGATGTTGCGCAGGCTGGCCGTGATGACGTCATGGTGGTTGATGTTGCTCGACGTCAAACCGAGCATGGCCGGGTGGCGCACCGGTTCGGGACTGCCGGCCATGGCGATGGACAGCGCGCGCGAACGATCGAGCACTACTTCGTCGGGATCGAACTCCACGCCCCAGGCTTTGAACAGCTTCGGCAGATCGGAATGGCTGCCGGCGATGCTGCCGGCCACGGCACCCACCGGCAAGGCGTCCATTTCCGCGTCGGGGTCGACGAACACCACCAGGTGCCCGCCGTGCAGCACATATTGGTCGATGGCGTGCAGCGCGTCGCCCGGCAGGTTTTTCGGGTGGATGACCAGCAGCGTCTTGACGTTGCCGGCGATCTTGTCGACCTTGGACGCGTCCAGCATGTGGATGTCGAACAGCTGGTGCAGCTGGCGCATGATGGCCCACGGCGGCGAGTCGGTGACCGGATCGCCGTCGATGGGCAGGCTGCTGATGATGTCCACGCGCGGCTTGTGCTGCATGTCGAGCTCGTACAGCAGTTTGGCAATGTTGTATTCGAGGAAGGCCTCCTCGTTGGGATCGAAAAACGGAATGGCCAGTTGCGTGCCGCGGACATTGCGACCGGACAGGCCGAAGAACACCCGTTCGCCATTGTTGCCGCCGGGCATGGCGGTCAGGCCCGCGCCGAAGGCCCGATCCTCGTCGTCGGAATACGGCACCGGGTCGACCACCTTGAGGCGGATGCGTCCATGCGAGCGCGCGGCCATTTCCTGGAGCATGTCGCGCACGCGCTGCTCATAGCTGCGCAGCTTGGGCAGGTCGCGCGTGGCGTGGCTGGAGAAGTACAGCGTCAGGCGGATCGGCTGACGCAGGTTGTCGATGATCTTGAGTGTGCCTTTCGACAGCGTGTACAGGCCATCCTCTGTCAGGTCGACGCGCGGAGCGCGCGGCCATTGGCTGCTGGCGATCACTGCCGCCGCGAACAGCACTACCAGGACGCACAAGCCAAGCGTGGCGAGGAAGGATCGTCGGATACCGGCACGCAGCATGTCAATTGGCCCTGCGCAGGTTGAGCACCAGCACGCCGGCGGCCAGCCAGAAGAAGATGCTGAGCACGAAATAGATCACGTCGCGCACATCCAGCACGCCGCGCGCGATGGCCGAAAAATGGTACAGAAAGCTCATGTCGGCCACCGCACTCACCAGCGGCGGCGGCAGTATGCCGGCGGCCGAATCGAGCACCAGCGGTTGTCCGGCCAGCAACAGCACGAAACACACCGCCGCCGTGAGCACGAAGGCCACGACCTGGCTGCGCGTCAGCGTGGACAGGCAGCAACCCACGGCCAGATAGGCGCCGGCCATCAGCAGGCTGCCGAGATAACCGGCCAGGATGACACCGTTGTCGGGATTGCCCAGGTAATTGACCGTCAACCAGATGGGAAAGGTCAGCGCCAGCACCAGCGCCACGAAAATCCACGCGGCGAAGAATTTGCCGAGCATGGCCTGGGTCGAGGTGATGGGCAGTGTGAGCAGCAACTCCAGGGTGCCGCTCTTGCGCTCCTCGGCCCACAATTGCATGGACAAGGCGGGCACCAGAAACAGGTAAAGCCATGGATGGAAAGTGAAGAACGGTTGCAGGTCGGCTTGGCCGCGCTCGTAGAAATCGCCCAGGTAGAACGTGAGCGCGCCGGCCAGGATCAGGAAAATCACGCTGAACACCCAGGCCAGCGGCGTCACGAAATAGCTGCGCAGTTCACGCCGCATGACGGTGATCGTCGGGCTCATGGACGTGGCTCCGCATGCGTGGTGATGTGTCGGAACACCTCGTCGAGGCGCCCGCGCTCGAGCTGCAGTTCGGCCAGCTCCAGACCCTGCTCGCGCAGCAACGATTGCACCGGCTCCAGCACCTGGCAACCCGGACGCGGGAAAACCGTGATGCGGCCGTCCATCGGATCAACCTCCACCGCCGACACTTCACCCAGGCGTTCCAGCATGCGCCGCGCCACGCCTGCGCCGGGCGCGCTGAACGAAACGGCGCCGTGATAGCGCGAGCGTGTTTCCAGTTCGGCCGGCGTGGCATCGGCCAGGAGGCGGCCTTCGGCGATGATGACCACGCGGCTGCACAGGGCGTGCACTTCTTCGAGCAGATGGGTCGAAATGAGGATGGTGCGATCGCGGGCCATGGCGTCGATCAGGGTTCGCACCTGGTGTTTCTGGTTGGGATCGAGGCCGTCGGTCGGCTCATCGAGCATCAGTGCCGGCGGATCGTGGATGATCGCCTGGGCCAACCCCACGCGGCGGCGGAAGCCTTTGGAAAGTGTGTCGATGGTTTGTCCGAGCACGGCCTCCAGTTGCAGGCGCTCGATCACGTCGTCGAACCGCGTCCACAGGGTTTCGCCCTTGAGTCCGCGCGCCCGCGCGATGAAAAGCAGAAACTCGCGCACCGTCATTTCGCCGTAACTGGGAGCGCCCTCGGGCAGATAACCCAATGCGCGCCGCGCCTCCAATGGCTGACGGCGCACATCGAAACCGCACACCCGCGCCCGACCCGAACTGGGCGCCAGAAAGCCCGAAATCATGCGCATGGCCGTCGATTTGCCAGCGCCATTGGGGCCGAGCAAGCCCAGCACCTGCCCCGGCTCGGCGCGCAGCGTCAGGTGATCCACCGCCGTGAGCGAGCCGTAACGGCGGGTGAGCTGTTCGGTTTCAATCATGGCTCGTGTTCGGCACGGTCAGACGCCTTCGGTTGCAATTATCCGGCTCGGGAACTGTAACGCATGGCGCGGCGTTCGTATCCGATTCTGATCCGGCTTGATGCAAGAGCGCGCTTGCGCGCGATCGCCTGCAGGCAGGCTCCTGCAAGAGGAATCGCAATACCTGCTTTTTGTAGGAACGCGCCTGCGCGCGAAATCGTAGTCTGATCGCCTCCGGACAACCTATACGGGCTGACTGACAGAAAAAACCCCCACCTTTGTGGGCGGGGGTTTTTCGTGTCGCGTACCAAGCGTGCCGTCAATCTGCCGTGCTGGCGGGCGCTGGCGCGCTGCTGGCCAAGGCTGGGGCACTGCCGGCGTTGGCCGGGGTGCTGCCGGCGGCAGCCGGGGCCCACGGATCGGAAGGCTCCATGCCGGCGGCCTGCTCGGGCGTCTGCTCTGGGCCGTCCATCAGCGGCAGGTATACCTTGAAAGCCTGCTGGTCGTAGGCCACGTCCTGGCCGTTCGGGAACTTGCTCTCGTAGGCACGCGTCAGCAGGTCGTACATATGATGCTGCACGGCGTCGAAGGGATAGCCGTGGGTTTCAGCGTAGGCCTTCAGGCGCAGGCGGGTCGTCGGAATGCCGGCCGGCGAGCCGTACCAGACGCCTTGCAGCGTCTTGCCACCGAAGGCCAGCAGGCCGCGCACGTCGGCGGTGACGATCAGGCGGCCCTGGTCGTCACGCATGCCGGCGGGCATGCCCGCACCGGCCTTGCCGCTGCTGGCCGCGGAGGCCGGAGCGCTGCCAGCGGTTGCCACGCTGCCGCCGGTCGCCGTGCTGCCGGCGACCGCCACGCTCGACGCACCCGCGCCGGATGCGGCCGTGGCGGCGCTGGCGGCCGAGGCCGGCAGTTTTGCCGCGGTCAGCGCGTAGTCCTTGCCGTCGATGGTCAGCGTGCTGCTGTCGATGGGAATGGCCACGTCGAAGGCGTATTTGGAATCGCCGTAGTTGGTGGTGAAGCGGATGCGCGGGCCGGCCTGGTGCACACCCAGCTTCTTCATCGCCGCCTGGATCTTGGCGACGGCGGCGTCGGTGGCCGCATCCACGTCGTTCAACGTGCGCTTGGCCGAGGTGGACACCAGCAGGATCGGCTGCTGCGGCATGTTGACGATCTTCGGATCCAGATCCGAGTAGTCGAGGTTGGGAATGCTGGCCAGCATGTCGCCGAAGTTCTTCAGACTGTACTGGATGAGGGAATCGGGCCGGCCATGGATGTACAGACCCGAGTAGCGGCTGATGAGGTTCCAGCCGTACTTGACGTCATACGCCCAGGTGATGTCCACCAGCTTCTGCGCACGACCGGTGCGCTGGAGATTGATGGTGAATTGCTTGTCGGTACCGTACCAGTCGTTCTGCAGATCCCACACCAGCGTGGCGTGGCCCTGCAACTGCACCTGAGAAAAGCCCGGATCGTCCGAGACGATGGTGAGCTTGCCGTCGCTGACCTTGGGGTCGTTGCTCTTCCAGCTGATGCTGGAACCGGTGCCGTACCACTTGTCCGACTGCTCGTACTGCAGCTCCGGATCGTAGGACCTCAGCACCGAGTAGTGCGGGAACGTCCGAAAATTGTCGAGCGCATCGTATACGTGGCGAATGTCCTTGCTGACCGTGTCCGTTCGTTCGACATGTCCCGTTGAAGGCAGGGCGACACCCACGACCAGGGCCAGGATGACCACGATGATCAGGGCGGTGATAATTTCTAACAGACGCGTCATTCCAGCAGTCTCCGAACCTTTGACTTCGGCGCCCACACCTGCAACGGCCCGGGCGCCACCATGAGTCGGTGTCAGTGGATCGTGCCCCTGAACAACACCGAAGTGCCCGATGTTACTGGTTCCAACGCCATCGGGCTAGTGGGGACACGGGATGCCGCCCGCAAAGCCCCCGCAAACACCATCGACGTCAGACGATGCCCAGCTCCAGCGCCTTCAGCACGGCGCGCGTGCGATCGCGCACGCCCAGTTTGGACAGGATGTTGGACACGTGGTTTTTTACCGTGCCTTCAGCCACATGCAGCGAATTGGCGATTTCCTTGTTGCTGTAGCCGCCAGCCAGCAGGCGCAGGATTTCGGTCTCACGCCCGGTCAGCGGGTCGGGCTGTTCCAGGCTGGTGAACTGGTTCTGGATGCGGTCGACACCGGCCAGCAGGCGCTGGGTGACTGCCGGGGCCACCAGCGAGCCGCCCTCGGCGACGGTGCGCACCGCCTCCACCAGTTGTTCCAGCGATACGTCCTTGAGCAGGTAACCGCGCGCGCCCGCCTTGAGGCCGGCCAGCACCAGCTGGTCGTCGTCGAACGTGGTCAGGATGACCGTGGGCGGCAAGACGCCGCGCAGGGTGAGCGCCTGCAATACCTCGATGCCGCTCATTTCCGGCATGCGCAGATCCAGCAGCATCACGTCCGGTTTCAGTTGCGGCACGGTGGCCACGGCCTGCGCGCCGTCGGCGCATTCGGCCACCACGCTGATGTCATCAGCCAGATCCAGCAGGGAGCGGATACCCTGCCGCACGATGGTTTGATCGTCCACCAGACATACTGAAATCATGTGTTCTCCCCGTCGTCGTCAGGCCTGCTGGGCAGGCACCGGCAGAATAGTGGATTCGGGCGCTTCGGCGGCAAAACCGACCTCCGGCGCCAGCGGCAGCCAGGCTTCCAACGCGAAACCGCCACGTTGACGGCCGGCAGCGATTTCCAGGCGACCGCCGAACTCCGCCAGCCGCTCGCGCATGCCGGACAGCCCGTTGCCGGGCTGGATGTGGATCGCGCCCCGCCCGTCGTCGCGCGCCATCAGATGCAGCTCGTTGCCGGCCACCCGTTCGAAACGCAGCCACAGATGGCGTGCGCCCGCGTGACGCACGGTATTGGTCACGATTTCCTGCACGCAGCGCAGCAGCGTCTGCGCGCGCCGCGGGTCTTCCACGGCAAAGCGCGGCGGCAGCTCCAGGTGCACGTCGAGCGCCGGCAGGCCTTCGATCAGCCCCTTCAGCGCCTGGGTCAGATCCAGCGCATCATCCTGGCGCATCTCGCTGACCACTTCACGCACATCGGCCAGAAGATGCTTGGCCGTGGCCTGGGCCTTGCGCACGTGGTCGGCCGCCGGCTCGCTGGTGAGGTGGCTGGCCACCTCCAGGTTCAGCGTCAGGGCGGTCAGGTGATGCCCCACCAGATCATGCAGCTCGCGCGCGATGCGGATGCGTTCGGCAATGCGGCTGGACTCGGCGAGCAACGCGCGGGTCGCACGCAACTCGGAATTGAGCTGGCGCTGGCGCTCGCGCTCCTCGGCCTGCTGACTGGCGATCATGGAGGTGACGAACATCAGCGCCGAAATGCCCAGATACAACGCCACCTGCAGCAGAGCCTTGCCGACACCGGCCAGACCGGATTCGAATTCGGGAAAGCTGGCAAACACCGGCACCAGCGCCAGGTTCTGGAACACCATCCAGGACACGCCCAGCGGCAACGGCAGCAACCACGGCAGCACCACCGAGATCACCACCATCAGCAGCGCCGACAAGCCACTGTGGCTGTACCAGCCGATGGCGAGGGCCGCACCCGTCATCACGGTCAGGCCGATCAACTTCAACGCCCAGTAGCGGCGCGACCCCAGGCGGCGGGTCAGCATCCAGTACACCAGGCCGAATATCACGTAGCAGGCCGACCACAGCAGCAATGCCAGGCTGGAGCGATCCAGCTCGCTCAGCCGCTCCACCGCCCAGCTGGTCACCAGCGGCACACCCACGCACAGATAGGCGAAAAAGGCCGCGTAACGCAGCAGACGGACATGGGTGAAATAAGGCCTGGCCATAGTCATGCATCATAGGTGGACAGACGCCGTACGCAACCGGATCGGAAGTCATGCAACGGCATGGGCCACAAGTCCCGGCGCGAGCGTGACCACAACCCGACCGGCAACGCCGATTTAACCGGAACACGCGCGACACGTGGCATAATAAAGGACAGTGAGCTGTCGCCTTTCGCGGCAGACCCATCCCCAAAGAAACCCGGAGTACCAACGAATGGTTTTGGCCATCCGTGACGTGCTTGAGCACGACCTGGATGCCGTTCTTGCGTTGAACAATGCCGCCGACGGTGGCATTTCGCCCATGGACAGCGCCCAGTTGCAGAAATTTTACCAGATTGCCGATTATTTCCGTGTTGCGGAAGTCGACGGTCATCTGGCAGGTTTCCTGATTGCCCTGCGCGAAAATGCCGACTGCCAAGGCCCCAATTTCCAGTGGTTCAGGCAACGCTACGAGCGTTTCGTCTTCATCGACCGCATCGTCGTGGCCAACGCATATCGGCGGCACGGCCTCGGCCGCGTGTTCTATTCGGACGTGCACAGCTTTGCCGAGCCGCGCGCCCCCATGCTGACGTGCGCCGTGGGGTTGGAGCCGCGCGACGACGTGGCGGTGCTGTTCCACGGCACCTACGGCTTCAACGAAGTCGGGCAGCAGGCGCTGGACGACAGCGGACGCCACATCGGCCTGCTGAGCAAGGATCTGGAAAGCTACGCCTTCGTGTGCAAGCGCTACGGCGGCGAATCCGGCTTGCCCGACGTGCCGTGGCTGGCCAGCCGCCTGCCGGTGATGCCCGAGCCGACGCAACTTTCCGGTTACCAGTGCGCATGAGTACGACCTCGCCTCAAGGCGAAACCCCATGTGATGTGCGCTTTGGGCAAGTCGGCCTGGCCTGTGTTCGCGTTCGCGAAGCCAATCCGGCCGCGCTGTGCGAGGATCTGGAACGCCGCGTGCAAGCCGCTCCGCAGATGTTCACCCGCACGGCGGTGGTGCTGGACATGAGCCATCTGCCCGCCCTGCCCGACGACGGCACGGTGGACGCCCTGCTCGAAGCCATCCGCGCCGCCGGCATGCTGCCCGTCGGCCTTGCCTACGGCGACAGCCAGACCGACGCCCTGGCCCAGCGCATGGGCCTGCCGGTCATCGCCCGCTTCCGTGAGGCCTTCGAACGCGCTGGCATCTCGGATCATGCCGATGCGACGCCCGCACCCGACTCCGCCGCGGAAGGCGACGCCCCGGCGCCGACATCCCTGACCGGTCAGCAGCACACGCGAAACGTGCGCTCCGGCCAGCAGATCTACGCGCGCGACCGCGACCTGGTCATCACCGCCACCGTCGCCAACGGTGCCGAGGTCATCGCTGACGGTTCCATCCACGTCTACGGCACACTGCGCGGCCGCGCGCTGGCCGGCGCGCAGGGCGACGAGAGCGCACGCATCTTCTGCACCGATTTCCGGCCCGAGCTGGTTTCCATCGCCGGGCACTATCGCGTCTTCGAGGAAATTCCCCGACAATTCGAAGGCAAGGCCGTGCAATGCCGGCTGGAAGGTGAAAAACTGCTGATCGAAAAACTGTAACCGATACACCTCGTCACACACGCAGCAAACCACAGGGCAACCACAGTCATTCGGAGATTCACCTTGGCAGAAATCATCGTCGTTACCTCCGGCAAGGGTGG
>DASSBH010000271.1:0-7124 GCA_035698945.1 Oleiagrimonas sp.
CGAAGGCATCGCGGATTACCGTGGCGCGCCCGGAGAAACCGGCGACGCGATGCATGCCGAAGATGGTAGTGCCGACCCGGTTGATCGTGAATGAAATATTGACCATGCGCGTGACGCCGCGCAGGCTCAGCTGGCCATGCAGGATGCCACTGCGCTCGCCGGTCTTCGTGACCGAGGTGCTTTTGAAATGCGCCAGACGACCCTGCGCCGCGTCCAGGAAATCGTGTCCGCGCACTGCGCGGTTCCACTCGGCATCGCCCATGTCCGCACTACCGAGATCGATGTCCAATTCGGTGGCAGCGTGCTCGATGTCGTCCGGGTCGAACCGCAACCAGCCATCGGCGATGTGCAGTCGCCCCATCGGCATTGAATAGCCGTTGTGGCTGACGCTGAAAAAGATTTGGCTGTGCACCGTGTCGTAACGATACGTGGCCGCCGTCGCCGCGAGCGGCGCGGATATCAGGAGCATGGCCAGGGCGGTGACAAGGCTTTTCATGGCATGGAACCATGATGCCTCATTTGTGTCGCGCGTGGGTGCGCGCGGTCACATGTCGAACTTGCCGACCTCGAAGCCGGCCTGCTGGTATTCGCGCCAGCGCTGGCGTGAACCATCGCGCTCGGACGGATCGGCCGGCACCACTTCCAGCACCCGCTCCGCCGGCATGCGCACGGCTTCCGGGCGCAGGTTGATGACGAGCGGGCGTTCCGGCGCATCCATGCCGGGTGGCACGATCAGCACCGGTACCTCGGCATCGTCATCGTTGCCGACCAACTGGTGGGGAATGAAAGCGTCCTCGTCGAAAGCCCACAGCAGGTCGTCGACTTCCTCGGCCTGGGCAAAATCGCGGGCCAGGATCAGCAGGGGCTTCTCCTGTGCCAGGGCTTTTTGCACCAGCTTGCACACCAGCAGCAGGGGCTGGTCGCGGAAGCGTGGTTTGGCGATGAGGTAGAAGTCGGCGCGCATGGCGTCTCGTGTCGTTGACTCAGAAACACATCTTAACGGGAGTGGTGCGGCATGCCGAGGCGGGCAATGCCCGCCCTACGCATCAGGCGTCATTGGCAGGGCGGGCACTGCCCGCCGGCACTCAGGCGGTGCGATCCATTAGCCACTGCGTCAGCAGGCTGACCGGACGCCCGGTGGCCAACCCCTTGCGCCCTTCGTCCCAGGCCGTACCGGCAATGTCCAGATGTGCCCAGCGCTGACCTTCGGCAAAGCGCGACAGGAAGCAGCCGGCGGTGATGGCGCCGGCGTTGCGGCTGCCCAGATGGGCGAAGTCGGCGAAGGCCGATTCCAGCGCGCTCTGGTAGTCGTCCCACAGCGGCAGACGCCAGGCGCGATCCAGCGTGGCCTCGCCGGCGGCCAGCAGTTCATCGGCGAGATCGTCGTGCTTGCTCATCAGGCCGCTGGCATGGCCGCCAAGCGCCACAACGCAGGCGCCGGTGAGGGTGGCGGCATCGACGATGGCTTTCGGTTTGAAGCGTTGCACGTAGGTCAGCGTGTCGCACAGGATCAGGCGGCCTTCGGCGTCGGTGTTGAGCACTTCGACTGTCTGTCCGGACAGGGTGGTGAGCACGTCGCCGGGGCGATACGAGTCGCCGTCGGGCATGTTCTCGACCGAGGCCACGGCGCACACCAGGTTGACCGGCAGGCGCATCTTCACCGCCGCCACGAAGGCGCCGAGCACACCGGCGGCGCCGCACATGTCGAACTTCATCTGTTCCATGCCCGCGGCCGTCTTGATGTCCAGACCGCCGGCATCGAAGGTGACGCCCTTGCCGACCAGCGCGTATGGCGCGTCGCCATCCTTGCCGCCGTTCCATTGGAGGACGATCAGTCGCGGTGCATTGGCCGAGCCGCGCGCCACGGCCAGCAGCGAATGCATGCCCAGTTCGGCCATGGCGTCGCGTTCGAGGATGTCGATGCTCACGCCGTCGTGGCCGTCGGCGAACTGGCGCGCTTGTTCGGCCAGCCATGCCGGATTGCAGATGTTGGGCGGCGTGTTGCCCAGCTCGCGCGCAAAGCGCACGCCTTCGGCCATGGCCGCGGCCTGATCCAGTGCCGCCTTGACGTCGTCGCCGCCGGCAAGCGCCAGCGATTCCAGTTTTTCGACCGCGGCATCGCGGCGAGTGGCCAGCGTGGCCACGTAGCGATAGGCGGCATGATCGGCGGCCAGCGCCTCGGTGCGCACACGCCAGGCGGCGTCGTGGCCGGCGACGTCCAGCGTCGAAAGCCACGAGGCGGCCTGCTTCACCGGAAGCCCGGTCAGTTCCTTGGCGGCGGCGCTGGCGGCCTTCTTGAAGCGCGATGCATCGAAGGCATCGCGGGCGCCCAGGCCCACCACCAGCACGCGTTCGGCGGCCACCCCGGCGAGGTCGTACAACACATGGGTGGCGCCGGATTTGCCACTGATGTCGCCGGCGTCGATGCGCTTGCGCAAGACGCCCTGACTGGCCTTGTCGATGCTTTCGGCAGCGGCGGAGAGAACGCCGTTTTCGAACACTCCGACGATGGCGCAATCGGTGGCGGTGGTTTCGACAGGAGAAGCGACGAGACTGAATTCGAGCGTCATGGAAATGGCCTTGCGGTTGAACTGGAAATTTGAACTGGAGCCGGCGTGACCGGCTACACTGACGGCCTCGCCGCGCCGACGGTACACACCAAACCCTCATTATCGCATGCTGCGCATTCTTGACCGTTACATCCTGCGCGAGTTGGCCCTGAGTGTGCTGGCGGTGGCCGTGGTGCTGCTGGTGGTGCTGGCCGGCGGCACGTTTGCACGGGTGCTGCAGCAGGTGGCGCAGGGCAGCTATCCGGCCAGCGTGATGTTCGACGTGCTCGGCCTGAAAATGATTTCGGCGTTGACGGGCCTGCTGCCGCTGGCGTTGTTTCTCGGCGTGCTGATGGCGCTGGGCCGGCTGTATCACGACAGCGAAATGCATGTAATGGCGGCCTCCGGCATGGGGCGTCGCGGCCAGCTCAGGCCGGCGGCGATGCTGGCGCTGCCGGTGGCCGTGCTGATCGCCGTGGTGTCATTGTGGCTTGGGCCGTGGTCCGAGCAGACGTCGACGAAGTTGATTACCACGGCCAACCATTCGGTGATTGCGGCAGGCCTGGAGGCGGGGCGCTTCACCGATCTGCCGGGCAATGGCGGCACCATTTTCGTCACCGGCATGAATCGCGACGGCACCCGCTTGAACAAGGTGTTCGTGGCCCGCCAGGATGCCGGCGGCAAGGGCGCACCGCCGACGCTCAAGATCGTCACGGCCAAACACGGACGTCTGTATCCCGGCTCGGACGGCAAGGGGCGTTACCTTGCGCTGATCGACGGCTGGCAGTTCAAGGTGCCGCTGGGCGCGGACAACTGGACTCGCATGCAGTATCAGGAAAACGACGTGGCCCTGGCCGAGGTGCAGCCGGACAGCGGCAATGACCAGGGCGACATCGGTTCGGCCACGTCCACGCTGGCGCTGTTCGAAGCCAATGGCCCGCAGGCGCGCGCGGAACTGGCCTGGCGCATCGCCGCGCCGGTGACCGCGCTGGTACTGGCATTGTTGGCGCTGCCACTGGCCCGGCAGACGCCGCGCGAGCCGCGTTACGGACGGTTGCTGGTCGCGGTGTTGTGCTACTTCCTGTATTCCAGCGTGCTTTCGTTGGCGCGTTCGATGATCAGCCAGGGCAAGGTGCACGGCGCGGGGCCGATCTGGGCGCTGCATTTGATCGTGGTTGGCGTAGCGGTGTGGTTCCTGTGGCGCCAGTACGCACCGCGAAAGGTGCGCGCATGATCACGCTGCCGACCATCAAGCGGGTCGACCGGTTGATCGCCGTCAGCGTGATCGGCATGGTGCTGATCGTGTGGCTGGTGCTGGTCGGCTTCGACACCCTGACGCAATTCCTGCGTCAACTGGGTGACGTGGGCAAGGGCGGCTACACCATGCCCGACGCCATCATCTACATCGCCTGGACAGTGCCCCGGCGCATGTACGAATGGTTCGGCAACGCCGCCCTGATCGGCGGCCTGCTCGGCCTCGGGGGGCTGGCCACCAGCGGCGAATTGACGGCCCTGCGTGCGGCCGGCATGTCCAAGCTGCGCGTGATCGGATCGGTGGTGGTGGTGCTGGCGATCCTGACCGGGCTGGTGATGCTGATGGGTGAAACGATCGCCCCCTATGGCGCCCGTCAGGCACAGGCACTGCAATTGCGCGTGCACTCCAAGCATCTCGGCACGGCCACCAGCAGCGGCCTGTGGGCGCGCGATGGCGACAACATCATCAACGCCAAGGCAGTGTTGGCCGAACAGGATGCCGGGCAGACCCGCGTGCGGCTGGCCGACGTGCGCGTGTTCACTTTTGATCCCGATGGCATGCTGACCCGCTTCGTGCATGCCAAGGGCGCGATTCATCGGGATAGCCAATGGTGGCTGGAACAGGCGCGCACGAGTCGGCTCGATGCCTCCGGCGTGCACAGCAGCATGCAATCCAGAGAGCCCTGGCCGACGCATCTGGACGTGGCCGTGCTCAAGCAATCCATCGTGCATCCCGAATACCTGTCGATGCGCGATCTGCAGCGCAACATCCGTTATCTGGAAAACAACCACCAGAATCCGATCGCCTATGCCAAGGCGTTCTGGGCGCATGCCCTGTATCCGGTCAACGTGCTGGTGCTGGTGCTCTGCGCCTTGCCGTTCGCCTTCGGTGCATTGCGTTCCGGCGGGCTTGGCAAACGCATTTTCATCGGCGTGGTGCTGGCGCTGGCCTGGTACTTCCTGCAGCAGGGCCTGACCAGCGTGGGCATCGTGTACGGATCACCAGCCTGGCTGGCCGAATTGCTGCCCGCCATCGCGCTGGTCATCGTGGCGACAATCTACTTCCGTCGCTTCGGCTGAGCCTCGATCCACTCGACCCCCGATGCGCAGCGCGGGCACTGCCCGCCGACACGAGGCTTCAATGGCGGGCAATGCCCGCCCTACCGGGCACATGCACCAGTTCGGTGCCGGCGATGATGTCGTGCAACGCACGCCGGTGCTTGTCAAACAGGGCCACGGCGAAAAACACGGTCCAGACCGCCAGCAACGTCAGCATGGCCGTGCGTGGCGAAGTGGCGTGGCCGATCGCCAGCACCAGTAGCGGCAACGACATGATGGCGGCGCGCACCAGTGCGGCAACCAGGGTCATGTGGTCGCCATTTTTCATGCACAGACGCATGCGCCATGGCCGCATGCCCAGGGTTTGCCCACCGCGCAACCACGACACCACGAAATAAGCCGTCACCACCACGTATTGCAGCGGGCGATACCACCAGGTGATGGACGTTTGCGCGCCGGTATGCACCAGCTGGCCGCCAGTCGCGATCAGGCTGATCATCCCCACCACCATGACGATGGCAACCACGGCCACCAGGTCATAGACCAGCCCGGCCAGCCGCCGCCACAGCGACGAGGGTGCGGCGACGAGGGCATCGGATGGAACAGTGTGGTCGGTCATGTGAGGTGTCTTGCAATGAACGAGTCCTGACGGCAGCATCATGCCATGCCCGTCAAAGTCCCCAGTATCGCCGATGCGGATCGCCTCGGCATCGACGCCTTTCTCGAACGCGTATGGTCCGAGGACGGTCTGGCCGAGCGCACGCTGGAATCCTACCGCCGCGATCTGGAAAGCCTGGCGCGCTGGCTGTTGCAGCAAGGGCGACACCTGGATCAGGCCGGCAGTGCGGACATATCGCGCTACATCGGCGAACGCGGCGGTGCGGCGCGTTCCATGGCCCGGCGGCAGACATCGTTTCGTCGCTATTACGCGTATCTGGCGCGCCAGCGTCCGGGGTTCGACGATCCCACGTTGCACCTGCAACGCCCGCGCCTGCCGCACAGCCTGCCCAAGGCGCTGGCCGAGCGCGAGATCGAAGCCCTGCTCAAGGCGCCGGACACCACCACGCCACTGGGCCTGCGCGATCGTGCCATGCTGGAATTGATGTACGCCAGCGGCCTGCGCGTGTCCGAACTGGTCACGCTGCCGCTGGGTGGCCTGAACCGTCGCCAGGGCGTGTTGCGCGTCACCGGCAAGGGCGGCAAGGATCGTCTGGTGCCGGTGGGCGAGGAGGCGCTGGACTGGATCGAGCATTACCTCGACACCGCGCGACCCGGCCAGGTGCGCGGACGGCCGTCGGACGCGCTGTTCCTGTCCAACCGCGGCGCGGGCATGAGCCGGCAGATGTTCTGGACCCTGGTCAAGCGCCATGCCATGCGCGTGGGTATCGACGCCAAACGCATCTCGCCGCACGTGCTGCGGCATTCCTTCGCCACGCACCTGCTCAACCACGGCGCCGATCTGCGTTCGCTGCAGATGTTGCTGGGGCACAGTTCGTTGAGCACGACGCAGATTTATACGCTGGTGGCGCGGGAGGGGCTCAAGCGGTTGCATGCGCAGCATCATCCGCGGGGGTGATTTCGGTTTTGCCGCTTGCGCGGATTTTTTTTGCCGTCGTGCGGCGGTGTATCGCGCCCTGCGGTCGCTCGTTTCGCCTGACGGCGGTATCGCGCCTGTCGGCGCTCGTTCATTTTCTTTGCTTGCCCAAAGAAAACGAACCACAAACGCGTCAGGAACGCGTTTGAACGGCGAAGCCGGCCCGAAGGGCGGTGGGCAGGAAGCCCGGAGTAAAAGAAAGGGCACCCCCGTCCGGCGCCCTACGGGTGCGTTCCGCGCTACGGGGTTTTCCCGACGGGCCTTCCTGGCCCGCGGGAAAATGACCGGCGTCCTGCCGGTCACCCTTCGGGCCTGATCCTACGCGCTCCACCGCCTACCGAGGGGCAGGTGGCGAGAGCATGCTCTGAGGGTCATTGACCCCTTGAGTTGTAGGAGCCTGCCTGCAGGCGATGGCCAGGTTATTCCGCACATCGGGCCATCGCCTGCAGGCAGGCTCCTACAGACGGTATGTTGACGCTTCGCGGAAGCGGCGGCGCGATGCGCCGCTGACCTCCCCTTCAGACAGCGGCGGATGGGTGGAGGAAAAGGCCCGCAGGGGGCCGGCAGGGATGCCGGCCTTTTTCCGAGGGCCAGGAAGGCCCTTCGGAAAAACCCCGGAACCCGGGAGCGCACCCGAAGGGCGCTGTCTGCAGGGGTGGTTTTCTTTT
>DASSBH010000272.1:0-2699 GCA_035698945.1 Oleiagrimonas sp.
CCTCGCGCTGGAAAAGCCGGTGCGCCTATCGCCACAGCGTCGAAACCTCGATCTACCTGGATCCGGAACGGACCGGGCAGGGCATCGGCAGGCACCTCTACGTGGCATTGCTCGATGCCGTGCGTGCGCTCGGCATGCACGCCGTCATCGGCGGCGTGGCATTGCCCAACGCCGCCAGCGTGGCGCTGCACGAACATCTCGGTTTCCACAAGGTGGCCCACTTCGAACAGGTCGGCTACAAGCAGGGCCGCTGGATCGACGTGGCCTATTGGCAGTTGGTACTGTGAGGTGCAGCGGCGCGGCGGCATGACGTACGCGCATGGCCCACGCAGCGCCGATGTTTTCGGTATGCTGCCTCGATCCCACCCCCGGTTTCCTCGCGCAAAAACCCTGCTGATGCATATTGTCCGGTGCACCACGGCCTTCGCCTCATGCCATTGCCTCGCCATCACAAGGCATTTGCGATATTGGAAGGCATGGTGACGCGCTGTCGTCACAGTCCGCGCCACGAACGAATTCCGGTGGCGTGGCGATGATGTCGATCGATGTCTTGTGGCCATTGCTGGCCGTGTTGTTCGTCGCCACCTTCATCCGCTCGGCCTTCGGCTTCGGCGAAGCCCTGGTGGCGGTGCCGTTGCTGGCGCTGTTCATGCCGGTGGAAGTGGCCGCACCGGTGGCCGTGCTGGTATCGATGACCGTGGCGACAGTCGTGCTGGTACAAGACTGGCGGCACGCCGATCTGCGCAGCGCCGGCCGCCTGTTCCTGGCGACCCTGCCGGGCTTGCCGCTGGGCCTGTGGCTGCTGACCCACGTGAGCAGTACCTGGGTGAAGGCGCTTCTTGGCGCGATCATCATCGGATTTTCCGGCTACGTGCTCGCCGCCCGCCACCCGCCGCTGCTGAAAAACGACCGGCACGCCTGGCTGTTCGGATTCGGCGGCGGAATCCTGGGCGGCGCCTATGGCATGAACGGGCCGCCGCTGGTGCTGTACGGCACCTTGCGGCGCTGGTCACCGCAGCATTTCCGCGCCACGCTGCAAGGTTATTTCCTGCCGGCCAGCGTGCTGGTGATGGTCGGTTACGCGTTGACCGGCCTGTGGACATCGACCGTCACGCGCGATTACCTGGTGTCGTTGCCGGTGGTGGCCGTGGCCATTGTGCTGGGTCGGATCGCCAACCGGCGCATGAACGCAAAGGTCTTCGTGCGCTGCGTGCACGTCGGCCTGATCGCCACCGGTACGGTGTTGCTGCTGCAGTCGTTGACGCACTGACTGTGGCCGTCATGGTGCCGGTCTCGTTGGGCATGTGGCCAAGCGACGCACTGTGGGAATGTCAGCGCCCGATCTTGCGCAGCGGCGCGCCCGCCATCACTTGTTCTCGATCTGCTCCAGGCTGACGCCGCGGGATTCAAGGATCAGAAAGGCTTCGTGCACGCATATTCGGCGGGCAGTGCCCGCCCTACCGCGATCTTGCCGATCCCTGTGCTAACGTGAATTGACGTCCGCAAGGTGAATAATCATGGTGGTCTTGTTGAGCATGCTTGCCGCAACCGCGATGGCGGCAGCCCAGAAGCCACAGGTCATCCCGACCGTGTACGAAGCTGGACATTTCTACGCCGTACCGGAAACCGCGGATGGACAGAAGCTTCGGTTGCTGGTGGACACGGGTGGCGGCGGCCGCAGCGGCATGTACTGGATCACCGCTGCCGCTGCCAAACGGTTGCACCTCAAGACCCGAACCTGTCAGTCCGGAAAACATTCACTGACGGTGGCTGGCGTGCCCGGTTACAAATCCGGCCGTGGCCTGCCGCCGCCGGTGGACAGTCCTTGCGGCAATGCGCTGTTGGTGTTCGATACTCAAGGCCATGGTTATGACGGCATGCTTGGCGCCGGTTATTTGCCGGGCCGCGTGTGGACGTTCGATTATCCAGCCCATCGACTGCTGGCGCAGGATCGGTCATGGCATCCCGATGCTTCCGCTCACGCGGTCGCGCTCGGCTTTCCACACGATGAGAAGGGCGAGAAGGCGAGTGGTTTCGCGCGCATCACCATTCGTGTCGATGACCATCCGGTCGACATGCTGTTGGATACGGGCGCCACCGCGCATCCGAGTGTCGCCGGCGAAAAGGCCAGCGGCACACCGACCGTGAACGGCATCGGTGTCACCAGCTATATCGACCACAGCATGTTCGAGCGCTGGCACAAGGCGCATCCGGATTGGCGCGTGGTGGACAAGGGCGATGACCTGTTCGGTGCCGATCGCACCATGCGTCTGATCGAAGTGCCTGAGGTGGACATCGCCGGTTGGTCGGTCGGGCCGGTGTGGTTCACCGAACGTCCCGACCACAGCTTTCGCGATTTCATGTCCAGCATGATGGACAAAACGGTGGATGGCGCGGTGGGCGGCAACGTCTTCCGCCACTTCGTGATGACCATCGATTACCCCCACGCCACCGCATATTTCCGTTGCATGCAAGGTTGCAAGGCAAGCCACCCGTAGGGCGGGCACTGCCCGCCATCAAAGGCTCCGCACAAGGCGTATTCGGCAGGCAGTGCCCGCCCTGCCGAGCGGCTTCAGCGCCCGATCCTGCGCAGCGGCGCGCCCGCCATCAGTTTGTTCTCGATCTGCTCCAAGCTGACGCCGCGGGTTTCGGGGATCAGCGCGAACGTCAGCACGATGAAGACCAGGTTGAACGCGCCG
>DASSBH010000273.1:0-4894 GCA_035698945.1 Oleiagrimonas sp.
GCTACACTTTCGCGCCTTTCGTTCCACCCATTTCGTCCCGCCCTCGGGGCGGCAGACAGGTATTTTCAACGATGAAGACGTTCAGCGCCAAGCCTGAAAGCGTCAAGCGCGACTGGTACGTGGTCGATGCCACGGACAAGACGCTTGGCCGGCTGTGCACCGAAGTGGCTCGTCGCCTGCGCGGCAAGCACAAGCCCGAGTTCACTCCGCACGTGGATACCGGCGATTACATCGTCGTCATCAACGCCGAAAAGGTCGCCGTTACCGGCAAGAAGCTGGATGACAAGGCCTACCACCGTTTTACCGGTTACATCGGCAACATGAAGACCATCTCGCTGCGCGAGATGCTGGCCAAGCATCCCGAGCGCGTGATCGAGATCGGCGTCAAGGGCATGCTGCCGAAGAACCCGCTGGGCCGTGCGATGTATCGCAAGCTCAAGGTGTACGGCGGTACCGAGCATCCGCATACCGCGCAGCAACCGCAGCCGCTGGAAATCTGAGGATCCCATGGCAATTCAGCAAAATTACGGCACCGGCCGTCGCAAGACCTCTTCCGCGCGCGTGTTCATGCGCAAGGGCAGTGGCGCCATCCAGGTCAACGGCAAGCCGTTGGACGAATTCTTCGGTCGCGAAACCGCACGCATGATCGTGCGCCAACCGCTGGAGCTGACCGAGAATGCCGAAAAGTTCGACATCAAGGTCACGGTCATCGGCGGTGGCGACACCGGCCAGGCCGGCGCCATCCGCCTGGGCATCGCCCGTGCGCTGGTCGATTACGACGAAACCCTGAAATCGCCGCTGCGTCAGGCCGGTTTCATGACCCGCGACTCGCGCGAAGTCGAGCGCAAGAAGGTGGGTCTGCACAAGGCACGTCGCGCCACGCAGTTCTCCAAGCGCTAAGCTTGGCTTGCTACACTAAAGGTCATAGCCCCGTCGCCAAGTGGTAAGGCACCTGACTCTGACTCAGGCATTCGGTGGTTCGAATCCATCCGGGGCTGCCAGACACGAAAAATCCCGCCGATCGGCGGGTTTTTTCGTGTCTGTTGATCGGTGGGAGGCTGCCCGATCTTTCTCGCCTCGACCCTCCGCCGTTCGTGGTGGGGTATCGAACCATGAAACGGCGCGGGGAACTTGGGGACTGCCCTTTGATACCTCAGGGCGAACGGACTTCGTGGGAGTAATAGGAACCGGCGGGCAATACCCGCCCTACAGATACGAACGAGATTGACGGATCAGGAATCCGACAACACCCGGTCGCCGGCTACCGCCACATCGGCCGGCCGATGCGCGAACAGCCCCACCGTGACCACGCCGGCAATCTGGTTGAGCTCGGTTTCCATGGCGACCGGATCGGTGATGCTCCAGCCGTGCACGTCGATGATCCAGTTGCCGTTGTCGGTGACGACGCCGTCGCGCCACACGGGTTGGCCGTTGCGGTTGAAGATTTCGCGCGAGACGTGGCTGCGGGCCATGGGAATCACTTCGATGGGCAATGGAAACTGCCCCAGTACATCGACCTGCTTGGACGGATCGATGATGCACACGAATTTTTCCGACGCCGCGGCCACGATCTTTTCGCGGGTCAGCGCCGCACCGCCGCCCTTGATGAGGCGTTTGTGCGGATCGCACTCGTCGGCCCCGTCCACGTACAACGGTATCGGACCGACGGCGTTGAGATCGAACACGCGGATGCCGTGTTGTTTCAGCAGTGCCGTGGAGGCATCGGAGCTGGACACCGCACCGTCGATGCGGTGCTTGATGTTGGCCAGTTCCTCAATGAAGAAAGCCACGGTCGAACCGGTGCCGACGCCGACGATCATGTCGTCCTCGACGAACTGCATGGCGGTTTTGGCGGCTAAGCATTTGGCGTCGGCTTGAGTCATGGCGGGAAGCGAGTAGTGGGAAATAGAGTCGCGAAACGATCGTCGTAGGAGCCTGCCTGCAGGCGATTGCTGGAATGGAAATGACGCCTCCAGACCATCGCCTGCAGGCAGGCTCCTATAGAAAAGCGAAAGGCATCGGAATCGTTGAGCAGGTGAGGCGCTTTCATTCCAGGCCCAGGATGAAATCCCATGCCTCGGCATCCACCGGCATCACCGACAACCGGTTGCCCTTGCGCACCAGCGCGAAATCGGTCAGCTCAGGATAGCCCTTGAGCTCGTTCAACGTGATGGTGCGCTTGAGTTTGCGCACATAGGCCATGTCCACCAACACCCAGCGCGGATTGTCGCGCGAGCTTTTGGGGTCGAAATGACCGTTGTCGGGGTCGAACTGGGTCGGGTCGGGGTAGGGCTTGCTGGCCACCTTGGCCAAGCCGACGATGCCGGGTTCGTCGCAGTTGGAGTGGTAGAAAAACACCTTGTCGCCCACGCGCATGTCGTCGCGCATGAAGTTGCGCGCCTGGTAATTGCGCACGCCGTCCCAGGGTTCGCGCTTGTTGCGCTTCAGGTCGTCGATGGAAAAGGCCGACGGTTCGCTTTTGACAAGCCAGTAATTCATCAGGGGCTCTCCGGCTCCGTGCAGTCGATCAGTTCATTCTCGGTGGCGATGTAGTCCAGGCGGATGTCCCAGGGTTCGACATCGAGGGCGTCAAGTTCCTGGAAAGCGTAGCCGATGCCGACGAGCAGCGGTGTGGCTGGCCGCTTTTCGTTGCGCAGGAAGGCGAAGCTGGCGTCGTAGTAGCCGCCGCCGAAGCCGAGCCGGTTGCCGCGGCGGTCGAAGCCCACGAGCGGCACCAGCACCACGTCCAGCAGGGGCGGAGGGATGAGCTTGTCCTGTTGTACAGGCTCGGGAATGCCGTGGCGATTGGGAGCGATGTCGTCGCCGGTACGCCATGGGGCGAAGCGCATTTGGCGTTGCGCGGCGATGACGGGCAGGTAGAAATCCTGGCCGCGCTCGGCCAGCGACGCCATGACGAGGTTCAGCGGCAGTTCGCCGGCGCATGCCCAATAGCCAGCGATGCGTTCGTCGGTCATGAACTCGGGCAGTTGTTCCAGCGAGCGACGCAGGCCGCTGGCGGCCTGGATGCGTTCGGCGGGGCCCAGTTGTCGGCGCTTTTCGGTCAGCCTGTCGCGCAGTGTCTGGCGCTGGGTATCGGCGAGAGTCATGCGGCCCAAGCTCCTAATACGGCAGCGTGCCGACCGGGCAGAAAAAAGGGGCGTTCTCCACAATGCCGATGTCCGCCAAACGACCTTGATCCTCCGGGATCAGGTGGGTGGGCTCACGGGGTGGTCAGGCTTTCCGCTCATGACGGACTTGCTCAGGCACCACGGGTGTTGCCAACCCGGGTCGTATATCAGGAACAAGGCAAATGTAAGAGCGAACTGTCGAACACCGCAGGGAACGCCGTAGATCTATTTTAACCGGTTGCGCCGGCGATGCCAGCCCCGCGGTCGACAAACTTTCACAAAGGTGAGGGTGCTTGTTCCATCACGGTTTCGAGCTTGTGCCGCAGGCGGGCCAGGTTGCCGGCAAGCGTCGAAACCTGCGTCTGCTGCTTCGTGCGCAGTTCCAGCAGTTCGTGGGCGATGTCCATGGCGGCGAGTACCGCCAGACGGTCGAAGCCGGGGCTGCGCGTGGCGCCGCGCAGCTTGCGCATGCGCGTGTCGAGAAACGACGCGGCTTCCAGCAGGCCATCGCGTTCTTCCGGTTCGCAGGCGACCAGAAATTCGCGATCGATCAACTTTATGGATACCGGCTCACTCATCGTCGTGTTTCCCGCGCATCAACTGTTGTTTTCCAGCGCCTTCAGACGCTGGATCATGGCCTCGACGCGGCTGCGCGCCTGCTCGTTGCGCGCCATCAGATTGGCGCGCTCGCCGTTCAACTGCTCCTGGCTGTGGCGCAGGCCGCGGTTCTCGTCGTTGAGACGGTGGAGTGTGCCCAGGAGCCGATCGACCGTGGACTCCAGGGCGGCGATTTCGGATTCAAGCGGATCAGGTGCGCTCATTGGGCCGACTATAGCAGGTGATCGTGGAAGCCATGCCCATTATTTCGCATGCCGCGAGCGGGTATGCAAGTGCCGGCATCACGGTGTGGGCATTCGGGCGCGTGAATGTCAGAATGACAGCCACGATCATCGGAATACTGCTTGTGGAAACATCCATGACCCACGCCAGGCTGGAAGCGGCGCTTGCCGGCGCCACCTTGGCCATCGACGCCAGCGAGCTGGATGGCTTGCTGACAGGCTATGTCTGTGGCGGCGGCAAGGCGGATCGGCAACAGATACTGGCCGCCTTGCAACTGGACAACGAAGATCCGTCACTGGATGCCCTGCTGGGTGAAATGCACGACGTCTGCGTCCAGCGTCTGGGCCGCCTGGAAATGAGTCTGGAGCCCCTGCTTCCGGCGGACACGAAACCCTTGCGCGAACGCGTCGACGCGCTGGTGGACTGGACACGCGGTTTCCTCGGCGGCTTCGGTCTGGCTGGCGCCACGGCCGAAGCCTTGAGCGACGACGGGCGCGAGGTACTGCGCGATCTCGGCACCATCGCGGCCTCGCGGCTGACGCTTGAGGATCAGGACGAAAACAACGACGACGAGGACGAAAGCGCATTCATGGAATTGCTGGAATTCGTGCGTGTGGGTGCGATGCTGCTGCATACCGAAATGGCCATGGCCGGGTCGCCACCGGCGGGGGCCCGGCCACACTGACATGGCGCGACAGGGGACGGAAAAAAACACGGCGACGGGCCTCGGCCAGTCCGAATTCGCGCGCCGTCGCAAACAACTGATGCGCATGGCCGGCGCCGATGCCGCCGTGCTGGTGTCGGCCGCTCCCGAGCGCATGCGCAATGCCGACGCGCCCTGGCCATATCGCCAGGATTCGGACTTGCACTACCTCAGCGGATTCCCCGAAGCGCAGGCGCTGTTGGTGCTGCTGCCGGGTCGCCGC
>DASSBH010000274.1:0-4951 GCA_035698945.1 Oleiagrimonas sp.
TTCCAGCAGCGCCTCGTACAGCTCCGATGGCTGACGCGGGAGGCCGCCGAAACGCTCGAATGTGGCTTGCCAGGCAGGATGCGCAACGACGTAGGCCGCATCCTCGGCATGCGCATGCGGGTAGATCATCGCCCACGGCAGATGGCTGGGCTTGCCCCACAACTCGCCATTGATGAAGTTGCCGATGCGGCCCAGGAACAGGCCGATCGTCACCAGCGGCGCGACGAAATCCACCGTGTCGAAATAATGCAGACGCTTGCGGTGCGACCACCAGCCCACGGCGACCAGCACGCCGACCAGACCGCCATGGAAAGACATGCCGCCGTCCCACACGCGGAACAACTGCAGCGGGTCGTTCCATATCCACGACAGCGGCTGGTAGACCAGCATGTAGCCCACGCGCCCGCCGATGATGATGCCCAGCACCACGTAATACAGCAGGTCGACGAAGGCATTGGCATCGACCGGGATGCGCCCCTTGCGTCGGCGCAGTTCGCCCAGCCACCAGCCGCCGAAGAAACCGCCCAGGTACATCAGCCCGTACCAGTGCACGGCGACCGGGCCGAGGTGGAAAGCGACGGGATCGAGATTGACGACGAATGGTGCGCTCATGCGGGCATGGCCAGGCGGAATCGCCGCACAGTGTAGCCGGTATGTCGTGCCCCACGCCGGTGCGACCTGCCGCAATGGCCGTGATTGTCGCTATACTCCAGTATGGGGTGATTGAAACAAGAAGGGGAAAATCCGTGTTCAACCGTACTTTGCGGAGCCTGACTTCGCTGGCTATTTCGCTGTGCCTTTTTCCTGCCGTTGCGCTGGCCGGCCAGTCGGCAAACCCGGCTCCTGCTTCCGCCAACGGCCTCCTGCCCGTCAGCACGTTCGCGCGCCATGCCACCCTGAGGGCTCCGCGCCTGTCGCCAGACGGCAAGCACCTGTTGGTCGTCGTGGATGATCACGAGGGCAGGAAGCACGCGTTGATGGTCTACCAGTTGTCGGACATGTCCGTCACCAGCATGCTGCGCATGCCCGTCAACGAGTTGCCGGTGGATCCGATCTGGGTCGACAACGAGTGGATCGCACTGTCGATCGGCAAGAAATTCGGTTCGCTGGATACGCCATCCAACACCGGGCAGGTCATTGCCACCAGCATCGATGGCAAGCAACAACGCTATCTCTACGGCTACCACAATGAAGGTGGCGGACTCAGGGCACACAGCCGCGGCTCCGACCAGGGCTTCGGATTCATCGTCGGTCGTCCGGAAACCCCCAATGGCCACATCTATCTGCGCGCGCAACCCTGGGGCCGGGAAAAGACCAGCATCCTCTATGACATCAACGTGGCCCGCAACGCGCGCCATCTGCTCGCCCACATGTCGGTATCCGGCATGAATTTCCTGGTCGACCCCGAGGGCAAGGCAGCCTATGCCTTCGGCACCAACTCCGATTTCAATTACGTTGCCTACCGCAACACGGGCGATCATTGGTTCCCCGTGGATTTCGACAAGTACGGCGATTACTTCGAGCCCATCGCCTATGCACCCGACCACCAGCACGTCTATGCCATCCTGAACAAGGATGGCGGCCCGGGAGTCCTGTACGAGACGGGGCTCGACGGCAGCCAGCGCAAGTTGCTGGCCAGCGACAAGTTCGCCAGCATCAACGCCAGCGGCATCCAGTGGACCGCGTCGCCATCGTCACGCCCGTTCGCCGCGTTTCCCGCAGCCGGTACCCCGCACCCGATCTTCATCGATCCGAACCTGCCTGACGCCAAGCTCTACCGCGCGTTGCAGAAAGCCTTCCCCACCGAGATCGTCAATTTCATCAATTTCGATCAGGACGGCGGCAAGCTGCTGTTCTACGTTTCCAGTGACCGCGACCCGGGCACCTATTACCTGCTGAACACGCACACCCACAAGGTCAGGAAACTGTTCGCCGCGGTGCCCTGGATCAAGCCCGAACAGATGGCTACGCGCTGGCCTTTCAAGTTCAAGGCCAACGACGGCATGGAACTGGAAGGCATTCTCACCTTCCCGCTGCATCGCGGGCAGCAGAACCTGCCCATGGTACTGATCCCGCACGGTGGCCCGTTTGGCGTCAAGGACACCTGGTTCTTCGACTGGGATGCTCAATTCCTGGCCAACCGCGGTTATCTGGTGTTGCAGGTCAACTACCGCGGTTCCAGCGGACGCGGCCTGAAGTTCAAGAAGGCCGGCTACCGCAAATGGGGCACGCGCATCCAGCAGGATCTCATCGACGGCGTCAAGTGGACCATCGAGAACCACTTTGCCGATCCCGACCGCATCTGCGTCTACGGCGCCAGCTTCGGCGGCTATTCGGCGATGATGTCGGTCATTCGCGCCCCGCACCTGTTCAAGTGCGCGATCGGCTATGCCGGCGTGTACGACCTCGGCATGATTTACGACAACGATGACGTGAAAACGAGCGATTTCCTCGGAAACTACTTCTCCACCACGCTCGGCCACGACAAGGCCAAACTCGACGCGAACTCGCCGGACAAGCTGGCCGACAAGATCGACGTGCCGGTGTTCCTCGCCCACGGCAAGGACGATCCGGTCGCGCCATTCGACCAGGTCGAGGCCATGCGTGACGCGTTCGACGCCATACACAAGTCGTACGAGTGGATGGCCGTGGACGGCGAAGGCCATGGTTTCTACACCGAAGAGCACCGTGCCGCATTCCTGACCAAGATGCAGGCGTTCCTCAAGAAGTACATCGGGCCGGGAGCACCCGTCCAGCCGCAGAAGTAAGATCGCCATGCGAATCCGCCGAAGCGCACCGCCTCCGGGCGGCGCGTTTCGTTTCAGGATTTGCCGAAGTCGATCCGGGTCTCGCCTTGCACCACGCCATTGACGCCAAAGCGCCGCTCGATGATGCAACCGACGCCCGCGTGATCGACGGCGATCAACGTGCTGGCACGGGTGCCGTAATGTTCGCCGCGAATGAAGGCCGCCGACAGCCGGCGCTCCAGCTCGATGCCGACGCCGGTGTCGGGCAGGACGTCGTCCGGCCAGCGGTTGTCGTCGGCCAGGGCCTCGAACAGCGGCGCGAAATCGTCATCGCCACCGGTATCGATCCAGGCCTGGAGGCGCGCGGTCAGCGTCTTGGCCTTTGGCCAGGGTGCATTGAAATCCGCATTGGACAGACCATGCACGCCGGCCTCGACGATTTGCAGGCGCGGCGCCGGCTGGTTGCCCAGGTAGAACGCATGGTCGGCATCGAACACAAGCAGGTTGAAGGGCCGATAGCCAGCCGCCGCCGTCAGCAGATGTTGCGCATAGGCCGTCGCCGATGCTTCATCACGCAGATAATCGGCAATCAGCAGACCGCGCGAGGCGCCGCTTTTGTCAGCCAGCGGATCGCGCACATTGGTGACCACGCCGGCACGACCACGCTGATCCACGCCCATCCAGGTGCCGCCGGCTTCGAGATCGCGTCCGGCCATGATCCGCGGAGCATCGTCCCAATACGCCAGCGGCGCCGACGGACGCGCATGCGCTTCGTCGCGGTTGCCGAGCAACAGCAGACGCCAGCGGGGATGCGCGTTCCAGGCAAAGGCGATCAGGCACATGGCAGGCATTGTCACGGTTGCACGGGATCACTGCCAACCGGGAACCTCATGCCTTCTGCGCGCAACCGGATCGCGTCGCCGCGCCTGTTTTGGCGAGATGGCGAACGATGGAAGCCGCCGCCTCGCGACCATCATGCACGGCGCGCACCACGAGATCGGCGCCGCGCACCATGTCGCCGCCGGCAAACACGCGCGGATTCGAGGTCTGTTGGGCCAGCCTGCCTGATCCGCCGACCCGGATGCGACCCTGGGCATCATGTTCGACACCGAGCGCGCGGCACCAGGCCGGCGCCTCGGCACGGAAGCCGAAGGCGATCACCACCACATCGGCCACCAGCACCCGCTCGCTGCCGTCCACGTGGACAAGCCGCGTGCCATCCGGACCGCCTTCGATCCTTTCCGTCGCCACCACGCGCACGCCTTCGACCTGCTGTGCGCCGGTCACTTCCAGCGCATCGCCCAGCAGCGCCTGCGGCTGGCAGTGGTAACGGAAGTCCACGCCTTCCTCGTGCGCGTGGACGACCTCGCGCACGGAGCCAGGCATGCTTTCCTGGTCGCGCCGATACACGCAGGTCACTTCGCTGGCGCGCAGACGCACCGCGGTACGCACGCAATCCATGGCGGTGTCGCCGCCACCGAGCACGATCACGCGCTTGCCGGCGATGGCGTTGTCGTCGGCAGGGATGTCCTTGCGCTGCAGGCGCCGGGTACTGTCGATGAGAAACGGCAGGGCCTGATAAACGCCATCCAGCTGCAGGCCGGGCAGTTTGCCGTCCAGCGCACGATAGGCGCCGGTCGCGGCAAAAACGGCGTCGTAATCGTGCAGAAGTTTTTCCGGTGCGATGTCCCGCCCGATTTCGGTGTTGAGATGAAAACGCACGCCCATGCCTTCCAGAATCGTGCGCCGCAGGCGGATCACGTCCTTGTCCAGTTTGAACGACGGAATGCCGTAGATGAGCAGGCCGCCCACCTCGTCGTGGCGATCGAACACGTCCACGCCGATACCGGCGCGACGCAACCGCTCGGCACAGGCCAGGCCACCGGGACCGGCGCCGACGATGGCCACGCGTTGCCCGGTTTCGCGCACGCGCGACAGATCCGGACGCCAGCCCTGGCGGAAAGCCTCGTCCACCACCCAATGTTCGACGCTGCCGATGGTGACGGCGCCGAACTCGGTGTGTTCGAGCGTGCAGGCGCCTTCGCACAGACGCTCCTGCGGACACACGCGACCGCAGATTTCCGGCAGCGGATTGGTGCTGTGCATGTGCTCGCAGGCCTCGATGAGGTGGCCGTCGCGCACCATCTTCAGCCAGCCCGGAATATCGTTGTGCACCGGACAGCCACGCGCGCAATACGGATTGC
>DASSBH010000275.1:0-21293 GCA_035698945.1 Oleiagrimonas sp.
GGGCGAGGGTATCGGCATCGCGCACGTCCCCGCGCACCAGTTCGACCTCGTCGGCCAGGTAGTCCGGCCGCTCGGCGTTCTCGCCGTGCACTTGCGAGGCCAGCGTATCGAGCACGCGTACGTGGTGGCCTTCGCGCAGCAGCTGGTCGGCAAGGTGGGAGCCAATGAAGCCGGCGCCGCCCGTGACGAGGAAGGTCTTGCTCATGGGCTTGCTCCTTGATGTTTGCGCATGGCCGTCACAACGGCTGCGCGCGGGGACGCATGGTGAGGTGGTTCATGACCGCGTGCGGCGGCCGGTCGAGGGCGAACAACGCCGCATCGGCGACGTCGTCGACCTGCAGACAGCCGACACCGATGCTGTCGATATCGACGCCGCCACCCATGGCCTCAAAAAAACCGGTGTCGACGACACCGGGCGAAATCAGGGTGACGCGTATGTCCGGTTGCATCTCCAGTCGCAGCGTTTCGGTCAGCGATTCCAGAGCGGCCTTGCTGGCGTTGTAGACGCCGCCCCATGGATGCGCCCGTTGCGCGCCGACCGAACCGATGACGATCACGTCGCCGCCGGTGCGTATCAGCGCCGGCACGAAGGCGCGGATCATGCGCAACGCACCCATCACGTTGAGTTCGAAAACATCCGCCCATTTGCGCGGGTCGCCTTCGACCAGTCGTTCGTGGATGCCGCGTCCGGCGCAGCACACCAGTGTCGACAGCGACGACAGCAGCGGCTTGCAGGCGGCAAAGCAGGCGTCGACATCTTCCTGGCGGCGCAAGTCGGTGGCGTGAAAAGCCAGCGCGGCATCGGGTGGCGGTTGCATGTCGGCCACCATCACGGCATCGCCGCGCGTGCGCAGACGACGGGCGATCGCCAGACCGATGCCGCTGCCGCCGCCGGTGACGACGGCGCTTCGAGCAGTCGGGTTGTCGTTCGCTGAAGTCGTCACGGGGAAGGGTTCCGCCAAACAGACCGACAGTATTTGCGCCGCCGCCGTACTCCCGGATGAACATGCCGAGGTGGACATTGACCGCGCAGTCACCTTTGTCGCGAAGCCGTGATGGCGGCTGTTGCTGGCCTGCTGCCGGCTGACTGAAAACGGAAGCCATGTGCCTCAATTCAGCCGGTGGTGCGGTTGAACGTGCCACCTTGGGTACGGGGTGAAGGGCTTCCATCAAGCAGCGTCGCCACGATGCTTGTTCACGCCATGCGGCGGTTTCCGAGATTGCCGCGGATCAGAAGGAAACCTTGCGATGAATGACGCGAAAGTCCTAACCCTGTCCGCCCGACACCCGCCCCGTGTGCTGCTGGCCGGAGCCGCCGGCTTCATCGGCAGCCACCTCGCCGACCGCCTTGTTCGCGATGGTTGTCATGTGGTCGGTGTCGACAACCTGATTACCGGCAGCATGCAGAATCTGGCGCACCTGCGCGGCCACCCGCGCTTTCGCTTCATCGAACAGGACGTGACCGAGCCCATGGACATCGACGCATCACTGGATTGGGTGATGCATTTGGCCAGCCCCGCCTCGCCGCCGAAATACCAGCACTGGCCGCTGCGGACACTGGAAGCCAACAGCCGCGGCACGCATTGTCTTCTGGAGCTGGCCAGCCGCAAGCGGGCCGGTTTTTTCTTCGCCAGCACCAGCGAGGTGTATGGCGATCCGGTGCAGCATCCGCAGTGCGAACAGCATTGGGGCAACTGCAACCCCAACGGCCCGCGCAGCATGTACGACGAGGGCAAGCGCTACGCCGAGGCCGCGGTGATGGCTTATCACCGCAGCCGCGGCTTGCCGGTGCACATCATCCGCATCTTCAACACCTACGGCCCGCGCATGGATCCCGACGACGGCCGCGTGGTCGCCACGTTCATCCGCCAAGCACTGGCCGGGCAGCCGCTGAGCGTTTTCGGTGACGGCAGGCAGACGCGCAGCCTGCAATACATCAGCGACCTGATCGACGGCATCGTGCGTTACATGCACGTCGATTACACGGGGCCGGTGAACCTCGGCAATCCGGACGAGTGCAGCGTCAACGACATCGCGCTTCTGGTGCGGCGGCTGACGCACAGCCGTTCGCCGCTGACGTACATGGCGTTGCCGGATGACGATCCGAAACGGCGCTGCCCCGACATCACGCTGGCGAAGCGCCTGCTGGGGTGGTCGCCGAAAGTTTCGGTCGAGGAAGGCCTGATCCGCACCATCAAGGCATACGCGGATGATTTGCGTGGACACGCGACGGGCCCGAAAAGCATCGTCGACGTACGCGTGAGCGACAAGAGCGCGGAGGCAATCGAGCCGAGCTTGCATCGCGCCGGCGATACCGCCGATCAACCCGGCTCCAGGCCGTAGATGCGGTCGAGTACCCGCGCCACCTCCAGCAGTTCGTGTGCCGCCGGATCGAAGCTGCTGTCGGTCTTCAATGCCTGCGCCCACGCCACTGCGGCGCGTCCGCCCCAGGCATCCGGCGGGCGCGCGATCGGTCGGGATTCGCGGCCGTGGAAATGCTCGATGACGAAGTCGTAGAACGAGCCCTCCACGTTGCGCAGCGACAAGGTGCCTTCGCTGCCATGGATGCGCATGCCGATCTCGGCATCGCGACCGATGGCCAGATTCCATGAGCAGGCGAGATCCACGGTGATGTCGTCTTCCAGGTCCAGGCGCACGCTGGCGTAATCCTCCACTTGCGCCGGCTGCTCGCGCAGTGGCCGGCCGCCGGCATAGCAGCGTGCGTCGACATCGCACACCGGACGCCGCAGCAGCCAGAGCGCGAGATCCACCAGATGGATGCCCAGATCCATCACGCAGCCGCCGCCGGACAGGCCGCGGTCGTAGAACCATGGCTTGTCCGGGCCATAGGCATTGTGGAACACCAGCTGCATGGCATAGACGCGGCCGATGGCGCCTTCGTCCAGCAGGCTCCGCAGCTGCTGCATGCCGGCCAGGTGGCGGTAGCTCAAATCCACACCAAGACGTTTGTCGGCACGTTCGGCGGCGGCGATCACGGCGGCGACTTCCCTGGCATCGCGGCCCAGCGGTTTCTGGCAGAACACCGGCAACCCGCGTTCAAGTGCGGCAATGGATTGCGTCGCGTGCGCGGCACTGGGCGTGGCGATCACCACGCCATCCAGCGGCAGTTCGAGCAAGGCATCCAGTCCGTCGAGTCGTTGCGCTGTCGGCGCCACTTTCGCCGCTTCGTCCAGACATGCGGGCGCGGGATCGGCCACCGCGACAGCCTCGGCCAGACCCGACGTCAGCAGCGCCTGCATGCGATGGCGGCCAATCCAGCCGACACCGAGAAAGCCCAGGCGCAATGGCGATGCGCCCGCATTCACGGCATCTCTCCCATGCGTACCACGGCCTTGGTGAAGCCGGGCGGGCGTGTGCGGGCCGCTTCCAGCGCGGCGGTGATGTCGTCGAGCGCGAAGCGGTGCGTCAGCAACGGCGCGATGTGCAGCGACCCCTGCGCGGCCGCTTCCAGTGCGCGCGCCATGCCGTCGCGCGCCACCGCCGGATCGCGCTCGTGCGCGTTGATCACGTCGATGCCGCGCCAGTTCCACAATTGCACGTTGACGGCGCGCGTGCCGTCCTGATGGAACCCCGCGATCACCAGCCGCCCGCGCACGCCGGTCAATTCGCCGGCCAGATCCAGTGGCCACGGTTTGCCGGTGGCTTCAATCACCCGCTCGCAAAAGCGCCCGTCGGTCAGCGTCTTGATCTCTTCGATGATGCGCCAGTGGTCGTCCAGCGCGGTGGTGTGCCAGGCGCCGCATTGCGTGGCCAGTTCGCGTGACGAAGGCGCGCGCGAGATGCCGATGACGCGCGCGCCGGCCCGCGTGGCCAATTGCGTCAGTGCCGCGCCGAGAAAGCCGACGCCGACGATGGCGACCGTCTGTCCGGGCCGGATGGCGGCGCGCCGGAAGATGTTCATGGCGCAACCCAGCGCCTCGCCCGGCACGTCCATGCCGTCCAGCGCCGCCGGCACCGTGGCCAGTGCGTCGGCTTCGGCAAGGTCGTATTCGGCATAGGCCTTGAACGACAGCGCCGCCACGCGCGCGCCGGGTTCCACGTGGGTCACCGCATCGCCGACGGCGTCGACCACACCCCATCCCTCATGGCCGAGGTCGCCGGGCGGCAGCGGATAATCGAACCATTCGCGGCCCTCGAAGGCCGGAAGGTTGGAGGCGCATACGCCGCAACCTTGCAGACGGATGCGCACCTGGGTCGGCCCGGGTCGCGGGCGCGCTATTTCATGGATTTCAAAATGGCCGGGCTTGACGAGAACCGCGGCGCGCATGCTGGCACCGTCTTGCGCTGCATCCTGGTTCAAATTGACTTCCACGCGTTCACAAGGAAGGGCCGATCATGGCGTGGGCCGCCTTGAGGAAAAATGAACAGCGCAGGCGGGCATCGCTCGCGGAAACCTCGCGGGCACTGCCCGCTGCGGCTTTGGACACGGATCAAGCCGATGGACGCGGATCGAAATGCACTCTATCCGTATTCATCCGCGTCCAAATGCATCCCATGGCCGATACGATGGGCTCAATCGTGGTGGATGGCGAGCTTCTGTCCGACCTGGATGAGGTTGCCCTTGATGTGGTTCCAGGCGCGCAGTTGCTCGACGCTGACGGATTGCTTCTGCGCGATCTTGGACAGCGTGTCGCCGGAAACCACGGTGTACCAGGTCACCTGCGTCTGGCTGGCGTCGGCATGCGATGCATCGAAGGAACGCTGGGCCTTGGCCGCATGGGCGCGCACCTTGGCGGCCTTGTCGGCTTCGCGTTTGGCCAACATCTGCCGATGCGCGGCCAGTGTGCGCTTGGAGGTCGGCGCGATGGCCGCGCGCGCGGCGTAGGTGGCGCCCGGCGCCGCGGTCGGACGGGCGTGGTGGTAGACGTGACGACCGGTTTCCCTGGCGATGTCGGCAATGCGCTGGTCGTCGTGCCCGGCCAGCGCCAGGGCGTCGTTGTAGGGCACCAGCCCATGCTTGTGCAGGATGGCGGTCACCTTGGGATCCTGCGCAAAGGCCAGAAACTCGGCGACTTCCTTCGCCTTGGCGGCGCTGGAGGCGTCCGCCGCCGGGCGCGTGACCAGGTACAGCGGCGTGTACAGCGGATAGCTGCCGTCGGCCACGTTGTTCACGGTGGGGCGGTGGCCGTCGATGCTGAGCATCTTCAACCGGCTCTTGCCATGCGCGTTGGAAAGCGTGGTGACACCGAGACTCTGCGGATCCAGGGCCACGGCTTTTTGCAGCGCGGTCACGCTCAGGTACAGGCGCGGCGCGGCCACCGGCTGATTGCCGCGACCGAACAGCAAACGGCGCAGGCTGAATTCGATGCCGTCGGTGGGGCTGGCCACGGCGTACACGTGGATGGGTTCGTTCTTGCCGCCGACCTGACTCCAGTTGGTGATCTTGCCGTAGTAGATATCGTGCAGCTGCTTGAGCGTGAGGCCGTCCACGGGATTGCGGTGGTTGGTGATGATGACCAATCCGTCCCAGGCCACCGGCGTGAACACCAGGTTGGCCTCGTCGGCGCGGCGCGGCGCGCGACCGCGCACGCTGCCGGCGATGTCGGCGGTGCCATGGGCCACCGCGTCGATGCCCGATACGGTGTTGAACGGCTGCAGTGTGATGCGCGGATGTCCGGCCTGGTGCCAGGCCCTGGCCATGTCGTTGACGAAGTTGTTGGCGGTGGTGATGTCGCCGCGCCATACCAGCGGCGGCAGACCGGCGACGGCGACGCCGGTGGTGAACATCAGGGCAGTGGCAAGCAGGTGGCGAAAATGAAATTTCATGGTGTCCGGGTACGCATATGAGAACGGCTGGCGAACATATCGCCAGCCGTGATTATGAGGGCGCAGCCTTGCCGGTGCCTGCCTACCGCGTCACGTACTGTTCATGCGCCCGGCGCGTGGTGTGACGGCGGTCACGGGATGCCCCGTCAATGCATCAACAGATAATGCAGGCGGTGCTGACGCGCGACGATCAGCATCAGCTGGCGCGGCGGCGGGCCGGCCAGCAGGGCTTTCAGCGTGGCCAAGTTGGGCGTGCGGCGCTGGTTGACGCCGATGATGACATCGCCCTTGCGCAGCCCGTTGCGCCCGGCGCGACTGCCTTTGTCCACGGTATCGACGACCACGCCGCTGACTGTCTGTGCCGCCTCGCTGGACGAGGTGTCGCGCAGGGCCGCACCATCCAGGCGCGGGTCGATGCCACCGCCGCTGGCATGCGCCAACTGCTCTGGCGCCATGCGCATGTCGAAGGTGCGGGTGCGGCCGTCATGGCGGACGGTCAGCTGGACGTCGCTGCCGACCGGCAACAGCCCTTCCGCGTTGTGAAGATCGCGCGGGGTATGCACCGGCGTATCGTTGATAGCCACCACCAGATCGCCCGGCTGCACGCCCGCCTTGTCCGCTGGCGAACCGTCTTCCACGCTGGTCACCACGGCGCCGCTGGCGGCATCCACGCCCAGCACGCGAGCCAGGTTCGGCGTCAGCTTCTGCACGTGCACGCCGAGATTGCCGCGGCGCACCTTGCCATAGGTGAGCAGCTGTCGCATCACCTTGATCGCGAGATTGGAGGGAATCGCGAAGCCGATGCCGGCATTGGCGCCGGATGGCGAGTAGATCATCGAGTTGATGCCGATCAGCTCGCCATGCATGTTGACCAGCGCGCCACCGGAGTTGCCGGGGTTGATCGCGGCGTCGGTCTGGATGAAATTCTGGTAGGTGTCGCCGAGGCCGGTGCGTCCCAGCGCCGAGACGATGCCGTAGGTGACGCTCTGGCCGAGGCCGAAGGGATTGCCCACGGCGGCGACGAAATCGCCCACGCGGGTTTTCGAGGAATCGGCCAACGGCAGCTGGGTGAGGTCGTCGGCGGGGATTTTCAGCACCGCGATGTCGGTGTCCGGATCGGCGCCGACCAGGGTGGCTTTGAAGTGGCGTCCGTCATGCAGCGTCACCTTGATCGCGTCGGCGCCGCTGACCACATGGTTGTTGGTCAGGATGTAACCCTTGGCGGCATTCACGATCACGCCCGAGCCCAGGCTCTGCTCGATGCGTTCGCGCGGAACGCCGCCGCCGAAAAAGCGGCGGAACAGCGGGTCGTTGAAATACGGATCGCGCACGCGGATATGGGTGGTCGAGGAGATGTTCACCACGGCCGGCGTGACGTGGGCGAGCATCGGCGCCAGCGACATCATCGGCTTGCCGTCGACCATCGGCGGTTGCGTGGCGTGGACATGCATCGGCAGACACAGCGCAAGCCCGATCACGAGCCATGTCGACAGCAGTGGCAGGCGGCGCCAGCGGGAACGTGCGCGCATGGAACGACTCCTTCAAAAAACGTGAATCCGACGAGTTTGGACAGGCGTCGGCCATGCGTGGTTCAGTCGTTGCCCGACCTCGACGAGCATACTGCAACCGGCATGACGGGCCGTGTGGCGCGCCATTGCGGCGGGCGAACTTTTTGCTTTGACTTTGCCTGCGTGCGGGGGTACCTTGGGGCGGCTGCTGGACACAACATCTTGTGTTCGGTTTTCAGGCGATTCACAAGTCATGGGGTTGAGTGCGAGCCGTACAGGGGCGGCGCGCAAGTATCCGGAGGTGGCCATGTGTCTTTGTCATCCGTTGTTCGTCGTCATCGGTTTCGATACGGCGGCGATCCCGACTCCGACTTTTGATAAACCCGCCTGATTGAGCACCAAGTAATAGTCAGACCCATTGCATCCGAGATCGAAAAGGATACCGATGAGCACCGTACGCAAGAGCGCCCTGAACCACGACGCGGCGGATATTCCGCTGCAACCCGCCTCGCACGACATCTGGGACAAGAAATACCGGCTCAAGACCAAACAGGGCGAGCCGGTGGACGTCACCGTGGACGACACCTGGAAGCGCGTCGCCCGCGCGCTGGCCGATGTCGAAACCACGCCCGAACTCAAGGAGGCGTGGTACGAACGCTTCCTGTGGGCGTTGCGCCGCGGGGCCATTCCCGCCGGCCGCATCACCTCCAATGCCGGCGCGCACAAGCACAAGCCCAAGACCAGCACCATCAACTGCACCGTGTCGGGCACCATCACCGATTCCATGGACGACATCCTGGAAAAAGTGCACGAGGCGGGCCTGACGCTCAAGGCCGGCTGCGGCATCGGCTACGAGTTCAGCACCCTGCGCCCGCGCGGCGCCTACGTGTCCGGCGCCGGCGCCTACACTTCCGGTCCGCTGTCGTTCATGGACATCTACGACAAGATGTGTTTCACCGTCAGCTCCGCCGGTGGCCGCCGCGGCGCGCAGATGGGCACCTTCGACGTGCGCCATCCCGACGTGCGCGAATTCATCCGCGCCAAGCGCGAGGACGGCCGCCTGCGCCAGTTCAACCTGAGCCTCCTGATCACCGACGGCTTCATGCAGGCCGTGGAAGCCGACGCCGACTGGCCGCTGGTGTTCCCCGTGCACGTCAAGGAAGAACACGAAGTCGATCTTGCCGACGAAAGCCAGGTGCTCTGGCGCGAGTGGCCCACGCACGAGAACTACGTCTCCCGCGAGGACGGCCTGGTCGCCTGCAAGATCTACGGCCACGTTCGCGCGCGGCACCTGTGGGACATGATCATGACCTCGACGTACGACTACGCCGAGCCCGGCTTCATCCTCATCGACCGCGTCAACGAGATGAACAACAACTGGTGGTGCGAGCACATCCGCGCGACCAATCCTTGCGTGACCGCCGATACCTGGGTGCAGACCGCCGAAGGCCCGCGTCAGGTGAGTGATCTGCTGGGCCGGCCGTTCATGGCGCGCGTCGATGGACGCGACCATGCCAGCGGCGCCGAAGGCTTCTTCCGCACCGCCACCAAGCCGGTGCTGGCTCTGCAGACCGAGGAAGGCTACCGCTTGCGCCTGACCAGCGACCATCGCGTGCGCCGCGTCTCGCGCCTCACCCGTTGGAGCGTGGATACCGAGTGGTGTGCGGCGGGCGATCTCAAGCCCGGCGACAAAGTGCTGATGAATGATCATCGAGACCATGCCAATTGGGATGGCGCATTGAGCAGCGAGCAGGGTTATCTGCTCGGATTGCTGGTGGGCGACGGCACGCTCAAGCATGAGACGGCCATTGTGTCGGCCTGGCCACAGGCTGCCGCCGTCAACGCCGTGGGTTCCGATGGCGCGCGTGCGTTGATGGACGAAGCATGGCGTTGTGCCGAGACATTGCCACACCGCGCCGACTTCGCGGGCTGGTCGGAAGTGCGCGGGCGTGGCGAGTATCGGTTGAAATCGGCCGCCTTGCGTGATCTTGCCTTCGAGCTCGGCATGCAACCGGGCGAGAAGACCATCACGCCGGCCATGGAAAAGGCGTCCAGCGAAGCCTGCCGCGGTTTTCTGCGCGGCTTCTTCGACGCCGATGGCTCGGTACAGGGCAGCCAGGCCAAGGGAGTATCGGTGCGTCTGGCGCAATCGGATCTGGCAAGGCTGGAAGCCGTGCAGCGCATGCTGCTGCGCCTCGGTATCCCCTCGCGCATCTATCGCAACCGACGTGAAGCCGGTGAAACCATGTTGCCTGACGGCAAGGGCGGTGTTCGCGCCTATGCCATCCGCGCCCAGCATGAATTGGTCATTGCCGGCGAATCGTTGCAGCGTTTCGACGCGCTGATCGGTTTTGCCGACAGCGACAAGGCCACACGTCTCAAGACTTCCCTTGGTGGCTATCGTCGTGCGCTCAATCGTGCGCGTTTCGTTGCCACCGTGGCTGCGCTGGAAGACGACGGCGTCGAGGATGTTTACGACGTGCAAGTGCCCGGCATAAACACCTTTGACGCCAATGGTTTGCATGCACACAATTGTGGTGAGCAACCTTTGCCGCCGTACGGTTCCTGCCTGCTCGGCTCGGTGAATCTGACCACCTTCGTGCGCGATCCGTTCGGTCCCAAGGCGCGTTTCGACTGGGACGAGTACCGCGAGGTGGTGAAGGTGTTCACACGCATGCTCGACAACGTGGTCGAGATCAACGGCCTGCCGCTGGAGCAGCAGCGCAACGAGATCATGAACAAGCGTCGCCACGGCATGGGCTTCCTTGGCCTCGGTTCGACGCTGGCCATGCTCAAGCATCGCTATGGCTCGACCGAAGGCGTCGAGTTCACCGAGCGGGTGGCGCGCGAAATGGCCGTGGCCGGCTGGGAAGTGGCGCTGGAACTGGCCGAGGAAAAAGGCGCGGCGCCGGTGCTGACGCGCGACTACGAAGTGACCGCTGAAATGCTGCGCAAGCGCCCGGAAATGGTCGACGACGGCTGGAAGGTCGGCGCCAGCATCCGCGGTTCCGTGCTGCACGCCAGATACAGCCGCTACATGCAACGCGTCGCCGAGGCCGCGCCGGAGCTGGTCGAAAGGCTCGCCGAGACCGGCGCGCGTTTCACCCACCACACTTCCATTGCGCCGACCGGCACCATCTCGCTGTCGCTGGCCAACAACGTCAGCAACGGCATCGAGCCGAGCTTCGCGCACCACTATTCGCGCAACGTCATCCGTGAAGGGCGCAAGACCAAGGAAAAGGTCGAGGTCTACAGCTTCGAGCTGCTGGCCTATCGTGCCTGGATCAACGCCGGCGCCATGCCGTTCACCGAGGATGCCGGCAAGAGGCTGCCCGATTATTTCGTGGCCGCCGACGACATCAAGCCGACCGAGCACGTGGACATGCAGGCGGCGGCGCAGAAATGGGTGGATTCGTCCATTTCCAAGACCGCCAACGTGCCCACCGAATATCCCTACGAGGATTTCAAGGACATCTACCTCTATGCCTACAAGCGCGGCCTCAAGGGCTGCACCACCTTCCGCTTCAATCCCGAGGCGTTCCAGGGTGTGCTGGTCAAGGAAGCCGACCTCGAAAACACCCGCTACCAGTTCGAACTGGAGGACGGCAGCGTGATCGAGTTGAAGGGCAACGAGGAGGTCGAGTACGACGGCGAAACCCACACCGCCGCCAACCTGTTCGATGCGCTGAAGGAAGGCTACTACGGCAAGTACTGATTGCCGTTGGACACTACAAAGAGATCGCCATGACCATCAAGATCGACAAGAAAATCAAGGCCTATCAGGTGCTCAAGCAGGAGCCGACGGAAGCCGAAAAGGCGCCGCCGGTCACCAAGCCCGCGGCTGCCGAAGTCATCCAGATGCACGAAAGCCTGGAGCGGCCGCAGACCCTGATCGGCGCCACCTACAAGATCAAGTCGCCGCTGTTCGAGCACGCGCTTTACGTCACCATCAACGACATCGTGCTCAATGCCGGCACCGAATACGAGCAGCGTCGTCCCTTCGAGATCTTCATCAACTCGAAGAACATGGACCACTTCCAGTGGATCGTGGCGCTGACCCGCATCATGAGCGCGGTGTTCCGCAAGGGCGGCGACGTCACTTTCCTGGTCGAGGAGATGAAGGCCGTGTTCGACCCGCGCGGCGGTTACTTCAAGGCCGGCGGCGTGTACATGCCGTCCATCGTGGCCGAGATCGGCGCCGTGATCGAGCAGCACATGAAGCGCATAGGCCTGATCCACGATCCGGAATTGAGCGAATCGCAAAAGGCGCTGATCGCCGAAAAACGCGCCGCCTACGAGCAGGCCGAATCCGGCAAGAAGGCCAACGAGGCTGGTGCCGACGAGGCATCGGACAATGGCGAGTTTCCGCCCACGGCCATGCTCTGCAACAAGTGCAACACCAAGGCCCTGGTGCTGATGGACAACTGCCAGACCTGCCTCAACTGCGGTTACAGCAAGTGCAACTAGCGGTGGGGACCGGGTACTTTTTGTATCCGTGAGTGTTCGTCATCCATGTTGCTGAAGCCCCCGGAGTCTTGCTCTCGGGGGCTTTTCTTTCTCCAGGCGCGATGGCACTTCGCATTCTGCGCCATCCAACTGCCAAGATTCCGGCAGCGGCCTGTGATCGACCATGTCAGTCGTTTGCTCTGCTGGCAAATTCAAAGAAGCCTTCGATGAACTTCCGCAGCAGATCGCGCACCATGTCGTTCGTCAGTCGGCCTTCCGCGTCGAACATTTGCGCTGCTTGCGAAACCTGCAGACGCCCGCCGAACCAGGGCCGCGTACCGAGCGTTCGCAGCACTGGAAGCCATGCGTTTTGCGACAATATCGTGCCGAAGCGGCCGGGGGACGCGCCGATGATCGCGACTGGCTTGTTTGCGAACACGCGCGGAATGTCGTCCGGCGGGCGCGTCAGCCAGTCGATCGCGTTCTTGGCAACGCCGGGGATCGCGTTGTTGTATTCGGGCGTGACTATGAGTAGCCCGTCCGCTGCCGCGATGCGGTCCTTCAGCAGTGCGGCCTGTGCCGGGAAATCAGCGATTTCCACGTCATAGTTGTAGAGTGGAATGGCGTGAATCGACTCGATGTCGAGCTTGTCGCCCTCCGGTACAAACTCCAGCGCCGCGCGCAACAGCGCCGCATTGTACGAGTCGCGGCGCAAGCTGCCGGCGATGCCGATGACTTGTGTCATGTCATGCTCCATGGGTCCGTGTCTGCAAAAATGTACCGTACTCCAAGTCCTCGAACACCTGCCGCAATTCCGCCGAAGTCGAGCGTGCAGGCGAGATGAACGTTCGCACCTTTCAAGCTGGTTCGGGTTGGGAGAGTCGCACGACAGATCGAAGGCTCATTTCTGTCTCCTGTACCGGGGCTGATCCATCAGCCGTTCGGCGACCAGCGCGGTGGTAACGCCAAACAATACGTGCATCGTGAGCCGTTGTACCGAAACAGCAGTGGGAGCCGCCGTCTCGCCTTCCGTCAGGCCCATGCGTGGCGCGATACCGGCGATGTTCACCGCGTACAGGCAGCCGCCATAAAGCGCGCCGGCGAGTAGCGCGGGCAGTGGCAGGCGTGATCGGAGCAGGCCATAGCCGCTGCCGAAAGCCGCGGCGGCCCCTAGATGATTGGCTTGTTCGACAAAAGTGATGCCACGGTCGCCAATGTGACGACGTGCGCCGGTTATCAAGTCGAGCCAATCTTTGGCATGCTCGGCGAGCGTCTTGTGAAGCAAACCAGTGCGCCGGCCGGCTGTCATGACGCCCGTCGTCAATAAGCCTCCGGCCAATCCGCCGTATGCGCCTGCGGTGGAATTTCGCATGCTTGTATCCTCCGACTTCTATTCGTCCCGAGCTTCGTACGCGCGCGGTTGTCCGGCCACGCCGAATGCGCATTCCAGTCGCTCCCGATCCCAACCGGCTGTCTCCGCGGCTGCCTTGTAAGTGGTTTGCAGAAAATCGAGCAGCGTCCGATCAGGATCGGCTGCTGTACGCACTGCGTCATAGGGCAGGATGAATTCACCGGCGCCCTCATCAAAGAATGCTTCGGCAGGATCTATCGGTTGCCTGCTGAACGCTTCCGGCGTCGGATAGGCGTAAGAATAAAAGGCCGCATAATCCGTAGGGCCGCCGCCGGGCCAGAAGCCGGCGCTGCTGACTTCGTGCGAGTAGGCTTCGCGGCAAACGCTGTCCGGCAGCCCGGGTACATTGCCCGGATGCGGTGGCGCGCGCCGCCCTGAAAACCTGGTGACAGCAAGATCGAAGCTGCCCCAGAAGAAGTGTACGGGGCTCGCCTTGCCGAGAAAGCCGGTACGAAAATGTTTGAACACCCGGTCAGCCTGCAGCAGCACGCGCCAAAACCGTTGCGCGTAATCCGAATTGTAGGCGTCGTGTACGGTGTCTTTGTTGAAAGGGGTGGGATTCGGTATTTCATTGGGCTGGTTGTTGATCGACACCTCGAGCCCGAGCTTGTTGAGCGCCGCGAAGACGGCTGCCTCAAACGCGGCAACAGATTGTGGCTCGAGCGGAACCGTACCCTTTGCGCCATCATCGACGTGGATCAGCAGCACATGGTCGATGAAATCGAAATCGATCTGGAAAAAGCGCCGCTTTCGGTACGCGATCGGCGAAGTCGTCAGCCCACGCGCCGTCAGGTACAGGGTGGTGTGCCAGGAATGATTCAACCACGGTGTCTGTACCAACCGGATCTTGCCGATGATTTGTGTCCAGAGTTGAAGCGTTGTACAGGTGTCTTTCCAGGCAAGATATGGCAACTCCGGCCAAATCGATTGACATTCCATCGTTGGTACCTCCCAACCAGGCTTCGACATTCCGATGAAGGTCAAACCCAGGTTCTTGAATGGCCATTGTCTCCGACTGCACGGCTCGGTTCGGAGATCCGCCGCCGATCCAGGCTTGCCGGCGGATTCCGGATCCTTGTGAGCCTGTCAGTTCATGATTTCTCTTGTTCCTGCTTGTTCAGGACGCTGTAATGAATCGTCATTGCGCGGATATGGCCGGCCTTGATCCAATAGGAGTCCGCACCGTCCGGAATCGAGACGCGATCGTTGTCAACAGTCCACTCCAGAAATGCCAATTCTTCGTGCCATTCCTGTCTTGTGTAGTTGTAGCCTCCGCTGCCCATCTGACGCACCAGCAACTGCGCTGCCTCCCGTACGCCAGCATGGCCGCGGAACGTGCCGTAACTGGTCATGAGCACGCAATCGGGATCAAAGTTGCGGGCCATATCGGTATCGAGATCGCCTTGCTGTGCAAGATCAAGATGATCCTGCAGTACTTCCCTGGTTGTTCGCTGCTTTTTCATCCTTGCATCCTCTTTGAAAACCCGCATCGCTCCTGGAGCATTCACCATAGTTGTCTTGAGTCCGCACGGCTACCCCGAAAATCGGCACTGCTCCGGGAGCATTCAGATACCGGCCGTCCGATTTGGAAGTGGTTCAACAAGGGTGGTGAATGAGGCCAGTCAGCGACCGCCGCCATCGATCCGAAGCTTGCCGTTGAACACCTCGCGGGAACGGCAGTGACCGGAGCTGATCGCGTAGCCTTCCTGTACCCGCGCGATGGCGAGCAGTTCGCTCAGCCGCCCACCGACATGGTGCCAGTCCCGCAATGGCAGGCCGGCGAGCGAGGCGAAGAACCAGGCCCGCTCGCCACGCTGTTCCGGCGGCAGTGCGTTGGCCCAATCGCACCATTCCATCATGATGCGCAGGCGTCGTGGCGGATGGCGCCGCGCGTACATGTCCACCAGATAAGTCGCATCCTGCGTGCGTACCAGAAAGTCCGGCACGAGGTAGCGCACGCCGCCATCGGAGGTTGCTGCGCGCATGCAATGACGATGATGGACGATACGGCCGAGTGCCTGCACCGCGGTCTCGTTCTGTACCCAAGCGAGGAAATTGTGATCGCGCTCCTTTTCGCGTGGCGGCAGCGGCAGGCGTGGATAGATGCATTTGTCCATCGGTACCGATTTGCTGCGGTGCATGTACAGCGTCTTCACTTCGGAAAGCCGGGATAGTCTGGTTGCTGCGGGGCGATCGATCGAAGGCTGTGCCGGTACAGGTATCGCGAAGTCGTAAGCGGCGAAATCCGCGCGCAATGCCACCGTGAGGAGGGCGTCGCCGAGACACTCGGGGCCATGATGGGCATTAGCCAAACTCGGCATCGGCGGAATCTCCGCTCGGGCAAGATATGAAAGTAAAATTTTCAGAATAATTAAATCATAAGTTTCATTACGGAGCCAGGGCGGCACCTAAGGTCGTTGCCCATGCACACCGAACAGATCGCATTTGCCGAGCGCCTGCGCTCCGCGCTGAAAGAGGCCGGCATCGAGGCGAGTCCATCGACGCTGGTGAAGTTGCTGGCCCGTTACGGTGCCCACAACGTGACCCCGCAAGCCGTTTCTGGCTGGCTCACCGGAAAACATCTGCCGCGCCAGGCTAATTTGCGCGCGCTGGCCGCCATCGTCGGCATGGAACCGCATTTGCTGGCCTATGGCGGGCGACCGCGCGGAGGCGTACGCGAAGCGTCGGTGGCCTGGCCCGACGCGGTGCATGGACACGATCGCCTGGCCTTTGAAACCTATCTGACTTTGTCCGAGGAGCAGCGTGTTCTGGTGCGCGAATTGATCGTCGTGCTTGCACGCGGCGCAGCACGACGCGACGCCTGAGTCACGGATGTAAATCCTTCAACTTGGCCGACAGAATCGAGCGTGGCGCTTCCGCCATTGAGGTGTGCACCGACAGGCGCTAAGGTGCGGCATGATGCTTGATATCGCCGCCGTCACATGCCCGTATTGCGGGGAGACGATCGAACTTTTCATCGATGTCTCCGCCGGCAGCCAGGTTTATGTCGAGGATTGCCGCGTCTGCTGCCAACCCATCGAAGTGGCTGTCGCGGTGGATCCCGAAGGCGATTGCGATGTGATCGTCAAGACCGGCAATGCGTGAGGCCATGCCGGCTTTTCACTGTCAGGGGAATGGTTTCGCATGAATTTGTCTTTCCTGCCCTTCGGCACGCTGGGCGTGCTGTTCTCCGCCCTGATTTCGCTGGTGGCCGGCGTGCTGCTGCTGGGGCTGGTGCATGTCCTGGGCAAGCGCCAGCACTGGAGTCACGCGGCCGAGATCGGCTGGGCCTGGCTGGCCACCATGGTGCTGACGGCGGGCGCCGATACCTGGCATCTGCTGTACCTGGGCATCGTGCCGCTCGAATCGCCGGTGACCATTGCCCGCGTGCTGGCGCCGATCCATGACCCGGACACTCTCGGCGTGCGCGTAGTGTGCGAGTTCATCGGCGCCAGCGCCGGCGTGATGCTGGGCTGGTTGTTGTGGACGGGCGCGTGGCGGCACCTGCGCAATCGGCATGACGCGGCATGACGTTTGGCGGGTGCGATGCGCCCGCCGCCGCGTATGATGAAAGGCAACCTTTTGCCGTCCGCAGGCATCCAAGAGGTGTGATGCCGCGGATATTGCAAGGAGGAGTTGCCATGTTCGAACTGTTCGTTGTTTTGGCCGTTGTCGGCGGCCTGTGGCTGGCCCTGATACTGGCGGGCTTCGTGTTCAAGCTGCTGTTCGGCCTGATCGGCGGCTTTTTCAGCGTGCTCGGTGCGTTGCTGTTTTTGGGCGTGGGCGGCTTGGTGATGCTGGCCGTGTTGCCGGTGATGGTGTTCGCCCTGTTCCCGCTGTGGTTGCCGTTGCTGGCGATCAGCTTGCTGGTGTGGCTGGTGCTGCGCGACCCGCGCAAACCGGCGCCGGCTGAAGCGTCGTATTCACGCTGGTAGGGCGGGCACTGCCCGCCGAAATGGGTGTGCATGAAGCTTCCATGGCGGGCAGTGCCCGCCCTACGCGCTCCCCACCGCGCCCGGAAATTTCTTCCCCATGAAAAAAGGCCCGCCTTGTTGCAAGGCGGGCCTGCTGCTTCCATTCGTCGGCGCCCGCAGGGGGAACAGGGGAAGGGGTGGGCAACCGACGGAATCAGTCTGCAACTTTCTGCCTGAATATTCACTTTCCGCGAGCCTGCCCGATGCCGATGTGTTGGGGTTGGTTCATGCAACCGGTTTGTGCTGACCGGGTGTCTCCAGATGGAAACGTTCCGACGATGAAAGAGATCGTATGCAAAGGCGATGCGCCAAGGGCGACAGGTGCGCCTTGAAAATACCGTTTGAACCTGCTCAGGGTGTCGACAAACTTTACAAAAAGTCCGGCTTTTCCCGAGTGCGCCTGCAATAAACCATGGAGAAACAACAAGTCGCATGACTGGCATGCATGTTGCATTTTCAAGATCATGTGATTCAGGAGTGGGTCATCGTGTACTGCTTTGCCATCGTTGCCAGCACGGCCGTTTCGAGCGTAGCCGCGACGGGTGCTGCGCAGGCAACGGTGGTGAATCATGCATGGGTCGGGGCGCGCCATGGATAGGCGGCTGTCGGTCTACCTCGATTTTTTGCGTTTCGCGGCGGCGATGGCCGTGTTTTTCAGCCATGCCAGCGAAGCGGCCTACACGTCGCTGATGCCTGCCATGCTGAGCGACTTCGGCCACGACGGGGTGATCATCTTTTTCGTGCTTTCCGGGTTCGTGATTGCCTATGTGTCCGAGCGCAAGGAACACACGTGGCGGGATTTCGGATTGTCGCGCGCCGCGCGCATCTACTCGGTGGCGGTTCCCGCCATTGCCTTGACCATCGTGCTGGATGCCGCCCGCACGTCGATGGTGCCCACGCTGCACATTTACCAGTTTCACGAACTCGGGTTCTACATACCCTATTGGCTGGCCTTCGGCACGGACTGGTGGTTCTTCAACGAAACCATGCTTTCCAACGGCCCGTTCTGGTCGCTGTCCTACGAGGTCTGGTATTACATCATTTTCGGCGCCCTGTTCTATTTTCGCGGCTGGCGGCGGTGGATTTTCGCTGCGCTGGCATTGGCGATTGTCGGTCCGCGCCAATGGTTGTTGTTTCCGATCTGGCTGGCCGGTTGCGCCTTGTACTATCGGCATGAGCGCTGGCCGTTGCGCCAGTCCACGGCCCGTTGCCTGTTTTTCGGCTCGATCGTGATTTACGCGGCGCTCAAATCCGTCCATGCATATGATGCGATCGACGCCATCGTGAATCGCGCCTTGGGCGGTTTTCCGTACCACTACCTGCGTTACTCGCAGTTTTTCCTGAGCGATTATCTGATCGGCGTACTGGCCATCATCAACATTTATGCCTTGCGCTATTGCGATTTCGGCTTGTTCACCAAGCATGCAAGGCCCATACGATTGGCTGCCTCGTTTACCTTCAGCCTGTACCTGTTCCACATGCCGTTGCTCAAGTTCTTCCGTGTGGCATTCGGCACCGACCTCGGCTCGTTCTGGGCCTGGGTGTTGCTGCTCGCAGCAACCCTGGTATCGGTGGTGTTGCTGGGGCTGGTGACCGAATGGCGCAAGCGGGAGGTGAAAAGACTGCTGGCCGCGAGCCTGTCGCTGCTGGATGGGGTCCGGTCGAAGATCGTGCCGGCGCGTCCCTTGCCACGGGATTGAGTCGATGGTTTTCGACTGCGCAGCCGGACAGTGTTGCGACCCCGGACGCGGCTACACCAGCAAGGCCACCAGGTACACGCCGATCATCATGAACGACAGCACCAGTTTGGCCAGCGTGCCCAACAGCATGCCGACCCAGGTGCCGATGCTGACGTGGGTGGAGCGCAGCACGCTGTTGCCGTTGGCCAGCTCGCCCACGAGCGCGCCCACGAACGGGCCGACGATGATGCCGACGATGCCGAAGAACATGCCCGCGATGGTGCCGAGAAAGGCCCCCCAGACGGCCATCTTGCTGGCGCCCACGCGCTTGGCGCCGAACGCGCCGGCGACGAAATCAAGCGCCATGGCGATGACGCCGATGAGCGCGATGATGCCGAGTGTCCACGCACCGGCGTGCTGGTAGCCATCCACCCACGAGGCCAGCCACAGGCCGCCGAAGATCATCGGAATGCCGGGCAAGATAGGCAGGATGGAACCGGCCAGTCCACCCAGCACCAGCAGGCCGGCCACCACGTACAGAACGATATCGAGAACGGGCATGGACGATTCCGGTGCGAATATGTCGTGCAGTGTTACCGCCGCGGCGGTTGCCGTGCAAGTGACATTCGGCGAAGTATTTATTTACCCACGAAGGCGCGTTCGATCACGTAGTCGCCCTGCTGGCGCGTACGCGGCGAAATCTGGAAGCCGCGACCATCGAGCAGCGCGCAGGTGTCTTCCAGCATGGCCGGGCTGCCGCAGATCATGACGCGGTCCTCGGCGGGATCGAGCGGCGGCAGGCCGGTGCGTTCGGTCAGCGCGCCGTCGACGATGGCGTCGGTGATGCGGCCGCGGTGGCGAAAATCCTCGCGCGTCACCGTGGGGTAGTAGATGAGCTGCCGGCGCACCATCTCGCCCAGGTATTCGTGTTCGGGAAGTTCCTTGGCGAGATAGTCGGCATAGGCCAGGTCGCTGGCGCGGCGCACGCCGTGGCACAGGATCACCTTTTCGAAGTGCTCGTAGGTTTCCGGGTCGCGCACGATGCTGAGGAAGGGCGCCAGCCCGGTGCCGGTGGCCAGCAGGTACAGCCGCTTGCCGGGTTTCAAATCGCCCAGCACCAGAGTGCCGGTCGGCTTGCTGCTGATGATGAGTTCATCGCCGGGCTGGATGTGCTGCAGGCGCGAAGTCAGCGGGCCGTTCTGCACCTTCACCGAGAGAAACTCCAGGTGTTCCTCGTAATGCGCGCTGGCGATGGAATAGGCGCGCATCAGCGGTCGCCCGTCGACCTTCATGCCGATCATCACGAAGTGACCGCTGTCGAAGCGCAAACCGGGATCGCGCGTGGTGCGGAAGCTGAAAAGCTTGTCGTTCCAGTGGTGGACGTCGAGGACGCGTTCGGTGACCAGGTTGACCATGGATGTGTTCGCGGGTGCGGATGTGGAGGCACGCCGTGCGGGCAGCGTGTTGTAAACTATGGAGTTTGTTGCAAAACCTTTCGAAGCGGCCATGCATCCGAACGCGACACCGATCCAAACCGATGCCAGCATCAATGGCGCGCAGCCTGCCGGAAAGGGCGGGGACAGCTGGCGCTTGTGCGTGGCGCCGATGATGGACTGGACGGATCGCCACTGTCGTTGTTTTCATCGCCTGCTGTCGCCGCACGCCCGATTGTACTCGGAGATGGTCACGGCTGCCGCCCTGGTGCACGGCGATCGGGCGTATCTGTTGCGCCACGGCGGCGAACATCCCGTGGCATTGCAGCTTGGCGGCAGCGATCCGGCGGAGCTGGCGCAGGCGGCGCGCTACGGCGCCGAAGCCGGTTACGACGAAATCAATCTCAACGTGGGCTGTCCGTCCGACCGCGTGCAATCGGGGCGTTTCGGCGCCTGCCTGATGCGCGAGCCGGCGCTGGTGGGCGAGTGCGTGCGCGCCATGCGTGGGGCCGTCGACGTCGACGTGACGGTGAAGTGCCGCATCGGCGTGGACGACCAGGACGCCTATGCCGACCTGCAGCATTTCGCCGAAACCATGTGCGAGGCCGGCGTCGAGGTGCTCGAGGTGCACGCGCGCAAGGCTTGGCTCAAAGGCCTTTCGCCAAAGGAAAACCGCGACATTCCGCCGCTGGACTACGAGCGCGTGTATCGCCTGAAGCGCGAGTTCCCGCAGCTGACGGTGGTCATCAACGGCGGCATCGTCACGGTGGACGCGGTGCTTGAGCATCTGCGCCATGTCGATGGCGTGATGCTGGGACGCGCCGCCTACCGCGACCCGTGGATCCTGGCCGAACTGGAAACGGCATTGTGGGGCACGCCGCTTCCCGGCCGCGCCGACGTGCTCGAGCGTTTGCGCGCGCATGTCGAAACCGAGCAACGGGCGGGGCATCCGCTCAAGCACATCGCCCGGCACGTGCTGGGCCTGTACCAGGGCCAGCCGCGCGCGCGGCGCTTTCGGCGCATCCTCAGCGAGGGCATGCATCGGGACGAAGCCG
>DASSBH010000276.1:0-8283 GCA_035698945.1 Oleiagrimonas sp.
CTTGAAGGGGAGGGAGCAAGAGCGGGCGCTCCACACATACCTCAAACAAAAGCCCTCCCCTTCAAGGGGAGGGTTGGGTGGGGATGGTGTTATCAGCCCCTCAAGGGATGATTTGAGCCCACTCCTACAACAAACCGCACCACCCCCGTACAATCAGACGTTTCGCGCGCACGATGCACCCCCCATGGACAAAAGCTTCGAACCCGGCCAGATCGAATCCAGGTGGTACGACTACTGGGAGAACCACGGCTGTTTCAAGCCCGCGGGCACGGGCGACCCGTACTGCATCCTGCTGCCGCCGCCCAACGTCACCGGCACGCTGCACATGGGCCATGCCTTCCAGCAGACCGTGATGGACATGCTGGTGCGCTACCAGCGCATGCGCGGATCGAACACGCTGTGGCAGGTCGGCACCGACCACGCCGGCATCGCCACACAGAAAATCGTCGAAAACCAGCTCGCCGCCGAGGACACCGACAAGCACGCCCTTGGCCGCGAGGCTTTCATCGAGCGCGTGTGGCAATGGAAAGGCGAATCCGGCTCCACCATCACCCGTCAGATGCGCCGCCTGGGCGCCGCCGCCGACTGGTCGCGCGAACGCTTCACCATGGACGAAGGCCTGTCCGCCGCCGTGCGCAAGGTGTTCATCGAGTGGTATCGCGCCGGGCTGATCTATCGCGGCAACCGCCTGGTCAACTGGGATCCGGTGCTGGGCACGGCAGTGTCGGACCTGGAAGTGAACAACGTCGAGCGCGACGGCCACATGTGGTCGATCCGCTATCCGGTCACCGGCAGCGACGAATCGGTAGTGATCGCCACCACGCGCCCGGAAACCATGCTCGGCGACGTCGCCGTAGCCGTGCACCCCGAGGACGAACGCTACGCGCACCTGGTCGGCAAGACGCTGACCCTGCCGCTGGTCGGACGCGAGATTCCCGTCATTGCCGACGACTACGTCGACCGCGAGTTCGGCACCGGCTGCGTGAAGATCACGCCGGCGCATGATTTCAACGATTACGCCATCGGCAAACGACACAGGCTCGACAGCCTCACCATCTTCACGCTGGATGCCAAGGTCAACGACAACGCGCCGGAAGCCTATCGCGGCCTGGATCGCTACGACGCTCGCAAGCAAATCCTTGCCGATCTCGATGCGCAAGGCTGGCTGGTCGAAACCAGACCGCACAAGCTGCAGGTGCCGGTCAGCCAGCGCTCGGACGCCGTCATCGAGCCGATGCTGACCGACCAGTGGTTCGTCGACCTCACCTCCGACAAGGGCCGCGAAAAGATTTCCGGCCCGGCGCTGGAAGCGGTACGTTCCGGCGCCATCAAGTTCGTGCCGGAAAACTGGACGACCACCTACGTGCAATGGCTGGAAAACATCCAGGACTGGTGCATCAGCCGCCAACTCTGGTGGGGCCACCAGATTCCGGCCTGGTACGACGAAGCCGGCAACATCTTCGTCGGCGAGGACGAAGCCGACGCGCGCGCGCATGCCGACATCGCGCCCGTGGGCGGACTCACCCGCGACGAGGACGTGCTGGACACCTGGTTCAGCTCCGCCCTGTGGCCGTTCTCCACCCTGGGCTGGCCGCTCGAAGGCCCCACCCGGAATGCTGCAGGCGAGATCGTCGCCGACTGGACGGCCGACAAGATCTTCCTGCCCAGCGCGGTGCTCGTCACCGGCTTCGACATCATCTTCTTCTGGGTCGCGCGCATGGTGATGGCGACCCTGTACTTCACCGGCTCGATCCCCTTCCGCGAGGTCTACATCAACGCCATCGTGCGCGATGCCGAAGGCAAGAAGATGTCAAAGTCCAAGGGCAACACCCTGGATCCGCTCGACCTCATCGACGGCATCGAACTGGAGCCGCTGGTCGCCAAATCCACCAAATCGCTGCTGATTCCGCAAGTGCGCGAAAAAGTGGAAAAGCGCATTCGCAAGGAATACCCCGAAGGCATCAACGCCATCGGCGCCGATGCCCTGCGCTTCACCTTCGCCGCGCTGGCCAGCTACAGCCGCACCATCAACTTCGACATCTCGCGTGCCGAAGGCTACAAGGCGTTCTGCAACAAGTTGTGGAACGCCGCGCGCTTCGTGTTGATGAATGTCGAAACCCCTCTCCCATCGGGAGAGGGTGGCGCGAATGCGCCGGGAGAGGGTTCGGTCGAAGCGTCATCTTCCGCTCCGGCCGAACCCTCACCCTCCTTCGTCAAGCTCAGGACAGGCCAAGCCCTCTCCTGGAGGGAGAGGGGCTCCACCAAGCCGGTCACCGAAGCGGAACGCTGGATTCTGACGCGGCTGAAAGCCACCCTTGCCGACGTCGAACAGCACTTCGCCACCTACCGCTTCGACCACCTGGCGCAGGCGCTGTACGAGTTCGTCTGGAACGACTACTGCGACTGGTTCCTGGAACTGGCCAAGCCCGCGCTCAACGGCGGCGATGCCGAAGCGGCCGCCTCCACGCGCCACACCCTGCTGACGGTGCTGGAAACGGTGCTGCGCGCATTGCATCCGATCATTCCCTTCATCACCGAGGAAATCTGGCAGGCACTGCCGATGCGCTCCTCCCTGAGCGCAAAGAACAACCCGGCGTCCCTGCCGGACTTCTCGAAAAGCACCATCATGGGGTGTGCGTATCCGCAAGCGGATGAAATCGATGCAGACTCGCATGCAGAAGCCGATGTCGAATGGCTGAAAGCCGTCCTCACCGGCGTGCGCCGCATCCGCGCGGAAATGAACATCGCACCCGGCAAACCCATCGCTCTGATCCTCGCCGACGGCGACGACGAGGATCGCCGCCGCGCCGCATTGTTCGCCGATTCGCTGACCTTCCTCGGCCGCCTGGCATCACAACGCTGGCTGGACGCCAGCGACGAGGAACCGGCCGCCGCCGTATCCGTGGTCGGCAAGCTGCGTGTACTGATCCCGCTGGCCGGCCTCATCGATCTCGACGCGGAAAAGGCACGCCTGGAACGCGAAATCGCGCGCGTGGAAAAGGAAATCAAAAAGTGCGAAGGCAAACTCGGCAACTCACGCTTCGTCGACAACGCCCCCGCCGAAGTGGTCGAGCAGGAACAACAGCGCCTCACCGACTGGAGCATCCAGATCGACGCCCTCCGCGAGCAGCTTCAACGGCTCGGATGAGTGCTTCCGCTATCGCGAATCACAAGGCGAAACAGCGCGACCTGCCCATGGCAACCTCCACAATATGCATCGTCAAGCCGGGAAGTATCCCCCGTACGCGAGCTTGGCGGCGATATGTGCCAACAGTCATGTCTGATCCATACGGAGTACATCGATTCACGCTAAAATCGACGTTCACCCGGCCGCTCGCCGGCGGCCACCCATCCGCACCGCTTCGGAGGAAGTTGTCCCATGGCCATCAAGGTCGCCATCAACGGCTACGGCCGCATCGGCCGCAATGTGTTGCGCGCGCTGTATGAATCCAACCGCACCAACGAGATCCAGATTGTCGCCATCAACGATCTGGGCGACGCCGAGACCAATGCGCATCTGACCCAGTACGACACCGCCCATGGCAAGTTCCCGGGCGAAGTCGGCGTCGAGGGCGGCGACCTGGTCGTCAACGGCGACCACATCAAGGTGTGCGCCGAACGCGATCCGTCCAAGCTGCCCTGGGGCGATCTGGGCGTGGACGTGGTGCTGGAGTGCACCGGCCTGTTCCGCTCCAAGGCCAAGGCTTCGGCGCACATCGCAGCCGGCGCGAAGAAGGTGATCATTTCCGCGCCCGGCGACAAGGACGTGGACGGCACCTTCGTGATGGGCGTCAACGACGACCAGCTCAAGGCTTCGCACGAGGTCATCTCCAACGCCAGTTGCACCACCAATTGCCTGGCGCCGCTGGCCAAGGTGCTGCACGAGAAGATCGGCATCGTGCACGGTCTGATGACCACCATCCATGCCTACACCAACGATCAGGTGCTGACCGACGTGTTCCACAAGGATCTGCGTCGCGCGCGCTCGGCCACGCACAGCCAGATTCCAACCAGCACCGGCGCCGCCGCCGCAGTCGGCCTGGTGCTGCCGGAGTTGAACGGCAAGCTGGACGGTTTTTCCATGCGTGTGCCGGTGATCAACGTGTCGGTGGTGGATCTGTCCTTCGTGGCTGCCCGCGAAACCAGCAAGGAAGAGATCGACAAGGTGATCGGTGAGGCCGCCAACGGCGCGCTTAAGGGCATCCTGGCGGTCAACGAAAAGCCGCTGGTGTCGATCGACTTCAACCACAACCCGGCTTCGAGCACCTACGACGCCACCCAGACCCGCGTCATGGGCGGCACCCTGGTCAAGGTCTTGAGCTGGTACGACAACGAATGGGGTTTTTCCAACCGCATGCTGGACATGACGGTGGCGTTGGTGAACGCCCACTGAGGCACGCGTCAAAAGCCTTTAACGGCGGTAAGATCGAGGTCGCATGTCGTCAAGACATGCGACCTTTTTCGTGGCACATGTCCTGACCTTTGGGGAAATTCACCATGCACCGCATACGCTGCACCCTTATCGCGCTTTGCCTGTCGCTCCTCGCGCTGCCCGGTTTGGCCCTGGCCGCCGATGGCACATCCGACGGGATCTACTCACAAGACAACGGCTTCAATCCGAAAATGCTCGACGCCTCGGTACCCCAGGCCGAACGGCTGAAACTTTTTTCCCACGTGATCGCGCTGGCCATCCAGGGCAAGGTACGTGCGCAGAATCTGGCCGGCACCATGTATTGGCAAGGTTCGAAGATCCAGGGATCACCAATCCAGAGCAACCTCCAGCAGGCACACACCCTGCTCGCCAACGCGGCAGTGCACGGCGACGTGCTGGCCATGGCCAAGCTGGCCGAGATGGAGTTCAATAGCGACCACATGCAAAAGGCCATGATCTGGGCACAGCTTTACGCGCACTACATCGATCCGACGGTAAGCGCGCGCGAACAACATGGCTCCCGCTATGCCTATGCATCCGACCTCATCAGCCGCATCTCGAAGGCCGGCGGCAAAATCGACGACTCCGTTTCCAAGGGCGTCAGCGCCACGGTGGCCCGGTTCGACAAGCCGATTCGCGAAGGCATCTCCACCTTCAAGCAACAGCGCCGCAGCGGCGATGCGTATCTGACTTCCTTTCCTCAAGGCAAGGTGCCGAACGAACTGCGCACCAAGAGCGGCGTGGCCGAGTTCATGGTGGCCTTTGACACTTCCGGCAAACCCGGCAAGATCTGGTTGATCGCGTCCTATCCGTCACCGGATTTCGGTACCGCGCTGCGCTCACATCTCGACCGGGTGCGCGCCAATCTGGTCGACGACGACGCCGGCATGCGCTACCTGCTGGTGGCGATTCCGCACTACAGCGTCAACTCTCGCCAGTTGCGCGCCCACCACTGATACCGTGCCTCGCGCCGGGCAGCCGATATACTGCGGCTGTCCGGCACACGAGTATCTGCATGGCTGTCATTTTCATTCCCGGCATCAAGGGCACGGAACTGGTCGACACCTATCCGCTCGACCACCCGCAACGTTGGCCGACGCCCGGCACGCAAGCCGGGGACATGATCGAAAGCCCGCGTGAATTCGCGCTCATCGACGGCCGCCACGATACCGACGGCCATTGGATGCAACCGTCACGGCTGGTGCACCAGATTTGCGGTCCGATGATCAACAAGCTGCGCACGCAGCTGGCGCCGGAGCCGGTGTATGCCTTCGGCTACGATTGGCGCAAGCCGCTGGAAGACGCCGCGCTGCGGCTGGTGCGGATGCTGGAGGACGTAGCCGCGCGCGAGCACGCGGTCGGGCGCGATGCCAAGCTGAAGTTCGTGACGCACTCCATGGGCGGCCTGCTGCTGCGCTCGGCGCTGGCGCTGCGCAACCGGCGGGAACCGCTCGCCGACGTCAGCCGCATCGTGTTCATCGCACCGCCCTTTCGCGGTGCGATGGGTTCGCCCTACGCCCTGGTGGCAGGCGAGACCGACGACTGGTTCGGCACCGGTCCCGATTACCGCAAGGTCACCCGCGGGTTCCCTTCGGTGTACCAGATGACGCCTTCCTGGCCCGGCGCCGCCGTGGACGAGGATGACAAGCACATCGACCTTTTCGACTCGGCCAACTGGCAGGACAGCGTGGTGCAGGGCGGCAGCTTTCAGCCCGACTTTCTGCGCAACGCCGAAGCCTTCGTACGCGACCGCAAGGCACGCCATGGTGGTCGCAGCCAGGCGCCGATGCTGGGCGATGCCGCGCTCGCCGCCGCTTCGGACAAGGTCATCATCATCTGCGGCAGCGGCCAGCCCACACCCTGCAAGCTGCCGGTGATGACGCGCAACCGCTCCAACCGGAACTGGTTCGATTTTGCGCACATGGGCATCGATGGCCGCGGCGATGGCCGCGTGTGGATGCCCAGCGCCGCCATCGAGGGCGTCACGCTGGCCGGCTTCGCCGACAGCGGTGAACACGCCGTGCTGTGCCGCGACGAACGCGTGAACCACCTCACCGCACAGTGGCTTTCCGGGCACAAGGCGGTGACTTTGAAACCGCGTTCGCCGCAGGATGACGTCAAGCGCCGGCGGCACTATTTCCAACCCTGGGACGGCAGCATCGAAAGCCTTGACGCGCATATAGTCTGACCGCGCGCGTCTTCATTCGATGAAGTGCGGCAACGCGCCGCGGCACATTCGTGCGCCATGGCCGGCATGAACTGATCCAGGTCAAATGGATGTGAATGGGGCATGCGGACAATACGCGCATGCGAACGGAACATCTCTCCTCTCCCACGGCCCGCACGGCCGCGGCGCCCATCGGCGACCCCACTCCTGTCAGCGTGCCCGAAACCTACAACGACCAGGTAGTGCGCCGTTTCGTCCTCGCCACCGTGGTCTGGGGCATCATCGGCATGTCGGTGGGGCTTCTGGCCGCGGCTCAGCTGGCCTGGCCGGCATTCAACTTCGACACCTCGTGGCTGACCTTCAGCCACATCCGCCCCGACCACACGTTCGGCGTGATCTTCGCCTTCGGCGGCAACGCGCTGATCGGCACCTGCTTCTACATCGTGCAGCGCACCAGCCACGCGCGACTGGCCTTCGACAGGCTGTCGTCGTTCGTGTTCTGGGGCTGGCAGGCGTGCTGCATCGTGGCCATGATCTCGATGCCGCTGGGCCTGACGCAGAGCAAGGAATACGCCGAACCGGAATGGTGGGTCGACATCATGATCCTCGTCGTCTGGGTCAGCCTGGCCGTGGTGTTCTTCGCCACCCTGGCGCGCCGGCGCATCCGCAACATCTACGTGGCCAACTGGTATTACGGCGCGTGGATCATTGCCGTGGCCTTGATGCACGTCGTCAACAATCTGGCCATCCCGGTGTCGTGGACCAAGTCCTATCCGATCTACTCGGGCGCCGTGGATGCCATGGTGCAATGGTGGTACGGCCACAACGCGGTGGCGTTTTTCCTGACCGCCGGCTTCCTCGGCATGATGTATTACTTCGTGCCGCGCCAGGCGCAGCGCCCGCTGTGGAGCTACCGCTTCTCCATCGTCAATTTCTGGGCGCTGATCTCCGTGTACATGTGGGCCGGCGCGCATCACCTCATGTACACCGCGCTGCCCGACTGGACGCAGTCGGTGGGCATGGCGTTCTCGTTCGTGCTGCTGATGCCGAGTTGGGGCTCGGCGGCCAATGGCCTGATGACCTTCCAGGGCGCGTGGCACAAGCTCAAGACCGACCCGGCGGTGAAGTTCATGGTGCTGTCGCTGGTGTTCTACGGCGCGGCCACCTTCGAGGGTTCGATGATGGCGGTCAAGACCGTCAACTCGCTCTCGCACTACACCGACTGGACGATCGCCCACGTGCATTCGGGCTCGCTGGGCTGGGTGGCGATGATCACCATCGGCTCCATCTACGCCATGTCGCCGCGCCTGTTCGGCCATCGCAAGATGCATTCGGTGCGACTGATGAACGTGCACTTCTGGCTGCACACCATGGGTACGCTGATGTACGTGCTGTCGATGTGGGTCTCGGGCGTCACCGCCGGTGAAATGTGGCGCGCGCGCATGGCCGACGGTTCGCTGGCCTATTCCTTCCTCGACAGCCTGATCGCCATCAAGCCGTTTTACGTGACGCGCTGGCTGGGCGGCTGCCTGATTCTCAGCGGCATGCTGGTGATGGCCTGGAACATGTGGCAGTCGGCGCGCGACGCCCGCCGGGAAGGCATCAAGCCGGTGCCGGTTCCCATCCCCGAACCCGACCCGAATCAGCACCCCGCACCGCTGCCGCCGGTGGGCTCGGGCAGCGT
>DASSBH010000277.1:0-5181 GCA_035698945.1 Oleiagrimonas sp.
GGTCGAATGCGCCGGACTCGAAATCCGGTATACGGGTCTCCCGTATCGAGGGTTCGAATCCCTCCCTCTCCGCCAGACACAAAAAAGCGCCCGATCGGGCGCTTTTTTGTGTCTGGCGGGCACTTGGTTCAGTGCTTGCGCGCCTGGCCCGGATGATAAACGGCCTTTGTGTGCCCCTTGAGCTGTTCGGGCCAGAAATACACGGTGCGCAGGTTGCCGGTGGTCCAGCGTTCGGCCTGGTCGGTGAAATGCGGCGAGTCCGGATGGCCGCTCTGGCCGCCGACGTGGATGGCGCGGGCGCTGACCCTGGGGCCGAATTCGATCACGGCGACGAAACTGTTGCCGCTGCGGCCGTAGTATTTGTCGGTGTTCGGCCAGCGGTGGCCGTTGGACGCCGCCAGCGAACCCCAGCGCGATGAGGTGAAAGGCACAGGGATGCTCGGCTGCGAATCGTCGAAATGCGGATGGATGGCATCGTCGAGGCGCTGGTAGCGGTTGATCGAGCCCCACGGCACGCCCCAGTAGCCGAAGTCCTTTTGCAGGCGGTCGACGGCCTTGGCCAACGTATCGAGGCGCAGCTTCGGTGTGGCCTTGTTCGCGATGTAGTTGATTTCCCGCAGGTCGGTGGTGTGCGCGTCCAGGCCGTTTGCCCGGGCTTCGGGAGCGACTTCGTTCCACATCGCGTCGCCCCAGGTCACCGCAAGGGTGGTGGGGATGGAGGCGATGCTCCAGCGATAGTCCCAGTGGCGCAGCACGGCGATCGGGCCGGCCAGCTTCGTCTTCAACGGTGCATCCGCCGGCAGGGCGTCGTAATCCTTGACCAGGATCGGGATCAGCCGCGCGAAGGCGGGCAGGTAGGCGTCGAAGTCGTCCGCGATCAGCTTGGATTTCGTGAAGCCGCTGGCGCCGGTCAGCATTCGGGTCGCATGGATACCGCGTGCGTTCTCGCCGAACGAATCCATGTATTGCGGAAAGTCCGCGCGGTCAGGACTGTATTTGCCGGCCGCGGAGTAGGGCCAGTTGTTGGTGTTCATCACCCAGCCGTTGGCCGGGTTGATGGCGTTGGGCATGTCCTTGATCGGCGTCATGCCCTGCCATGCGGTGGCGGGATTGCTGCCGTCGACGGGCTTCAGGTAATCGAACTTGTCATTGCGCCTGGGAATGAATTGCGGAGCGAGAAAGGCAATGTTGCCCTTGTCGTCGGCGAACAGGGTGTTGTTGGACGAGTTGGCCTTGAGCTCGGCCACTTTCATGTAGCTGGCAAGGTCGGTGGCCTTGGTGCGCAGCCAGCTCTGCTTGAGGGCGGGAACCGGGCGGTTCATCAGTGCCTCGGCGATCCACTTGCCGTTCTCCTTGGCGACGATGGGGCCGTGCCGGGTGAAGTAGGCGGTGATGGTGCGGGTTTTCATCATCGAACCGTTGTCGGTGCGGTAACGGATGGTGATGTCGCGGGTTTTCACCGGCAGCCATTGTTTGCCGAAGCGGTAGACGTATTGGCCATCGTGCTTTTCGACGGTTTCGGCGAACTGGTCCACCGCATCGACGCCGGTCGAGGTGTGCATCCAGCCGATGTGCTTGTTGAAGCCCTGGTAGATGAAGAACTGGCCCCAGGTCGAGGCGCCGTAGGCATCGAGCCCTTCGTCGCTGGACATCTGCGATTCGGTGCGGAAATTGAAGGTGACGTGCGGGTTGATCAGCAGCAGCGCATGACCGTCGGCGGAAAGTTTCGGCGCGATCGCGATGCCGTTGGAGCCGGTCGGATCGACCCAGGTGGGCGGCGTCGTGTCCGCCAGGGCCATGGCGACGTGGGTGTCGGCGCCGTAGAACCTGGCCAACTTGCGCAGGTTCACCCGGGTGATGTCGCCGCCGATGCTGCCTTCGGTGAAGCTGAGCGCCATCCAGGGTTCGTAATGCTTGATGACCGGATGCACGTCCGGATGGGTGGCCAGATAATAGTTGAGGCCATCGGCCCATGCGTTCATCAGCTTCTTCAGCCATTCGGGACTTTTCGCGTAATCGCGTTTCAGCACCACCGGGTCGATCCACAGTTGCTCGCGCAGGTCGGCCCAGATCGCGGTCTTGCCCTTGGCACGCGCCGTCCAGCCCAGTGCCGCGAGCAGATTGCTTTGCACGCGGCTGAAATCGTCTTCGCATTGCGCGTAGATCATGCCGAACACGGCGTCGGCATCGGTCTTGCCGTGGATGTGCGGAATGCCCCAGTCGTCGCGGGTGATGGTGACGGCTTGCGCTTCACGCTGCCAGCGGGCTTGCTCGGCGGCGTCGGGCGAGTTGGTCGCGGCGTGGGCCGTGCCGACGAGGGCAATGGCGAGGGCGGGCAGCAGGCAATGGATCGGGCGCACGGAGAATCCCCTATGTCACGGACAAGGCTTCGAGTCTACGCCGGACGATGTGTGGATCAAACCCGGAAGGCATGAGACGAAAAGACGGCATGCCTATGACATGAGGTATATATCGTGACGCTCATAAAATTTATCGCTCGTCCCAAGCTCCTCGACTGGCTCAGGACAGGCTACGGCCACGGGCTGAAGTGGAAGGACTATTCGAGGCGCCTTCAAGCTACGCTCAGGGCGAACGGAAATTTTCAGTTGGCTTTTGAACCCATCAACAAACGTTTTATCAACGCGGAGGATGAAATATGTGGAACAGGGTGCTGGTTTGCATACCGGCCATGGCATTGCTGGCCGTTGCCACGGCGCATGCCGATACGGCGAATGACTTGCGTGCGACGTTGGCGCAGTTGCACGCCGATCAACCCATCGCCGCCACGCTGAAGGTGCGCAGCAAGGCGAGCAGTGGCGACAAGGACAAGCCCAAGGTCACCAACGTGCAGGTGCGTTTCAGTCTGCATGCGAATGACGGGGCATTGCAGGTGTCCTATCCCGCCGGGCTGCTGCAGCGCGTGGACAAGGAATCCGCGGCGCAGGCGAAGGATCCCGATGCGCCGGCGCCATTGCAGGCGCTGTTGGGCGCCATGGATCCGCTCACGATCCGTTCGCTGGTGAATGTGGCGCCATCGCTCCTGCGTCGTCTCGAGGGCGCCACGCTGGAGTCGCGCAACGATGCCACTTATGGCGGCAAGCCGGTGCACCTGTTGACCTTCAAGGTGCCACCTCGGGTACCTTCAGAAAACCGTGACGATATCGACCATTACGATGGCCAACTCAAGATCTGGGTGGGCGCCGACGGCGTTCCGGTGGCCATGTCCGCAGCGCGCCACTACAAGGGCAGCAAGTTTTTCATCCACTTCAGTTTCGACTCGTCCGTGACGATGTCCCTGCGCAAGGTGGGACATCGCCTGGTGGCCGAAAAGGCGCGGCTCCAGTCGTCCGGCTCCGGGATGGGCAACAGCCGGCACACGGACATCCATGTGGAGCTTGCGGTCGAGTCGGACAGTCAGTCGCCCTGATTGCCCGAACCATCCGTTGTGTGCATGACCCGGGTCGGCATGGCGAAGGAAACGCCGATGCCGGCCAGGGCATCCATGATCTTCAGGTTGATCGCCTGCTGGGCGGTCACGTAATCGTTGTATTCCGGCGTGAGCACGTAGTACACGAATTCGTAGCGGAAGCCCTGCAGTTCGATGCCCTCGAAAAAACCGCGGTCACGTCGCGTGTTGTCCTGCGCGTCGATGATGTCATTGACGACGCTGGTGACCTGTTCCACCTTGTCGCGCGACGTCTCCAGTGGAATGTAGAAACCGAACACGATGCGTCGTTCCTGACGCCGGCTGTAGTTGTGGATCAGGTTCTGCAGCAGTTGCGAGTTGCTGATGGCCAGCTCTTCACCGGACAAGGCTTCGATGCGGGTGCTTTTGATGCCGACTTTCTTGATCGTGCCCAGGCCGGTGCCGAAATCGATGAATTCGCCCACCATGAAGGGCTTGTCCAGGCCGATCGAAATCAAGGCAAAGAGATCCTCCAGAACATTCTTGGCCGCCATGGCAATGGCAATGCCGCCGACACCCAGGCTGGCGACGAAGGCGCTGATGTTGACACCGGCGCTGCCCAGAAGCACCAGCAGCAACGTGACCCACACCAGCATTTCCACCGTCCAGGTGAGAATGCCGTAGATGATGGGGTTGGTGTTCTGCATGCTGCCTTCGGGCGTGGAGCGTTTCAGCCACGACACGATCAGGGTGGACACCCAGAAGGCGACCTGCATGCCGACCAGCACGGCGATGGCCCAGCCGATGTATTTCGGAGCGGGCGCAGGAAAGGAAAGCGAGCCGAGCGCCACGGCGATGGCGAGCAGCAGCACGATCCAGCCGCGCGTGGCCGACAGCGTGGCGGAAAAAATTTGCAGGCTTTGGCTGCTGGCGTGGCGGCTTGCCAATGTCCTGAAGTGGGCGGCAAGAAACCTGGCGATGCCGAAGACGACGACATAGCCGATCAGCGCGCCGACGCCGGCGACGATCCACGCGAAGGTGGTGTTGCCGAGCCATGACGAGTTGAAGATCCAATGCTCCATGGAATGCCCTTCTGATCACATGATGACAAGACAAATGGGGCGGGCAGTGTAACGAGGTAGAGCCGGGCGAGGCCAACCGGGCGCGTCTGCCTGATGACTCAGGTTGCCGCGGCGTCGGTTTTCTCGCGTTGCTGGAACACGCGTTGCATGACGTAGTCGGAGCTGACTTGTTCGCCGCACAACATCATCGCGGCCAGTTCGCCGCCAAGGATCTGCGGGGCGATCACCACATCCGGCTGTGCCAGCTTGACGCGCGCCAGGTGATGCGCGTCGTTGACGGCGGCAATCGTGCGTGCGGGGCCGGCGAGTTCGCGCGCCGCCAGGATCGCGAAGGCATTTTCCGAATCGTCGTCGAGCATGGCGAGGATGGCGACGGCCTTGTCGGCGCGCGCCTCGCGCAGGGTGTCCGTGCTGCCGGGGTCGCCGATCACCACGTCGGCCTTTTCCGCGTTTTCGAGTACACCGATATCGCGCACGATGCGCGTGACGGCCTGACCGCGGGCGGCCAGCTCGCGCCAGGTGTTGTTGGCCAGCGGAGAAGCGCCGATGACCACGAAATGGTTTTCACGTTTCATGCCCGAACCCTTGTGTTGGACGATGCGTTGCAGACTGCGGCTGACCATGGGCGCGATCACGGCGGTCAGCGAGGTGGCGAACACGGTCAAGCCGAGAATGATGACCGATACCGTGAAC
>DASSBH010000278.1:0-14587 GCA_035698945.1 Oleiagrimonas sp.
CAAGAATCAGCATTTCCCTACACGTTTTGTCGGCATTCCCCTACAAAAAATGCCTTCGGCACACGGAAACGACTGCCGCGCTACACCAGCATCTTCCGATGCGCATGGATGGACATCAGCACGCCGAAGCCGATCAGCAGGGTGACGGCGGAGGTGCCGCCGTAGCTGACCAGCGGCAGGGGCACGCCGACAACGGGGAGGATGCCGGTGATCATGCCGCCGTTGACCATGACGTAGACGAAGAAGCTCATGCCGATGGCGCCGGCGAGCAGGCGCGAATAGGTGTCGCGCGCCTCCATGGCGATCCACAGGCAGCGGCCGATGATGAAGGCGTACAGGGCCAGCAGCAGCAGCGCGCCGATCAGGCCGAATTCCTCGCCGAACACGGCAAAGATGAAGTCGGTGGTGTGCTCGGGCAGGACTTGCAATCGCGATTGCGTGCCTTGATGGAAGCCCTTGCCGAAGATGCCGCCCGAACCGACGGCGATCTTGGACTGGATGATGTGCCAGCCGGCTCCCAGCGGATCGGACTGCGGGTTGAGGAACGTCAGCACGCGCTCGCGCTGGTAATCGTGCAGGAAGTGCCAGCCGATCGGCGCTGCCGCCGCCACCGCGCCCACCAGCGCGCCGATGCGCCACCACTGCATGCCGGCCAGAAACAGGCCGAAGGCGCCGGCCGTCGCCACCAGAATGGCGGTGCCGAGATCCGGCTGCTTGGCAATCAGGACGGCCGGCACGGCGATGAGGATGCCGATCACCGCAATGTCCTTCCACGTTGGCGGCAACTGCCGTGGGTGCAGGTACCAGGCCACCATCATCGGCATGGTCAGCTTGAGCAGTTCCGACGGCTGGAAGCGCACCACGCCCAGATCCAGCCAGCGCGTGGCGCCCGCCCCTTCGCCAAGGATGGCCACCACGACCAGCAGCAGCGTGCTGAAGGCGTACAACCAGGGTGTCCACGCGCGCAGCGTGGCCGGCGGGACATGCGATACCACCACCATCAGCACCACGCCCAGGGCGAAGCGCGCCGCCTGCCCGCCCACCAGCGAGAGGTTCTCGTTGCCGGCGCTGTAAAGCGTGGCCAATCCCACCAGCATCAGCAGCACCAGCGCCACCATCAATGGCACATCCAGGCGCGGGCGATGCCACATGCGTGTGGCCAGGCGACGCGTGCGGCCGGTGATGGTCTGCACCATGCTCATGGCGCCACCTCGCGGGCCGTGCTGGCCGCCGATGCTGGCGCGCCATGTTCCTTGAGCCAGGCATCGAGTACGGCGCGCGCGATCGGCGCCGCCGTGCTGCCGCCCCAGGCGCCGTGTTCGACGATCACGGCCACGGCGATCTCGGGCGATTTGGCCGGCGTGAAGCAGATGAAGAGTGCACGATGGCGCTTGGCCAGCTCGGTCAGGCTGTCGTGCGAATCGTAGGCTTTCGTGGTTCGCGAGTAGCGTTCGGCGGTGCCGGTCTTGCCGGCGATCAGGTAGGGAAAGCCATCGCCCAGTCCGCGCGCGGTACTGCCGGGGCCGCCGTAAACGACTTGCAGCATGCCCTTGAGCACGGTTTGCCAGTCGTCGACGTTTTTCACGACGCTCTTGCCCGGTTTCACCGGCGGTTCCTGCTTTATCGCCGCATCCACGCCCTGCTGCGTTGCCAGCAGCAGATGCGGACGATGCGGCAGGCCCTTGTCGGCCAGCATCGCCACCGCATGCGCCAATTGCAACGGCGTCACCACCCAGTAGCCCTGGCCGATACCGGCAATGACGGTTTCGCCGGGATACCAGGGCTGGCTGCGATGCCCGCGTTTCCACTGCCGCGACGGCAACACGCCTCCGCCCTCGCCGTCCAGGTCGATGCCGGTGGGCTTGCCGAAGCCGAAGCGCGCCATCCAGTGGCTGAATTTGTCGATGCCCATGTCGTAGGCGAGCTGGTAGAAATAGGTGTTGACGGATTTGGCAATGGCCTCAACCAGATCCACCCGGCCAAAGCCGTAACGTCGATCATCGCGGTAGCCGCGCGACTCTCCGGGAATGTGCCACACACCGGTGGACATCACCGTGTCCTCCGGCGTGCGCAAACCCAGCTCCAGGCCTCCCAACGCCAGGAACGGCTTGATCGTTGAACCCGGCGGGTACCCCCCGCGCAAGGCCCGATGCAGCAAGGGCTTGCCCGGGTCGTTCAGCAGGGTCGAGTAGTCGTGTTGGCTGATGCCGTTGATGAAAAGGTTCGGATCGAAGCTGGGCTCGCTGACCATGGCCAGCACCTGGCCATTGCGCGGGTCGATGGCCACCACCGCGCCGGAACGTCCGTCGAGCGCCTTTTCGGCGGCTTCCTGGATATGCGCATCCAGCGTCAGGTACAGGCTCTTGCCCGGTGTCGGCGGATGCACGTCCAACACCCGAACCACGCGCTGGTCGACGTTGACTTCGTCCACCTCGTAACCCGGATCGCCGTGCAAAGCACTCTCGTAATAGCGTTCGATGCCGCTCTTGCCGAAATAGTTGGTGCCCTCGTATTGCTTGGGATCGGTCGACGCCAGCTCCTGCGCATTGATGCGGCCCACGTAACCGAGCACGTGCGCAAACGCCGAGCCCAGCGGGTAGTACCGCTTGAGGTAAGGCACCACGTCCACGCCCGGAAATTGCCAGCGATTGACCGCGAAACGGTCGATCTCGTCCTCGGTGAGCTGCATTTTCAGCGGCACCTTCTGGAACGGACGATGCTGTTTCAGCTGACGCCGGAAGTCCTCCAGCTCATCCTCGCTGAGCGGCACGATGCGGCCGAGACGAGCCAGCATGGCCGACATGTCCTCGACCCGCTCGGGCACCACGTCCAGCCGAAACGCCGGCACGTTGTCGGCCAGCAGGATGCCGTTGCGGTCGTAGATGAGCCCGCGCGGCGGCGGCAGCACGCGCAGATGCACGCGGTTCTGCCGCGAACGGGCGGCGAACTCGTCGTGGTGCAACACCTGCAGCCAGAAAAACCGCCCGCACAACACCAGCAGGCACGCCAGGATCAAGGCGAATCCGATGACCGCACGCCAGCGGAACAGCACCGACTCGGCGTGGGGATTTTTCAGGTTCTGACGCCGCCTTTTCATGTTTCACGTACGCGCAGCCGCGTGTACAGATCGTCCAGCAACAGAAACACGAACGGCCAGATCGCGGCGCCCACGAACGGCGCCACCCAGAACATCGCCGGCGGGAACGACTCGCCGGCGAACAAGCGGATGACCAGATCCAGCACGCGATCGTTGATCAGCAACGCCAGCACCGCGAGGGTCTGCTGCCACATCGGGAAAAAACGCAGCCGCGAGCGGAACCGGACGACCAGAAACACCGCCACGATCAGACGCAACGCCTGATCCCCCAACAGCACGCCGTTCACCACGTCCGCGCCCAGGCCCAGCAGGAAAGCCAGACCGAGCGGAATGCTGCCGGGCACTTCCAGCACCCAGTAGACCAGCACCAGGATCGGCCAGTACGGCTTGAACGGCTCCAGCACGCCTGGCAACGGCAGCAGCGGCAGAAACAGCGACACCAGCAGGCTGCCGGCAAAAAACCATTGGCGCACGCGACGACGGTTCATGGCTTCTCTCCATGGGCCTCACGCACGCCCGGCGGCGCCAACGACATGGGCGGCCCCATGGATGCTGCCGGCGCAGGCGGGCCCACCGGCGGCGCCAGATCGCGCAAGAGCAGCACGTTGCTGCTGCGCGTCAGATGTGCCGCGGGCCGGGCCACGGCCTTGAGGAACATGCCCGAGGCATCCGGCTGCACCGACACGACACGGCCCACCGGGAACCCGGGCGGATAACGCCCACCCAATCCGGAAGTCAGCAGCTGGTCGCCCACACGCACATCCGCCGATACCGGGATATTGGGCAACAGCAATTGGTCGCCCGCGCGCGAGCCATAGGCCACGGTGCGTTGACCGCTGCGCTCAACCACCACCGGCACGGCCGAGTCGGGATCGGTGACGAGGATCGCCACGCAGGTATCGGGCAGCACTTCCACGACCTGACCCATGATGCCGTTGGCGTCGATCACCACCTGCCCGGACGTCACTCCCTGGCGCGCGCCCACGTTGAGCATGATGCGGTGACGCCAGGCGCCCAGATCCACGTCGATCAGACGCGCCAGCTGCACCTTCATGTCCAGCGAATGGCGGGTTTCCAGCAGCTGCTTGAGCTTGTGGTTCTGCTTGGCCACGGCCGACATGCGGTTCAAGCGGGCGTTGGCCAGCAGCAGATCCTGACGCAGGTTCCGGTTTTCCACGGTGAGTTTCTTGCGGCTGGCGAACGCCACCTGCGCCGAATCGATCAGCTCGGACGGCAAACCGGCCAGCTTGTATACCGGTTCGATCACCACGGCGGCGGCATAGCGGACATGCGCCAGCCAGTGCCCGCGATAATCCACCACCATGAGCACGCAAGCCAGCGCCAGATAGACAATCAAGCGCAGGGTTCCGGCCATCGAGGTCGAAAACAGCGTCGAATTTCCGTCGCGCGTCAACGCCATGCCTGTTCCGCCATCCCGGTTGAGCCGGGACGCTGTCGGGTTGTCCGCTTCATTTGCGCATCCGTATCCGCGCAGATGGGGCGGACACGGTTGCCAGAGTCCGTCAGCTCGTCATTCGCCAGCGAAAAAGTCGCTGCCATGCTGGTCGATCAATTCCAGTGCCTTGCCGCCACCACGTGCCACGCAGGTCAGCGGATCGTCCGCCACCTGCACGTGCAGGCCGGTTTCCTCGGAAATCAGGCGATCCAGATCACGCAGCAAAGCCCCGCCACCAGTCAACACGATACCGCGTTCGGCCACATCCGAACACAGCTCCGGCGGCGTCTGCTCCAGAGCCGACTTGACCGCCGCCGTGATGCCCGACAGCGGTTCGTGCAGCGCTTCGAGCACCTCGTTGGAGTTGATGGTGAACATGCGCGGCACGCCTTCGGCCAGATTGCGGCCGGAAATCTCGATCTCGCGCACCTCGCTCTGCGGATAGGCGCAGCCGATTTCGAGCTTGATGCGCTCTGCGGTCGAATCGCCGATCAGCGTGCCGTGGTTGCGGCGCACGTAATTGATGATGGCCTCGTCGAAACGGTCGCCGCCGACCCGCACCGACTGCGAATAGACAATGCCGTTGAGCGAAATCACCGCCACTTCGGAAGTGCCGCCGCCGATATCGAGCACCATCGAACCGCGCGCCTCGTGCACCGGAATGCCGGCGCCGATCGCCGCGGCCATCGGCTCCTCGATCAGGAACACGTCGCGCGCGCCGGCGCCCTCGGCCGACTCCTTGATGGCGCGCCGCTCGACCTGGGTCGAACCACACGGCACGCACACCAGCACACGCGGGCTGGGGCGCAGAAAACGCGACTTGTGCACCTGCTTGATGAAGTGCTGCAGCATCGCCTCGGTCATGGTGAAGTCGGCGATCACGCCGTCCTTCATCGGGCGAATCGTGGCGATGTTGCCCGGCGTGCGGCCCAGCATGCGTTTGGCATCGCCGCCCACGGCCGCCACCGAGCGCGGGCCGCCCGGACCGCGTTCCTGGCGGATGGCCACGACCGACGGTTCATTGAGGATGATTCCCTCTCCACGCACATAGATCAGCGTGTTGGCGGTGCCCAGATCGATGGACACGTCGTTGGAAAAATATCCGCGAAACTTCTTGAACATGACGCTCGATACCGCCGTCGATGGGAAAGGCATGGGAAGCGCGTCAGTCTAGTGACACGCCCTATCGCACGCAAGCATAAAGACGTTAAAAAAGCCTTGTGGCACGCATGCTTGGAAGTGGGTCACAGAAAATCCGCCCATCCGGTCGCCGAACGCCAGCGCACTGGGAACCTCTGATCCACTCCGGCACTGTCGTCATCCTGTCGGGAAGGCGCACTGCGCATGGTCGCGCCCGCGCGGCATCCGCAGTACCATGGCCAGGTTTTGCCATGGCCGGAAACACTGCGCTTCGTCGCCCCGGCCGATCACTCTTGTTGCGAGGTTTCCACGGCATGTCTGCTCTGGTCTGCGGATCGTTGGCTTACGACACCATCATGGTGTTTCCGGATCAATTCAAGAACCACATCCTTCCGGACAAGGTGCACATTCTCAATGTGTCGTTCCTGGTGCCGCAGATGCGCCGCGAGTTCGGCGGCTGCGCCGGCAACATCGCCTACAACCTCAAGCTGCTGGGCGAAGATCCCGTACCCATGGCCACCGTCGGCGGCGATTTCGGGCCGTACCGCGAATGGTTCGACAAACACGGCATCCGCATGGATCAGGTTCGCGAGCTGCCGGACTTCTTCACCGCCCAGGCGTTCATGACGACCGATCTGGACAACAACCAGATCACCGCCTTCCACCCCGGCGCGATGCTGCGCAGCCACGACAATCACGTCCGCGACGTCGAAGGCGTCACCTTCGGCATCGTCGCCCCGGACGGCCGCGAGGCCATGCTGCAGAACGCCACGGAATTCGCCGAGCTCGGCATCCCCTTCATTTTCGACCCTGGCCAGGCCATGCCGCTGTTCAACGGCGAAGAATTCCGTCACTTCATCGAACAGGCGGACTACGTGGTCGTCAACGATTACGAATCCAACCTGCTGCAGCAACGCACCGGCTGGGACGCCGACACCATTGCCAGCAAGGTCAAAGCCTACATCACGACCCAGGGGCCACACGGCTCCATCATCCATGCGAACGGACAAAACGAACACATCCCGCCCGCCGATGAAAAGAAGATCACCGACCCCACCGGCTGCGGCGACGCCTACCGCGCCGGTCTCATCTACGGACTGATGCGAGACTTCGACCTGCCCACCTGCGGTCGCATGGCCTCACTCATGGGCGCCTTCAAGGTCGAATATCCGGGTACCCAGAATCAGCATTTCACGTACGATGAATTCGCCGCGGCATTCAAGCAGCAGTTTGGTTGTGCCTTGCCGGGATAATGGGCTCCATACCATCGGCACTCCAAATACGTTCTGCCTGGCACACATCGGGTAGGGAGTCGGAATAATCCGGCCCCCTCCCACACCACCGTACGTGCGGTTCCGCATACGGCGGTTCACGAGTGACGCTGGAGGTATCGGCGGGTGCCCCACAATGAGACCAGTTGCCGCCGGTCAAAGAAGGCTTTGGGGAAGGCGTGATTCATGTGGCTGGCACCACTGTTCCACCACGGGCCTTGCCCGTTGCGGGCCGAGTGCCATGCCCGACTCTCCGCCAATCCCTGCCTACGCAACAAGGTGCTTCGCCGTTGCCGCGTCTTGGCTTGCCGCCATATCAGACAACGCAACCGCCGCCGCAACCAGCCATCCAGTTCCTTCCATACCCGCGGGTCTCGGACATGCCGTGCCACCCGCAACATCAGGGTGTCGTGGTTGACCCGGTCGAAGAACTTCTCCAAGTCCATGTCCACTACCCATGCGTGCCCTTCCTGCACGTAATGTTTGGCTGCCTGTACCGCTTGATGAGCACTGCGCCCCGGTCGACAAAATCGTCTGGAACGATTTTGAACAGCCGAAGGCTGGCCCGGCAGGGGGAGCCCCATGGATGGGGCGAATAAAGCCATAGCTCGATGCCGAAAAGGTCGGTTCAACGATCGGTTGAAGCACTTGCAACAACGCCTGCTGGATCAGTCGATCCAGCACCGTCGGTATGCCCAGTGTCCGCACCCCGCCTTGCAGCTTGGGAATGTCCACTGCACGCACCGCCGATGGCTGGTATTGGCCTGCCAACAAGGCTGCCTTCACTGTGGGCCAGTGCACCTTCAGCCAGTCTTTGAACGCGGCCACCGTCAGGCCATCGACCCCCGGTGCACCGACGTTACGGATTACTTTATGGTACGCCTGCCACAGGTTGTTGCGTTCGGTCACGCGCTCCATGAGCCGTGACTCCTCCGCTTTCGTTTGCCCGCCTGCCGCCGTGATCGGCTCGACACCATGCGGCTTACACACGGGAGACTGTCCCGCCTCTCGGCCCGTGGCCCCGGTTGCCCGGGCTTCTGTCGTTTCGTCGATCATCGAGGTCAGTCGTCCTAATCGCGGTCTCTCGTGTTCGGCCCTTCGGTCATGTCGCACCTACTATGGCCTCGGCTGACTTCTCGCTCCGCCTTGCGGCGTCGCCCTTGCCTCTGGCTAACTCTTCCCCTTGCCGGGTGAGTAGAGGACTTTCACCTCCAAGCAGGTGCGCCCTGCCGGGCGCACCATGAAAAAAGCCGCCCATAACGGGCGGCTTTTCTTGTACCTCGAACAGTTTTTACCCGATTATTTGCTCTTCCTGGCACGAGCAAACATCGACACCGCCTCCTTTCTCAGCTGGGCTGCCGTATCGGCGTCCAGCGTGGTGGTTTTGCCGTCAACCACCTTGCCTTTCAGGATCAACTCGCCCTGAGCATTCCAGCCGGCGCGATCGATCTCGCTGGGCTTGGCTTTTTCGCTGGGCTTGATCGTCTTTACGACCACCCACGGCTTGCTGTCCTTGTAGGCGTATTCGGTCTTGGTGTAATCGCCTTTGACGTAATCAGACAATTCGATCACGAAACGAATCTGGCCGCTGTCCTTGTCGCGGAACACCTGCCAGCCGCGCGACACCGTCTTGTTGAGCGAGGTGCCCTTGCTCATCTTCATGCCACCAATGCGGGCCTTGACGTCTTTGTACTCCTTGAACATCTTCTCGCCCGGCGTGGGCACGGCCATCAGCCGGATGTCGACATGGTCGGGCGCTTTCTGGGTCAGCACTGGAGCCTGCAGCGTCATGGTGTAGTGACGAATGCCATCGACGATCTCGGCATTGATCACATAGATGTCCGAGGGATGAATCTCGCCCGGCTTGACGTCAAACGTGAACTGAACCGGCAACGCACTGATCGGTGACACCGTCTTGTTGGCCAGCGGCTTGCCGCCACTGGAGGACACATCCACCAGCTTGATGGTCAGCACGGCCTTGTCAGACAACTCGTGCGGGGACTTCAGACCCACCGTGCCGCTGACACTGGAAGGAACCGTCGCGGCTGCACTGGAACCACTTTGAGCCGTCTGCGCACCCTGCTGGGCACCTGAAGAGCCGCCACTGCAGCCAGCAACACTGAGTGCGGTCAACACGGTCAATGACAAAACCATCGTGCGCATGGGGGAACCTCTCATGGATATTGTGACGGGAGCACGAATCACGTCGGGTCATGCAACCGATCGCTTTTCGCGGGGGGGAAGAGACCAAGAATAACGGGAAACCGCGCGTGGTGAAAGCTTATCCAGGTATGTGGCCGGGCGGCAATTCCTGTCCCGATAAGGAAACTTCCATTCCTTGGCCACACGCCCGCCAGCTCCACTCCATATCTTGTAATGACGTGCAGCAACGACGGATCCGGCGTTGCCGTGTCACATTCCGACTGCGTAACTGCATCACGCCCGCCGACTCCCTCTTCGGCTTGAGCCGGCCTACGGCACGCAGATACGTCTTTCCGACGGGAGTACCAAGAAAAAGGCGCCACCCGGAGGGTGGCGCCAATGGTTTTCGTGTTGCTTGTTGTGTAGTGCCGCTGATCAGTAGTCGTAGCTAACCGACAGACGAACCGTACGCGGCGGCTGGTAGAAGATACCGGAATGGAAGTTGTTGTTGACCGTGCGCGTGCCGCGAGCAAAGCGGTGCGGCTCGGTCTGCAACACTTCCTGGTTGTCGAGCACGTTGAACACGTCCAGACGGAGCGCCAGCTTGTGGTCGGCGAAGGACGGACGGTATTGCACGCCCAGATCCAGCTCGTAAGTCCACGGATTGAAGTCCCCACCCGGCGGTGAAGGCTCGCCTTCGCACCAGTGGTAATCGCTGCCGTAGCCGCCACCCGGGTTCCTGGTGGTGCCATCTTCCGGCGTCGGGCCAAAGAAGCCCAGGCAGGATTCCGGCATGCCGGAACGGATGAACACGTTGCCGGACACCATCAACTCGGGGGTGAGCTGCCAAGCGCCATAAGCCTTCAACTGGTGACGGCGCATGTTGGCCAGATAGCCACGCGAGGCGGACATCAACTGCCAGTAATCCCAGTCCTCGGTGACCGACACGTCGGTCTGACCGATATCCGAGCGAACCTGACCCTCGGCATCGCCCCAGCTGCGCGCGAACGTGTAGCTGACGCGGCCGTACCAGGTGCCGTCGAACGGATGCTCCAGGTACAGGTCCAGACCGTAGTAGTCACGCTGCACGTCCGGGAACGTCTGATTGCCTCCATCGCCCCAGTCCGCACGGCTCATCGGCACGATGACCGAAGTGGTGCCGTCGAGCGAGTTGACCTTGATGTTCGAAGTCAGGTTGGGGTTGAAGATACGGCAACCCGGCGTACCCCAGAGGTACTTGCTGCTGTCGTAACCCATGCTCTCCAGTTTGGTCTTGACGCGGGCCGGATCGCACTCGTCGTCGATCACCGTACCCAGGGTGCGGTAGGTCAACTTGGCGCCGTAGACCCAGTCGCTGCCCAGCTTCTTGTCGAAGCCCAGAATGAACTCATCCTGGTACTGCGGCTTGAGGTTGGTGGCCGTGACGGTCTGCGGATCCGGAGCGATGCCGACCTCGTTGTTGGCCGACACGTAACCGTCGCCAGCGGGATCGCCGGTGGTGGGAACCAGCTGCAGACCCTGCGGGATACCGTTGGCGTCGATGCCGGTGTAGGTGTAGTAGCGGTACTTGAAGACGGAACCGGAGGCGGCACGCTCACCCGTCGCCTGCGGCAAGGCCAGGTAATAACGCCCGGCGGTGCCGTAGACCTTGAACGAGGAGTCGCCGTACACGTCCCAGGTGAAGCCCACGCGTGGCTCCCACTGGTCCTTCTGGACGACGAACGCGTCACCATTGATGTTCGAGTTGGTGAAGTCGTCGTTGCGCAAGCCGAGCATCAACTGCAAGTTCGGCGTGACCTGCCAGTTGTCCTGGATGTACCAGGCTTTCTGGGTAGCCGACATGGCGGTCACCGAGTTGAAGATGACCTGCTGAACGATGTATGTCTCGCCCGGCGCACCGACGCCCAGCGTGTCGTTGATGGGCTGGGTCGGATCCGACACACTGCCGTAGGCCCAGATGTAACCCGGACCAGAGTACTTCCGGCCCTGCTCGGCAGCCGTGAACCACATGTTGTCGATACCCGCCATCAGCGAGTGATCGCCGATCCGGTAGGTGAAGTCGACACGCAGGCCGCGCGAATGCACGTTGGCCTGTGGCGAGTTGATGGTGCCGTTGGACTGCGGACCGACACGCGGAGGGCCGCCATTGAGGTAGGCCGGATTCTGGGCGCTGGCGCCGGCAATGCGCGGCGCGTCGCTCGGGGTACCCACCAGGGTCGGATTATGGACGTCCGTATCACCATAGATGATGCTCAGCGTGGCCGCGTCGCTCAGATAGCTGGTGTAGTGGAAAATATCCGTATCCAGCCTGTAATCCGTGTATGAGGTATTGGCCACGAATTCGCCGTCGGTCAACGTCGCGGGATCCCAGACGTACTGGGGACCGTAGCCGGCCTTCTCGTTCTGCTTGAGCTTGGTGTACTCGAGGATATTGCTGTCGTTGATGTTCCAGTCGATCTTGCCGTACCAGCGGAAATCGCGGGTCTTGTTGTATTCGTCACGCGTCGCCAGCTTGCCGCCGAGCACGTTGCGATCCTTGGAGAGCGTCTGGGCAGCAGACACGAACAAGAACAGCTTGTCCTTGACCAGCGGACCGCCGACATAGGCGTCGTACTCCGTCTCCCAGCCCTTGTCCTTGCTGCGATAGGAACGCAGGTCACCCGGCTTGACGAGATCACTTGTGAACTTCTCGTTGCCGATCAGTTTGACATTCGGGTAGAAGAGGTTGTCGGGCGAAGCCGCAAGCGCACGCGGCTCCCAAGTGACCAGGCCGCCGAAGTGCCACTCGTTGGTACCACGCTTGCCGACCTGACTGATGACACCACCGTCGGCGCGACCGTACTTGGCGCCGTAGCCGCCAGTAATGATCTGCTGCTGGGCAATGGAACCGTAGGGCAGCTCGTAGCCCGGACCGGTGTAGTTGTAGATCTGGGTGGTGTTGTAACCGTTGACGTAGTAAGCGTTCTCGGTGGCGCCCGAGCCGTTGACGGTAATCCCGTTACCGAAGTAGCCGCTGGACGGAATCACGCCCGGGGCCAGCAGGGCAATGGCATTCGCACTGTGTCCCAACGGCAATTTTTGCAACTGCGCGGCAGTGACGGTGATGCCCGAGGTGGCGGTCGAGACGTCAATCGACGGCAGGGCATTGGCCGACACCATGACGGTGCCGAGCTCAGTAGCACCCGCGTTGCCGAAGTCAACTTCGATACCAGCGCCAACACGGATGGTGACGTTGCTGCGACTGGACACAACCTCGCCGCCCTTCTGGACGCTGACCGTGTAGGTGCCCACGGGCAAATTGTTGGCCGTATAACGGCCATTGGCATCGACGGAAACAGTTCGGGTGGCGCCAGAGGAACTGGTCACGACGACGGTATCGCCGGCCGGGGCCGTACCAAAAATGGCACCTGAAGTGGCCTGACCGTAGGCCATGCCGGAAATGCCCATGCCCAGCGCAAGAGCAACGACCAGGGCGTTGCGCTTCGGCAACGCGCGATGCGTCAAATAACGCTTGCTTTTCATTACAGAAATCTCCCCAGATAAGCCGTTAAGGCTACTGAAAAAGGCGGTGATTCAGCCAACCTGACCACCCAACTTACAACGACGAACCCGAGCAAGCTTTGTAACGAACGCCTTCCCAAGGCGCCTGACTTGCTGAGGATCGCTGCTGCCAACTGCAACGGCACCGCGTGCGAAAAAAGCTGCACGTGAAATACCTGCAGACGCCACGCTACCCCTCCCTGTAACACGATGTCAACACTTTTTTAGCAAAAAAACCCGCTTTCAGCGCCTCAGAGGCAGCCGATGTCGGCGATGGCCATGAACCGGCTCTTGAGGGCCGCCAGCAGGGCCAGACGGTTGGCGCGCACGGCCGGGTTTTCGGCCATGACCAGGACCTTGTCGAAGAAATGATCGACGGACACCTGCAGGGCCGCCAGGTGCGTCAGTGCCGCCGTGTAGTCGCCTGCCTCGACGGCTTCCCGGCTGTCCCCACTGGCTTCAGCCAACGCCCGGGCCAGCGCGCGCTCGGCATCATCCTCGAACAGGCTTTCGTCGATGTGGGACGCCACTTCGGTGCCGGCCTCGGCCTGTTTGCGCAGGATGTTGCCGACGCGCTTGTTGGCGGCGGCGAGGCTTTCGGCCTCGGGGCGGCGGGCGAATTCGGCGACGGCGCGCAGGCGGCGGTCGAAGTCGGGCAGCGTGCGCGGATGTACGGCGGCGACGGCTTCGAATTGGCCATGGCTGAAACCCTGGTCGGCGTAGTAGTTGCGCAGGCGCTCGAGGACGAAATCGTGCAGTTCGCCGGCCAGTGCGCGGCGGCGGTCGCCTGCTGATTTTTCCGAAGGGGCGGGTGAGGGCTCGGGCTGGCCTCGACGTTCCGCCTTGGGCGTACCCTCTCCCCCAGCCCCTCTCCCGGAGGGAGAGGGGAGCAAAGCCGACTCATCCTTGGCCTTTCTCTTGTGGGGAGAGGAGAGCAAGGCGGTTTCGGGGATGAGTTCCAGTGCTTCGCGGAAGGCGGCGTCGAGGTCGATGGCGAGGTCGCCTTCGACCAAGGTGCGCGCCAGGCCCTGCGCGGCGCGACGCAGGGCGAAGGGATCCTTGTTGCCGGAGGGTTTCATGCCCACGGCAAAGATGCCGGCGAGGGTGTCCAGGCGTTCGGCGACGGCCAGCACGCGCGACAGTTGCCCCTCGGCGATGCGGTCGCCGGACTGGCGCGGCATGTAGAACTCGTCGAGCGCCTGTGCGACGGCCACCGACTCGCCCTGGGCGGCAGCGTAGTAGCGGCCAATGACGCCCTGCAGTTCGGGAAACTCGCCGACCATGCGGGTCAGCAGGTCGCACTTGGCCAGACTGGCGGCACGCGTGGCTTCGCCGGCATCGACGCCGACGCGATTGGCGATCACGCGCGCCAGTTCGGCCACGCGGCAGGTCTTGTCCCACAGGCTGCCCAGGGTCTTTTGATAAGTGACATTGGCCAGTTCCTTCTGCAGGTCGGCCAGCGGTGTTTTCAGGTCTTCGGTATAGAAGAACTGCGCATCGGCGAAGCGCGGGCGGATGACGCGCTCGTAGCCCTTGCGGATTTCGGCCGGGTCTTTCGACTTGATGTTGGCGATGCCGATGAAGTGCTCGCTCAGCTGTCCGTCGTCGGCGAATACCGGCACGAACTTCTGGTTGCTCTCCATGGTGGTGATCAGCGCCTCGGCCGGCACGTGCAGGAAATCGCGCTCGAACGTACAGGCGACGGCCGCTGGCCACTCAGTGAGGTTGGCCAGCTCGTCCAGCAGATCGTCGGACAGACGCGGTTTACCTGCCTTGGCCACGCGCGCAATCTCGTCGCGAATGCGTTGGCGGCGTTCCGCCGGGTCGGCCAGCACGTGCGCCTTGCGCAGGCTGTCCAGCCAGCTGTCGGCATCGGCGATATCGACCGGTTCGGGATGATGGAAACGATGGCCGCGCGAGGCACGGCCACTGACGAGGCCC
>DASSBH010000279.1:0-3384 GCA_035698945.1 Oleiagrimonas sp.
ACCACGACCATTGGCTGACGCGATCGGAGATCCCGCACAAGATGCACTATTTGCGGCAACATTTCGGGGAAGCCGACGTCACCCATGACCGCAAGCTGTCGCGTGGCGAGTACGCGAGCTTCTCAGCGCCCTTGCTCGACAAGAACAACGCTTCCATCCTCAACTCCAAGCTGCGCAACTCCCGCAGCAATATCAGCCTTCCGCCTCAGCCAACGGCGATGAAACACTGACGGGCGACACACGGCCGGTTTCGAAAGGCGTCAAGCCGTTTGCCGGCGTGCCCGACCGGGCTCGACCGACACGGCCCGTGCACTGTCGCGTAACGCGCGCCGCCGCATGCGCTCCAGCAACCCCTTGCGCCGGCGCGCCAACCGCGCGGCCTGTCGCACGCGCGCAGCGGCGTGCGGAGCCTCGTCGAAGGCGTTGCGGAATGCGCAGAAATCGCGCCAGGCGTCCAGCGCGTGGCGTTGATCGCGCAACAGCAATTCGAGCATGATCGCGTCGTCGAGCAGGCCGATGACCTGGATGTGGTCGGCCACCAGGTCTTCGGGGTCGGCGACGTAGGCCAGGGTCCTGAGTACCTGGCCGCGCTCGGGCATCGGCAGCGCCCAGGCATCGTCCTCGATCATCGCCAGCAGCCGTTGCGCCTGCTGCAAGCGCTGGCGCACGTATGCCGGCACATCGGCCAGCGGCAGGTGATCCAGCGCATGCTTGGCTGCTTCGACGATGTCGTGCTCGTCGATTTGGCGCACTGCATGGTTTGCGCGTTCCATCGCCTGTTCGAAATGCTCCAGATCCGTCGCTTCCAGTTCGAGGATAATGCGCATGTATGATGAAATCCTCCGGTACCCGCGCCGGCCGCGGAGTTGCGTACATCAATGGAAATTCTAATGCGAAGATTACGCCAATCCGCACCGCCGGATCCATGTGACGGATGGCGCATGCGCCCTTGAACACGCCCTTGGAGTTGCCCGACGCCCGCAGCCGCCGCGCCATCGCAGCACGCTATCGGCGCCGTGGCGAACGTCTTTACGCAGGCGGCAAACTGGCCACCGACCCGCTGTACGCCGGCGTGGCGCGTGTGCTGGCGCATGCATCGCCATTGCCCCTGCTCGATGTCGGTTGCGGTCTCGGCCTGCTCGGTCATTACCTGCATGCCTGCAATGTCCTGCACGGCTACCTCGGTATCGATCATGACGAACGCAAGATCAAAGCCGGTCTCGACGCCGCACGCCCGCTGGACGATACGTTGCGGCTGCGCCACGCCGATGTCGCCGACCTGCCCGACTTTCGTGGCCACGTGGCCTTGCTCGACGTGCTGCATTACCTGCCGAGGCCGCGCCAGCCGGCGTTGCTGGAGCGCCTGGCGGGCCACCTTGCCCCTGGCGGTCGCCTGGTGATCCGCAATGTGTTGCGCGCGCCGCACTGGCGCTTCCATGCCACTGTTCTGGAGGAAAGCGTGCTGCACCTGACCGGGTGGATGCGCGTCGGAGCGACCTGGTATCCGTCGGCCGACGAGATCCGGGCACCATTGCAGGCCGCGGGGTTGACCGTGAGCATTGCCCCGCTATGGGGACATACCCCTTTCAACAGCTATCTTGTTGTCGCTCACCGGGAATGAGACAGCGCCCATGGGTAGCCTGCAAAATGCGGAATTGGCAGTTGTGCACGCACATGAAAAGCGTATTGTTTGTATTGCGACATACGCCACAACCCCGTGGCTGCGCCGCTGGCTCGCAGGCATTTTGATCGTGTCGAACTGATAGGGACGGATCCGGAGCAATACAGCGCGACATTGACTGGTGCGTGTTTCCCCGGCGAGCTGCCCACATCACTCGTTTCGAGGAGAATAACCATGCAGACCTTCAAACCCCTGTTGCTCGGCGCCGCCCTGGCCGCCGGCTTTGTTTGGACCGGTGCTGCTGTTGCCGCACAACCCGCGGATGCGATCAACCAGGTCGCAGCGACGGATTCGGCATCGACTGCGACGCAAACCATTACCACGCACGTTCGGAAGGTTTATCTCTTCCCGATGCTCGACAAGAACCATAACGGCAGGTTGAGCCGTGCGGAAATACCCACCGACATGCACGAGTTGCGGCGTCGTTTTCTGCAAGCGGACTTCGACCAGGACGGCCAGTTGTCGCCGCAGGAATACGTCATGTATGCGCACCATACGGCGCCCATGTATGCCGGCGTGTCCCACACCAGGATATGGCTGTTCGCCGGCTCTGGAAATCAGTGGCCGATCCGGACGCCATAACCGTCGATCTGCAGCAATGACCCTCCCGGGGCGACCAACAGGGGCCGCCCCGGCGATTTGCACCAGGCCATGAAAAGCTGGCTTGCCACCTGCATTTGACGTAAACTGCGCGCTGTTTGTCGCGTCAACCCGAATTTCCCCTTTCGGTCGGTCGTGGCCGCGGATGATTCCGATCATCGCGGCGCGGACGCCTGCCGCTCGGTTCGACGCCCAGATACGGACAAGCCGCCACCGGCGCGCATCCGCACATCCCACTCAACTCGCAGCGCGGTTCCAGGGAACGCTCCGGGTCAACGGAACCTGCCATGCAGGTTCTCCAGGAGCTTTCCATGACGTTCGAATCCCTCGGGCTTGCGCCCGCGTTGCTGCGCGCGCTTGCCGACCAGGGTCACACCACGCCGACACCGGTGCAGGTGGCCGCCATCCCCATCATCCTCGACGGTCGCGACCTGCTGGCCAGCGCGCAGACCGGTACCGGCAAGACCGGCGGTTTCGCCCTGCCCATGCTGGAACGGCTGTTCCCCGGTGGCCAGCGCCCGGCTGGCGGCCATTCCGGTCGGCCGCGCGCGCTGGTATTGGCGCCGACCCGCGAGCTGGCCGCGCAGGTCCACGACCACATGCGCGCCTACGGCAAGCATCTGCGTTTCAACAGCGCCGCAATCTTCGGCGGCGTCGGCATGGGCGGCCAGTTGCAACAATTGCGCCGTGGCGTCGACGTGCTGGTGGCCACGCCCGGGCGCCTGCTCGACCACATGATGCGGCGCACGGTCGACCTGTCCGGCGTCGAGATCCTGGTGCTGGACGAAGCCGACCGCATGCTCGACATGGGTTTCCTGCCCGCCCTGCGCAAGATCCTCGCCTCGGTACCGCGCCAGCGCCAGACCCTGCTGTTCTCGGCCACCTTCGCCCCGGCGATCAAGGATCTGGCCGCGCAGTTCATGCACAACCCGCAGGAAGTGCAGATAGCCACGGCCAATACCGCCGCCGCCACCGTCAGCCATCGCGTGCACCCGGTCGACGCCGACCGCAAGCGCGACCTGCTGCTGCACCTGCTGGCCGAGGACAGCCGCCGCCAGACCCTGGTCTTCGCGCGCACCAAGCACGGCTCGGACAAGCTGTGC
>DASSBH010000280.1:0-5844 GCA_035698945.1 Oleiagrimonas sp.
AAATTATTCCGGCCGCGCGAACCGAACCGGCGTATACGGCTTTGCAGGCCGCTGCATGGCCACTCTGCCACCCGACGTCATCATGTGTCGTTGCGCGATCCGTCATCGCTGAGCGACGGCCAAGCCGCATGCAGATAGACCATGCCAGACCAGATGGTCAGGATCGCGGCGATGACCAGCAGGGTTTCGCCCACGTACCAGTAGCGCAGCAGCGCGGCGTCCCGATCGTGTTCCAGCAGCAGTACCACGATGGCGATGATCTGCATGACCGTCTTGACCTTGCCCACCATGGCCACGCGCACGCGTGAACGCAGGCCGATGCTGGCCATCCACTCGCGCAGGGCCGACACGCCGATCTCGCGCCCGACGATGACCGCACTGACGATGGCCATCAATGCCGTGTGATGGCTTTGCACCAGCAGGAACAACGTGACCGCCACCATCAGCTTGTCGGCCACCGGATCGAGAAAGGCGCCGAAATTGGATGTCTGGTTCCAGCGCCGGGCCAGCCAGCCGTCGAGCCAGTCGGTCACCGAGGCCAGCACGAAGACCACCGCTGCACCGATGTTGGCGAAGCGCAGCGGAATGCCGTGATACATCGCATGCGAGTAGTACACCAGCACCATCACCGGCAGCAGCAATATGCGAAACAGGGTGAGCCAGGTGGGAAAGTTGATGCGCATGCTGAATCCAGATGAAGTCAGGGGTTGGATTGTCTCAGGTTTTGCATGAACGATTTTGCGTCACGCCTTCACCCATGCAGGGCAGCGTAAATACGTTCCGCCAGACCACGGTTGATGCCGTTGACCTGCATCAACTCGTCGATGCCCGCCGCTTCGACGCCGCGCAAGCCGCCAAAGGATTTGAGCAAGGCCGAACGCCGCCGCGCGCCCACGCCGGGCACATCTTCCAGCACGCTGCGGTCGCGCGCCTTCTGGCGGCGCTTGCGATGACCGCTGATGGCGAACCGGTGCGATTCGTCGCGCACGGCGTCAATCAGATGCAGGGCGGGCGAACCGGAGCCGGGATGCAGTGTGCGTCCGCTGTCGGCCAGAATCAGCTCTTCGTCGCCGGCACGCCGGGCCGGCCCCTTGGCCACACCGATCACGCGCAAATCCTCCACGCCCAGCTCCTTGAGCACGTCCAGCGCCTGCCGCACCTGCCCCCGGCCGCCGTCGATGAGCAGGATGTCGGGCCGCGCGCCCTCGCCCGCGGCCATGCGTCGGAAACGTCGTGTCAGAGCCTGATGCATGGCGGCGTAGTCGTCGCCCGGCGTGATGCCGCTGATGTTGAAGCGTCGATAATGCGATTTCTCCGGCCCCTCCGGCCCGAACACCACGCAGGACGCCACCGTGGCCTCGCCGCGCGTATGGCTGATGTCGAAGCACTCGATGCGTCGGGGCGGCGTATTCAGCTCCAACAGCTTCTGCAGATCGTCGAAACGGCGAACCAGCGTCTGCCGGCTGGCCAGACGCGAGGTCAGACCGGCCATGGCGTTGCGCGCGGCAAGGTCGAGAAAACGTGCCCGCTCGCCCCGCACCGACGTCTTGACGCTGACGGCATGGCCGGCATGGTTGCTCAGCGCCTCGGCCAATGCTTCGCGGTCGTCCACGGCATCGCTCAACACCAGTTCGCGCGGCACCGAACGCTCCAGGTAATACTGCGCCACGAACTGCTGCAGCACGTCGCCGGCGCTGGCGTCCAACGGCAGGCGCTGGAAAAAGTCGCGCGAGCCCATGGACACACCATGGCGGAAAAACAGCACGCTGACGCAGGACATGCCCGATTCGATGCGGCAGGCCAGTACATCCATGTCGTTGCTGGCCCCCTGCACGTGATTTTGCGCATGCAGCTTGCGCAAGGCGGCAATCTGGTCGCGCAACACGGCCGCACGCTCGAAGTCTAGGTCGGTGCTGGCCTTTTCCATCGACGTCGTAAGGTCGTCGATGATTTCGGTATTTTTGCCTTCCAGAAACATTTCCGCGTGGCGCACGTCGCGCTGGTAATCCGCCACGCTGATCAAGCCCACGCATGGCCCGCTGCAGCGACCGATCTGGTACTGCAGGCAAGGGCGCGAACGGTTGCGGAAGTAGCTGTCCTCGCACTGGCGCACCTTGAACAGCTTCTGCATGAGATTGAGACTTTCGCGCACCACCGACACGCTCGGAAACGGCCCGAAGTAACGCCCCGGCTTGTTCCTGGCGCCGCGATGCAGGGCCAGGCGCGGGTAGTTCTCGCCGCTGGACAGGTAAATGTACGGATAGCTTTTGTCGTCGCGCAGCAGGATGTTGTAGTGCGGCTTGAGCGACTTGATCAGCTGTGACTCCAGCACCAGCGCCTCGGTGGCGGTGCGGGTCACGGTGACTTCGGCGCGCGCGATCTGCGCCACCATGGCGGCGATGCGCGGCTCCATGCGCGGGCGCAGGAAATAGCTGCCCACGCGCTTTTTCAGATTGGCGGCCTTGCCCACGTACAACAACTTCTCGTCGGCATCGAAATAACGATAGACACCGGGCGACGTGGTCAGGGTACGGACAAATGCCTTGCCGTCGAAGGGCGGAGATGGTGCGTCGGCCATGCGCCCATTTTAGCTTGCACGATCCCAATGTAGGAGCGGACCTGCCCGCGATTGTTTGGATTTACCGCAACCTCAAACAATCGCGGGCAGGCCCGCTCCTACGTGTGCATGGCATGGCCGGAATCAGCCGCCGATGTTGTCGGTCTGCTCGATGAACTTGACCGCGTTGTCGTGCAGCTTCTTCAGCGACGGCACGTGGGCGTAGACCATGTGGCCCGACGGGTACCAGTGGTAGGAAATGTTCTTCTGCAACGAAGCGGGAATCGGCAGATGCGCCATCTCGTATTCGGCGGTGAAGAACGGCGTGGCCAGGTCATAGTAGCCACCGTTCAACATGACCTTGAGATCGGGATTGGTCTTCATCGCCGTCGCCAGGTCGCCCATCACGTTGAGCGTGCCGCGATGGTGATGATGCTTCATGCTCCAATGATCGATGTCGGCGTACAGGCGGTAGTGCATGCCCTTGCCGAAATTCAGGGTCTTGCGCACGTAGTTGTTGAACGCGGCCACATACGCGGAGCTGATCGCCGACGACTGCGGGTCGTATTCCGAACCCTTGCTCAGCGGATCCAGCGACGGACCGGAAAAGCGGGTATCCAGGCGGCCGGTCGTGTTCGTGCTCTTGCCCAGCAGCTCATGCTCGAACATGCCGCCGCTGACGCGCAGGTCGGCCTTCATCAGATAGTCCACCGGAAGTCCGATGTACTGGTGCAGCTTTTCGGCCACGGCCTGCTTCTGCGCCTGCGGCAGGTTCGCGCCCTGCATCAGGGCCAGCGTGTATTCGTGGGTGGCGTAGTGCTCCACTTCCTTGAGGAACGCGTCGAGGTCGGCCGGCTGGTTGGGCAGCTTGTGGTGATACCAGGCCGTGGCGGCGAACGTCGGCAACGCGCCGATGTAGGCCACGTCTTCGCCGGGGTTGTACTTGGGTCCGTCAATGCTGAAGTCGAAGTTTAGGATCTGCGACAACAACATCACGCCGTTCAGATCGATGCTGTCCTCGTTTTGCAGGATGTTGGCGAGAACCGCCGAGCGCGTCGTGCCGTAGCTTTCGCCGAACAGATACTTGGGCGAGTTCCAGCGACCGTATCTGGACAGGAATTGCCGGATGAACTGCGCGAAGGCATGCGCGTCGCCATCGACGCTGTAGATGTCCTTCTTGCGCTGCTCCATCTGCTTGGCGCGCTTGGCCTTGTCCTTGTCGTTGGCGATCAGGCGGCTGAAGCCCGCGCCCGGCGCGTCGATGAACACCAGATCGGAGGCATCCAGCAGGCTGTAGTCGTTGTTGACCAGCTTGTAGGGAGCCGCCGGCGTGTGCGAATGATCGGAGGTGACCACGCGGCGCGGACCGAACGCGCCCATGTGCAGCCACACCGTGGCCGAGCCCGGCCCGCCGTTGTAGATGAAAGTGACCGGACGTTTCGCGGCATCGGCTCCCTCCTTGAAATAGGCCGTGTAGAACATGCTCACGGTGGGCACATCTTCCTTGTCGCCAGTACCATGCAGTACCAGCGTTCCGGCCACCGCCTTGTAATTGATGCGACGGCCTTCCACGTCGACAGAGCCATGGCTGACCGAGGATTGCGGATTGACCAGGGACACATCGGGAGCTTTCGACGATTCGGACGACTTGCTGTTCTTGGCCAGGCCAAGCGGCGACACGGAAACCAGGGCGGCCAGTGCCGCGGTCAGGACAAGCTTGCGCACGAATACTCTCCTCAAAATCCCCATGCGCGCGCACCACGCGCGCGCCAAGGCTTGAGGCTACCGCCGCGGCGATCCCGGGCACATGCCCCGGAAGTCACTCCCGAAGCAGTTCGACGAGTCCCTGCGCTCCGTGCCTGGCCAGCGTGATGACACGCGCAAAGTCTTCCGCGTCGCCTTGATAGGGATCGGGCACTTCGGACGGAGGCGCGACACCGGCCACCTCCAGAAACAAGCCCACGCGCGAGCGCAGCCCCGGAGGGCACATGGCCTGCAAGTCCGCGAGGTTGGAGCGATCCATGGCCAATACCATGCGATGACGGGCGAAATCATCGGGCCGCAACTGACGCGCGCAATGCAGGGAAAGATCGTAGCCGGCCTCCGCTCCCGCCCGTGCCGCACGCGGATCGGCGCCCTGCCCCACATGCCAGTCACCGGTGCCGCAGGACGCCACCGCCACATCCAGCCCCGCTCGCGCAAACTCGGCGCGCACCACGGCCTCCACCGTGGGTGAGCGACAGATGTTGCCCAGGCAGACGAACAGGATCCCGTTGTTTTCTTTTTCAATCATGCCATTACGCTACTTTCTGATCGTGAGCCCACGTAGGTCTGGCACTGCCCGACAAACAAGCCCCAAGTACCCCGCAAGCTTTCGTCGGGCAGTGCCCGACCTACAGGGCAGATCAGGCAACCTTGCCTTCTTCAAGCCACGCCTGCGCCCGCGCCAGATCCGTCTCGGTATCAATGCCAGGCGGAAACGGCTCGGGCGTATCGCACACGGCGATGGCGTGGCCATGTTCCAGCGCGCGCAATTGTTCCAGCGACTCGACGCACTCCAACGGCGTCGGCGGCAATGCGGCGAAGCGCCGCAGGAAACCGGCACGATAGGCATAAATGCCGATGTGCCGCCGGAACGGCATGTCGCCGGGCAAGCGATCACGCGCCTCGGCAAACGCATCACGTGCCCACGGCACCGGCGCACGGCTGAAATACAGCGCCCTGCCCGCAGGCGATGCCACCACCTTGACCGCATTGGAGTCGAACAACTCATCGGCCTCGATGATCGGCGTGCACAAAGTAGCCATGGGCGCATCCCCGTCGGCCAGTGCATGCACCACGGCGCGGATACCGGCCACCGGTGCGAAAGGCTCGTCACCCTGCAGATTGACAACAATCGTGTCATCGGCCCAGCCAAGCACTGCCGCGCACTCGGCCAGGCGATCGCTGCCCGAGGCGTGATCGGCGCGCGTCATGCACACGGCAATGCCTTCACCCGCACCTTCCAGCGCGGCGGCGATGCGCTCGTCGTCGGTCGCCACCACCACCTGTTCCGCGCCAGTGGCCAACGCGCGCTGCGCCACACGCACGATCAACGGACGGTCGCCCAGCACGCGCAGAGGCTTGCCCGGCAGACGCGTGGAAGCATGGCGCGCGGGGATGGCGATGATGAAAGGCGGCATGTCGGCAGTCATGCGCAGAGTTTGACACCCGAAAGCATGCTTGCAAACGCCCATTGCGCCACACCATGACTAAACGCACCCACAAGCGATGTAGGAGCGAGCCTG
>DASSBH010000281.1:0-38351 GCA_035698945.1 Oleiagrimonas sp.
AAGGCTTCCAGGCCATCGAGCACCTTGGCGTCGGTGGTTTTGGCCGGGATCACCTCGACCAGGTGCATGTAGCGCGGCGGATTGAAGAAGTGCACGCCGCAATAGCGGTGGCGCAGGTTCTCCGGCAGCGCCTCGGCCAGCTTGTTGATGGACAGGCCGGAGGTGTTGGAGGCGATGACCGCGTGCTCGGGCAGGTGCGGGGCGACCTTCTTGTAAAGGTCGAGCTTCCAGTCCATGCGTTCGGCGATGGCCTCGATGACCAGGTCGCAGTCGGCGAGCTGGTCGAGGTTCTCGTCGTAATCCGCGGGGATGATCGCGCCGGCCAGCGACTTCACGCCCAGCGGCGCCGGCTTGAGCTTGCCAAGCTGCTTGATGGCCTTGACGGCGATGCCGTTCTTCGGGCCATCCTTCGCCGCCAGGTCGAACAGCACGGTTTCGATGCCCGCGTTGGTCAGGTGCGCGGCAATCTGCGCGCCCATGACGCCGGCACCGAGAACCGCGGCCTTGCGGATGTTGAGGGGTGTTGTCATGCCAATCTCCGTCAAAACAGATCAGGGTGAAAAGAGGTTCCGCCGGGTGCGCGGCTCATGCCGAGCGCAGTCCCGCGGCGGCGAAATGCACCAGGTGCTGCATGACCTGCTGCATGTGCTGTTCTTCGTTGATGTCGGCCTGGCGCCTGATGATGCCGAAGTTGGCCATGGCATACGTCAGGGCGCCGGTGACGATATCCAATCGCCAGTACAGTTCCTGCTTGTCCAGTGTCGGCAGGCGTTCAGCCAGGGCGGCGGCAAAACGCTTCAGCACGTCGCCGTAGTTGTCCGACAGGAACGAGCGCAGTTGCTCGTCGTGTTCGACGTAAGCGCGCGCGAGGATGCGCACGAAGGCGCCGCCGCCGCGGCTTTCGCGCGACAGCTCCAGTGCCGGCTGGATGAAGGCCATCAGCACGTCTTCCAGCGTGGCCTGCGCGCTCAGCTGCGCCAGCGCGTCCAGACGCTGGCCATTGAGGATGTCCAGGCGGCGGCGGAACACTTCCTCGATCAGCTTTTCCTTGGAGCCGAAGTGGTAGTTGACCGAGGCCAGGTTGACGCCGGCGCTCGACGTCACCTGCCGCAATGAGGCGCCGTCGAATCCGCGCCGTGCAAAGAGCTCTTCGGCGGCATCCAGGATGCGTTCTTTGGTGGAGAAGGGGGAAGGTGGCACGGGGATGACTCCATCCGCGATTCATGAACGCGTATCAAACGATCGTTTGAGCATAGATTCATGGCAAGGCCCGGTCAAACGCAAGACTTGCGATTTGGCTAGAATCTGTCACTATTTTGTGAGCTAAATCCGTCATTCGACATGGATTTGGCGTAATGTTGGCCTGTCCAAGGGGGAAACGGGTCAGCATGTGCTCGCCGAGTGCCTGACGACTGCCGGAGCCACGTGTCGCCAGGAAGGATGAATGACGGTCTGGGAAGACGCCGAAGGGGGCGTCTTTGCGGGGCGATGGATCATCCATCTGGCTGTCATGCAGCAAGGGCAGTCAACGCACGGGTACACGGAGCACGATCCCCATCCCCCGAAACAACCACTTACCGGAGCTGATCCATGGCGCTGGAGCGCACTCTTTCCATTATCAAACCCGATGCCGTCGCCAAGAACGTGATCGGTGAAATCTACGCACGCTTCGAAAAGGCCGGTCTGAAGATCGTGGCCGCCAAGATGAAGCATCTCAGCAAGGAAGAAGCCGAAGGCTTCTATGCCGTGCATCGCGAACGTCCGTTCTTTGCCGCGCTGGTGGAGTTCATGAGCTCCGGCCCGGTGATGATCCAGGCGCTGGAAGGCGAGGGCGCCATCGCCAAGAACCGCGAACTGATGGGTGCGACCAACCCTGCCGATGCGGCTCCGGGAACCATTCGCGCCGATTTCGCTCAATCCATCGACGCCAATGCGGTGCATGGTTCGGATGCACCGGAGACGGCGGCGACCGAAATCGCCTACTTCTTTACCGAACAAGAGATCTGCCCGCGCTGAAGCGCCGGAGTTTGAAGCTGTGACCGAGGCCGTGAAAACCAATCTGCTCAATCTTGACCGCCAGGGTCTGCGCGAGTTTTTCGTCAACATGGGCGAAAAGCCGTACCGTGCCGATCAGGTGATGAAGTGGATTTATCACCGTCTCGAAAACGACTTCGACGCCATGACCGACCTCGGCAAGTCCCTGCGGGAAAAACTTGCCGAGGTCTGTTACGTCGGCCCACCGGCCACCGTGTACGAAAAGGGTTCCAGCGACGGCACGCACAAGTGGCTGCTGGGCATGGATGGCGGCAACGCCATCGAAACCGTGTACATCCCCGAACCCACGCGCGGCACGCTGTGCGTGTCCTCGCAGGTCGGCTGCGCGCTCAACTGCCAGTTCTGCTCCACCGCCACGCAGGGCTTCAACCGCAATCTTTCGACCGCCGAGATCATCGGCCAGGTGTGGGTGGCGGCCAAGCATCTGGGCAACGTGCCGCACCAGGCCCGGCGCATCACCAACGTGGTGATGATGGGCATGGGCGAGCCACTGGCCAATTTCGACAACGTGGTCGCGGCCATGAACCTCATGCGCGACGACCTCGGCTTCGGCCTGGCCAACAAGCGCGTGACGCTGTCCACCGCCGGCATGGTGCCGCAGATCATCAAGCTGGCCGACGCGATCGACGTGTCCCTGGCGGTGTCGCTGCATGCGGCCAACGACGAGCTGCGCACGCAGCTGGTGCCGCTCAACAAGCGTTACCCCATCGCCGAACTGATCGACGCCTGCCGCTATTACCTGTCCACGCGGCCGCGCGCGACCATCACCTTCGAATACACCTTGATGAAGGGCGTCAACGATCAGCCCGAGCATGCACGTCAGCTGGTCAAGCTGATGCGCACCATTCCATCGAAAGTCAATCTGATTCCGTTCAATCCGTTTCCGGGAACGCGTTTCGAGCGTTCCGATGCGGAAACCATCGCCGCCTTCCAACGCATCCTCAACCAGGCCAGCCTGGTGGCTCCGGTGCGCCGGACGCGCGGCGACGACATCGACGCGGCGTGCGGCCAGCTCAAGGGGCAGGTCATGGATCGCACGCGGCGTCAGGCGCAGTTCCGGAAAACCCTGGAGGACTCGGCCCATGCGGCATAACGGTTTGTCCATTGCATTGCTGAGCGCGGCTCTGGTTCTGACCGGCTGCGCCACCGGCGGCGGAAGCGGCATGCAGCGGGCCCACACCCCGTCGGCACGCGAGAACGCAGCCAGCATCCACACCGAACTTGCCTGGAACCTGATGAAGCAGGGCAAGCTCGAAATGGCCCTCAGCAAGCTTCAGACCGCGCTGCAATTCGACCCCGATTACGTGCCGACCCATACCGTGCTGGGCGTGCTTTACACCCGCATCAACAAACCGGCCAAGGCCGAGGCGCAATACCGCCGCGCGGTCGAGCTCGACCCCACGGACGGCGATACCAACAACAACCTTGGCCGTTTCCTGTGCCAGGAAGGCAGAACAAGCGAGGGCCTGCCTTATTTCAAAAAAGCGCTGGCCGATCCGTTCTACAAGACGCGGACGAAGGCGCTGACCAATGCCGGCACCTGCCAGATCCGCGCCGGCGACTACAAGCAGGCCGAAGCCAGCCTGCGCGAAACGCTCAAGATCAACCCGAACGACACCGATGGGCTGTACCAGATGGCACGCGCCCATTACCTGCAAGGCGACGCTTTCCATGCCAGCGCCTACATTCAACGCTTCCTGGCGCTCGGGGTGACCAACCCGGCGGTGCTCAAACTGGGTTACGACATCGAATCACGACTGGGCAATGCGGAGGGGGCCCGGAAATATGCACGCCAATTGCGTACCACGTTCCCGGATTCGGAACAGGCGCAGGCTCTCGATTCAAAAGTATCTCCATGACATATACGACACATCCCGGCACGGCTGAAAACACGCCGGTCGCCACCGACACAACCGCAACCGTCGAATCCGCGACGGAGCATGCAACCGACATCCAGACATTCCGCGCCGACCTGGGGCAGGCGTTTCGCGCGGCGCGCATGTCGCGGCAGTTGGACATCGAAACCTGCGGCCACACTTTGCGCCTGCCCGTACGCATCCTGAAAAAGCTGGAAGCGGGGGACTATTCCGGCATCGACCATGCGGTCTATCTGCGCAACTACCTGTCGTCCTATGGCGCCTGCGTGGGTTTGCCGGAAGCCACGATCCAGGAGGCCATCGGTCATCTGGCGCCGACCGAGAAAAAGCCCCAGCTCGTATCCACCGGCGGCGTTTCGCGCTCGCACTATCTCTGGCAGCGCTACACCACGGCGGCCACCTATGCCGTGTTGACGGCGGTCATCATCGTGCCGCTGGTCTGGCTGGGCGTGAAAGGCGGCCTGGATCGCGAACTGACGCACCTGGAGCCGCTCAACTCGGCGCCGGTCGCCCAGCACGAAGTGGCGGCCACCAAGTCCACGGCAACGGACGTCAGCGCACCGGCGCCGGCCAAACCGTCGCAGCAGGCAACCGCGACGGAGCAGGGCAACGTCGACGAGAAGCCGTTGATGGCTTCCATGGCGCCGTTTTCGGCGCTCGACAGCGTCGACAGTTCCGCACCGAAAACCACGCCGCCCGCAGTTTCCGTCCCGGACAGCCACACACTGAGCATCACCTTGACCAAGCCCAGCTGGGTCGAGGTGACCACGGCCGACGACCAGCGGCTGGAATACAGCCTGCTTGCCGCCGGAACCCACAAGACCTGGCACAGTTCGCAGCCTTTGCACGTCAGCATCGGCGATACCACCGGCGCCAGCGTCCGGGTGGATGGCAAATCGGTGGATCTGGCCACCTACCAGCGTGCCAACGTGGCGCATTTCCGCATCGCCATGAAGGACGGACAGGCCAGCGTGCAAGCCATGTAGGCAAATCTTCGCCTGTCCGGACGGCGCTCGGCATCGCCAAGCGCGCCGGCCTCGGGTATGCTTGCACAGCTTGACCGCGGGGCCATCCGCCAAGCGAGTCTTTCAAGATCGGGGCATGCGCGTGCATGCCCCGATGGTTTCGGCTTTATATACGGTGATGATGCATGGCATACGACGATTACGAACAGGGTGAACGCGTACAGGAATGGTTGCGCCAGAACGGTGTGGCCATTGTCGTAGGCATCGTGATCGGGTTGGCGCTGATTTTCGGCTATCGGCAATGGAACAAGCACCAGGCCAATGAAAATGTCGACGCCGCCACCCAATATCAGTTGATCGAGAACGCCCTGGACAAGGGCAAGACCGACGAAGCCGACACGCTGACCGACAGCCTGCTGAAAAACCATGCCGACAGCGCCTATGCCGTGTTCGCGGTGTCCCTGCGCGCACAACGTCAGCTGGATGCAGGCAAGGCCGACAAGGCCGTCCAGTCGCTGACCTGGGCCGTGCAGCACGCCGACACCAAACCGCTCAAGGATCTTTCGCGCCTGCGTCTGGCGCGTGCCGATCTTGCCGCCAACAAGGCAAGCGATGCACTGGCCACGCTCAAGACCATGCCCGCCGACGCCTATGCGGGCCTGGCAGCGGAACTGCGCGGCGATGCACAGGTCAAACTGGGACATGCCGACGAGGCCGTGAAAGCCTACAAGGCCGCCATGGCCGCCTTCGATCCCACCGCGCCGCAGCAACGGATACTGCAGATGAAAATCGACAACGTGGCGACCCATGCCGCCGGCAAACCGGCCTCGCATACCGCTGCCGCGGCCTCTTCGTCCAGCAGCAAGAAACAGGACGCCTGATGAAAAAGCGCATTGCCCTGACCGTCGTTGCCGCCCTGCTGGTTCTGGCAGGTTGCTCCAAGAAAACCAACATCAAGCCGCCGCATGAACTGGTCGACTTCACGCCGACCGCGAGCGTGACACGCCTGTGGAAATCGAGCGTCGGCAATGGCGCCCAGGACAGCGACATCCGCCTGCGCCCCGCCTATGCCGACGGCGTGGTCTACGCCGCCAGTACCGACGGCACGCTGCAGGCGTTCGACGCCAAGACCGGCGACACCGTTTGGAAGAATTACTCGCGCACGCATGGCTGGTTCGGCTGGGGCGATGCCGACCGCAAGGACGCCTTCTATGCCGGCGGTCCCGCGGTTGCCAACGGGCTGTTCGTCATCGGCACGCTCGATGGCCATGTCTACGGGCTGGACGCGAAGGACGGCAGCAAGCGCTGGAAGGCCACGGTGTCGGCGGGCGTCATTTCCGCGCCGGCCATCGTCGGCAAGCGCGTCGTCGTGCGCACCAACGACGGCAAGGTGTTCTGCCTGAATGCCGACACCGGCAAACAGGAATGGGTCTACGACCAGAGCATCGTGCCGCTGCTCAGCCTGCGCGGCAACGGCCCGGTCATGGTGGCTAAGGGCGTGGTGTTCTTCGGCAGCGACGACGGCCAACTGGTCGCGGTGCGCCTGGACAATGGCGAAAAGCTGTGGAGCCTTCCGCTCGCCAGCGGCGAAGGTCGCACCGACATCGACCGCATGGACGACGCCGACGGCAGCGTGCTGCTTTCCGGCAACACCCTGTACGCCTCCGCCTACCACGGCCGTCTGCTGGCCATCGACGGGCCCAGCGCCCGTCCGCTGTGGAAGCACGATTTTTCCACGTACGTGTCGATGGACATCAGCGGCAACACGCTGGTCGGCGTCGACGATGCCTCCAACGTATGGGCCTTCGACGCCGGTTCCGGCAGCGACATCTGGAAGCAGGACAAGCTCGAATGGCGCTGGTTGAGCGGCCCGGCCATCCAGGGCGACTATGTCGTCGTCGGCGACCTCAAGGGCTATCTCCACTGGATGCAGATCGGCAACGGCAAGTTTGCCGTCCGCACGCGTTTTTCGCACGACGCCATTCGTGCCCAGCCGCTGGTGATCGGCGACACCGTCTACGTCGAAGACGTGGACGGGCATGTCGGCGCCTACAAGATTTCCAGCGGCGCCCACTGAACGGAAACGTGAGCCATCATGCTGCCCGTCGTCGCCCTGGTCGGCCGTCCCAATGTCGGCAAATCGACCCTCTTCAACCTTCTGACGCGCAGCCGTGATGCGCTGGTAGCCGATCTGCCAGGCGTCACGCGTGACCGCCATTACGGCTTTTGCCGCCTGGGCGAAAAGCCCTTTGTCACCATCGATACCGGCGGTTTGACCGACGACGAAACCGGACTCGATGCACTGACCGCACGTCAGGTGCGTCTGGCCGTGGACGAATCGGACGTCGTGGTATTGATGGTGGATGCCCGCGACGGGTTGCTGCCGCGCGATCGCGATATCCTCGACGAGCTGCGCCGCAGCGGCAAATCCGTCCTGCTGGCGGTCAACAAGACCGACGGCATGGATGAATCGGTCGCGCTGGCCGAATTCGCTTCCTTCGGATTTGCCGACGCGTTGTCCTTGTCGGCGGCGCACAACCGCGGTACCCAGTCGCTGCTTGAGGCGCTTGCGCCGCTGCTTCCCGAAGACACCGAGCCCGCCGAGGATGCCGACAGCGGCATTCGCGTGGCCGTCGTGGGTCGCCCCAATGCCGGCAAGTCCACCCTCGTCAACCGTCTGCTGGGCGAGGATCGCCTGGTGGTGTCGGACATTGCCGGCACCACGCGCGATTCCATCCACGTGCCGCTGGAGCGCGACGGCCAACGCTACACGCTGATCGACACCGCCGGCATCCGGCGTCGCTCCCGCGTCGACGATGCGCTGGAGAAATTCAGCGTCATCAAGGCCATGCAATCCATCGCCGCCGCGCAGGTGGTGGTGATCCTGGTCGACGCGCGGGAAAACCTGGCCGACCAGGACCTCACCCTGATCAGCCAGGTGCTGGAAGAGGGCAGAGCCCTGGTCATTGCCTGCAACAAGTGGGACGGCATGAGCACCTATGACCGCGAACAGTGCATGCAGGCGCTGGATCGTCGCCTGGCCTTCGTGCCCTGGGCCAGACGCGTATTCATTTCCGCCCTGCATGGTTCCGGTCTGCGCGAACTGATGCGCGCCGTGGTTCGTGCCCATGCCTCGGCCAATTGCGAAATGTCGTCCTCGCAGCTCACGCGCACGCTGGAAAAAGCCTACGCCAGCTATCAACCGCCGATGGTGCGTGGCCATACCCCCAAGCTGCGCTATGCCCATCCCGGCGGACACAATCCGCCGACCATCGTCATCCACGGCAGCCGCACCAAGCACATCGCGGATGCCTACCGGCGCTATCTGGAAAACATTTTTCGCAAGCGCTACAAGCTGGAAGGCACACCCGTCCGCATCGAGTTCCGCGACAGCGAAAATCCCTTCGCCGGCCGCCGCAACGAACTGACCGACAGCCAGAAGCGCAAGCGTCAGCGCATGATCCGCAACGCCAAAAAGCGCAACCGTTGATGAGCAGATTTTGATCGCTCACCTCGCGTAGGGTGGGCACTGCCCGTCGGGTGGAACTTGCGGATGCATGAACCTGTGCCGGCGGGCAATGCCCGCCCTACGCACGCCGCGCTAACATGCGCGCATGAACGCCGCGACCGATACCGCATCCCTGATGGCCGATTTGCGCCGACGCATCGGCGAAGCCGAACCCGCCGAAGCCTTGGCGCGTCAGGCCAGCGGCGCCTTGCTGCTCGATGTGCGCGAGGACGCCGAACGCGCTGCCGGCATGCCCGTCGGTGCATTGGGTTTGTCGCGCGGTTTCCTCGAACTGCGCATCGCCGAGGCCGAACCTGATCGCTCGCGCGAAATCCTCACTTTATGCGGCAGCGGCATGCGCTCGCTGCTGGCCGCCGAAACCCTGAAAAACCTGGGCTACGCCAGCGTCCGTTCCGTGGCCGGCGGTTTCGCGCGCTGGAAATCCGAAGGCTTGCCAATCACACATGATGAAACGCTGGACGCCGATGCCGCCGAACGCTACTCGCGCCAGATCAAACTGCCGAACGTGGGCACGGAAGGGCAGGCGAAACTGGCCAGGGCGCGTGTGGTCATGCTGGGCGCCGGCGGCCTGGGCGCACCGGCGGCGATGTATCTTGCCGCCGCGGGCATCGACAACCTGACGCTGATCGACAACGACCGCGTCGAACGCTCCAATCTGCACCGTCAGATCATCCATGCCGACGCCCGTGTCGGCATGCGCAAGACCGAGTCGGCGCGCATGACGCTGACCGCGCTCAATCCGCGCATCGACGTGCGGATCCGCAACGAACGTCTGACCGCTGCCAATGTGGAGGCACTGGTTGCCGACCACGACATCATCTTTGACGGCGCCGACAATTTCCCCGCCCGTTATCTGCTGACCGCTGCGAGCGTGCGCCTGGGCATTCCCATGGTGTACGGCGCGGTGGAGCGCTTCACCGGCCAGGTCAGCGTGTTCGATCCGCGCCGAGACGATTCCCCCTGTTACCGCTGCCTGTTTCCCGAACCGCCATCGGCCGAAGACGCGCCCAACTGCAGCGAAGCCGGCGTGCTGGGCGTGCTGCCGGGCATGATCGGCCTGTTGCAGGCATGCGAAACGCTGAAGCTCGTTCTCGGCATCGGCGAACCCCTGGTCGGACGCCTGTTGACGCTCGACGCGCTCGACATGCACATGCGTGAGCTGCGCCTGCCACGCGACCCGGCATGCCCCGGTTGCGGCCCCCATGCAAGCTTCACCGGCTACACCGACATCGAATCATTCTGCGCCACATGACGTAAACCCGTGGGGCGGGCACTGACCGCCGCGGATACCAGCATTGATGAGGCATACCGGCTTGGCGCATTCATGCGGCTTGTGCGGCGGGCAGTGCCCGCCCTACGTGTCTGGCCCACCTTATTGCCATGGTCTGCCCATGAGAGGGTACGCCGTGCATTTTTTTGGACACGGATCAACACCGATAAAAGCGGATCAGAATTTGTTCTTCTTTATCCGTGTTCATCCGCGTTGATCCGCGTCCAATGCTTGAATGCCCATAGGCACGCCCCGCCGTTTGTGTCGAACTGTGCAAACCCGGATAATGCGCGTTTCCCCATACGCCAGCAGCCCATGAGCGCACGCATCCTCGACGGCAAACGCATTTCACGGCAATTGCTGGAGCGGATCGGCCAGCGCGTGGCCGAGCGCACTGCCGCGGGTTTGCCGCCACCGGGGCTGGCCGTGGTGCTGGTGGGCAGCGATCCGGCGTCGGCCGTGTACGTGCGCAACAAGCGCCGCGCCTGTGCCGAGGTGGGCTTTCGCTCCTTCGACTACGACCTGCCGGCTTCCACCAGTCAGGACGAACTTTTCGCGCTGATCGACAAGCTCAACGCCGATCCGGATGTGCATGGCATTCTGGTGCAATCGCCGCTGCCCGATCATGTCGACGAGGACGCACTGGTCGACCGTATCGACCCGCGCAAGGACGTGGACGGTTTCCATCCCAACAATGTGGGTCTGCTGGTATTGCGCCGGCTGGGCCTGCGCCCATGCACACCCAAAGGCGTGATGACCCTGCTGGGACATACCGACCGCCCGGTGCGCGGACGTGATGCGGTGATCGTCGGCGTGTCCAACCATGTCGGCCGACCGCTGGCGCTTGAGCTGCTGATCGCTGGTGCAACAGTGACTTGCTGCCACAAGTTCACGCAGGATCTGGCCGACCATGTGCGCCGCGCGGACATCGTCATCGTGGCCGTGGGGCGGCCCGGGCTGGTCAAGGGCGAGTGGATCAAGCCGGGGGCCGTGGTCATCGACGTCGGCATCAACCGGCTCGAAAACGGCAAGCTGGTGGGCGACGTGGAGTTTGCGCCCGCCGCCGAACGCGCGTCATGGATCACGCCGGTGCCGGGCGGCGTCGGCCCCATGACCGTGGCCACCCTGATGGAGAACACGCTGGAGGCGGCGCAGGCGCGCCAGGCGCGTCCGGTGGCTTGAAACAACAGCTTCCCATCTGGCGGCAACCATGGGCAAGTCGCTATAATGGGTGACTTTACTTGCGGGTAATTCGCCATGCGCATTCTTGCCGAGGCACTCACTTTCGACGATGTCTACCTCGTCCCCGCCTATTCGCGCGTTCTGCCCAGCGCGGTCAGCACCGCCACCCGGCTGACGCGCGACCTGCACCTGAACATTCCCATCGTGTCGGCGGCCATGGATACGGTGACCGAGGCGCGCCTGGCCATCACCATGGCCCAATGCGGCGGTATCGGCATCATCCACAAGAACATGACCATCGAACAGCAGGCTGCCGAGGTGCGCCTGGTCAAGAAGTTCGAGGCTGGCGTCATCAGCAATCCGATCACGGTCGGGCCGGATGTATCCATTCGCGAAGTCATGGACATCACCCGCGCGCACAACATTTCCGGCGTGCCGGTGGTCGAGGGCGAACAACTGGTGGGTATCGTCACCAGCCGCGACATGCGCTTCGAGAAAAAGCCCGGCGATCCGGTCAAGAACATCATGACGCGCAAGGACAACCTGGTCACCGTGCGCGAGGGGGCAGCGCAGCAGGAAGTGCTGGATCTGCTGCACCGTCACCGCATCGAGAAGGTGCTGGTGGTCAACGACGACTTCCAGTTGCGCGGCCTGATCACGGTCAAGGACATCCAGAAGGCGCGGGACAACCCGCACGCCGCCAAGGACGCCAACGAGCATCTGCTGGTCGGCGCGGCCGTCGGCGTGGCCGGCGACACCGAGGCGCGTATCGATGCGCTGGCCGAAGCCGGCGCCGACGTGATCGTGGTCGATACCGCGCACGGCCATTCGCAAGGTGTGCTCGACCGCGTGTCGTGGGTCAAGAAGCGCTATCCGTCGGTGCAGGTGATCGCCGGCAACATCGTCACCGGTGATGCCGCACTGGCCCTGCGCGACGCGGGCGCCGATGCGGTCAAGGTCGGCGTCGGCCCCGGTTCCATCTGCACCACGCGCGTGGTGGCCGGTGTGGGCGTGCCGCAGATCACCGCCATCGACCTGGTGGCCACGGCGCTCAACGACGACATCCCCTTGATCGCCGACGGCGGCATCCGCTATTCCGGCGACATGGCCAAGGCCATCGCCGCGGGCGCTTCGGTGGTCATGCTCGGTTCGATGCTGGCCGGCACCGAGGAATCGCCTGGCGAGGTGGAACTGTTCCAGGGTCGCTCGTTCAAGAGCTACCGCGGCATGGGTTCGCTGGCGGCGATGCAGAAGGGCTCCAAGGATCGGTATTTCCAGGACAACACCGATACCGACAAACTGGTGCCCGAAGGCATCGAAGGCCGCGTGCCGTATCGCGGCCCGGCGCGCAATATCGTGCACCAGATGATGGGTGGCCTGCGCGCCTCCATGGGCTATTGCGGCTGCGCCGATGTGGAAGCCATGCGTCATGAACCGCAGTTTGTCCGCGTTACCGGCGCAGGCTTGCGCGAGGCCCATCCGCACGACATCCAGATCACCAAGGAAGCGCCGAACTACCGGCTGGAATCCTGAAAACGGCCGGGACTCGGGACTCGGGATCCGGGACTCGGCAGAGCAACGAACCCGCGATGCACTGATTCTCAGGCGCGCGATCGGCTTTCTTGCCTCATGGCGGTGGTCGGGACCCGAGTCCCGGCTTCCAAATCCCGAGTCCCGCATGCATCAAGACATCCATACCGACAAGATCCTGATCCTAGATTTCGGCGCGCAGTACACCCAGCTGATCGCCCGCCGCATCCGCGAGCTTGGCGTGTACTGCGAAGTCTGGGCATGGGATCACGATCCCGCCGAGATCGCGGCATTCGGCGCCAAGGGCATCGTGTTGTCCGGCGGCCCGGAATCGACCACGCTGGCCGATGCCCCGCGTGCGCCGCAGGAGGTTTTCGACAGCGGTCTTCCCATCCTCGGCATCTGCTACGGCATGCAGACCCTGGCCGCGCAGCTTGGCGGCCGCACCGCGTCGTCGGCAGCCAATGAATACGGTCACGCCGAAGTGAGCGTGGTGGCTGACAGCAAGTTGTTCGAAGGCATGAACGACCATGCTGGCGCCACGCCGCGACTGGACGTCTGGATGAGCCACGGCGATCATGTGGAAGAAGCGCCGCCGGGTTTCGACGTCATCGCCCGCACCGAGCGCGTGCCGGTGGCCGCCATGGCCAACGAGGCCAAGCGCTGGTACGGCGTGCAGTTCCATCCCGAAGTCACGCACACGATCCAGGGCAGGGCGATCCTGAATCGTTTCGTGTCCGACATCTGCGGCTGCGGCAATCTGTGGACCAGCGCCAACATCATCGAGGACCAGGTCGCCCGCGTGCGTGAAACCGTCGGCGACGACCACGTGCTGCTCGGGCTTTCGGGCGGCGTGGATTCGTCGGTCGTGGCGGCGCTCCTGCACAAGGCCATTGGCGATCGGCTGGTGTGCGTGTTCGTGGATACCGGCCTGCTGCGCTTCCAGGAAGGCGATCAGGTCATGGCCACCATGGCCGAGCACATGGGCGTCAAAGTCATTCGCGTGAACGCCGCCGAGCGCTATTTCAAGGCGCTCGAAGGCGTCGCCGATCCGGAAGCCAAGCGCAAGATCATCGGCAACCTGTTCGTCGAGATTTTCGACGAGGAAGCGGCCAGGCTGACCGGCGATGGCGGCAACGTGCAATGGCTGGCGCAGGGCACCATTTATCCGGACGTGATCGAATCGGCCGGCAGCAAGACCGGCAAGGCGCACGTCATCAAGAGCCACCACAACGTGGGTGGCCTGCCCGAGCACATGAAGCTCAAACTGGTCGAGCCGTTGCGCGACCTGTTCAAGGACGAAGTGCGCCGCATCGGCGTCGAACTCGGGCTGCCGCGCGAAATGGTCTACCGGCACCCGTTCCCGGGTCCCGGCCTGGGCGTGCGCATCCTCGGCGAGGCCAAGGCCGAATACGCCGACATTCTGGCCCGCGCCGACGCCATTTTCATTGAGGAACTGCGCAAGGCCGACCTCTACGACACCGTCAGCCAGGCTTTTGCCGTTTTCCTGCCGGTCAAGTCCGTCGGCGTGGTCGGCGATGCGCGCGCCTACGAATGGGTGATCGCCTTGCGCGCCGTGGAAACCATCGATTTCATGACGGCCCGCTGGGCGCACTTGCCTTACGACTTCCTCGACAAGGTTTCAAACCGTATTATCAACGAGATACGACATATTTCTCGTGTGGTATACGACATCAGCGGCAAACCGCCTGCCACCATCGAGTGGGAATGACGAATGCGTGCACTTCCACACATCCTGTCGTAGGAGCCTGCCTGCAGGCGATTGCCTGGTTATTCGGTAAACCAGGCAATCGCCTGCAGGGCAGGCTCCTACAGCATCGGTTCGTCAGTGATCACGCGTATGACAAACATGTGGCAACTCATTGATTTTCCGAAACCGTATGCCTGAAGCGTCAGATACCACCGATTTCGACACGAACGACGTCGCTTTCATGCGCCAGGCGCTGCGATTGGCCGAACACGCGCGCGATGCCGAGGACGAAGTGCCGGTTGGCGCCGTGATGGTGCACGAGGGCAAGGTGATCGGCGAAGGCTGGAACCGCAACATCACCCTGACCGATCCCACGGCGCATGCCGAGATCATCGCCTTGCGCCAGGCGTGCCAAGGCGTCCGCAACCACCGGCTGCCTGCCGCCAGCACGCTTTACGTCACGCTGGAACCGTGCTCGATGTGCGCCATGGCGCTGGTGCATGCGCGCATTGCCCGCGTCGTCTATGCGGCAACGGATCCCAAGACCGGTGCGGCTGGCAGCGTTTTCGACACCCTGGTATCCGAGCGGCACAACCACCGCATCGTTGTCCAGGGCGGCCTGCTGGCCGACGAAGCAGGCGAGATGTTGCGCCAGTTTTTTCGCGCCAGACGCTGATCTCCCCGCTTGCCTCAACGTCATTCCGGCTTTCGCCGGAATGACGTTGAGGCGAAATGGGGCTTCAATATCTATCAGCAGCCGTATCCGATGGAATCAGCACATCCACGGGCACGCCATCCAGGCATCGCGACAGTGAAAGCGTGCCATTCCCGCTGGACACGGTATTTCCCGAACCGAGCGCGACGAAATGTTCCGCCTTCATGTTGTCCGGCAACACGATGACGGTATCTTGCCAGCGATGTGCCGCAATGCAAGGCAGCGAACGGCGCCCCAGCAGACGCCACGGGCAACGCGGCACCACCACCAGCAGCCGTTGGTCCTGGTGACAACGCAGGAAAGCAATGACATGACGGGCATGCGCGCCTTTTACCTCGACCGGTACGTATGAACCACGCAGGAAAAGATCCGGCTGCCTTTGTCGCAAATCGAGCAATCGCGCCAACCACGTTTGCTTGATGCGGCCGTCATGCCATGTGTGCATCAGCGAGGCCATGGATGCCTCGGGATCGAATGATGCCTGGTGCGCAGCGAAAGGGATCGCCCGCCGATTGTCCGGATCGACCATGGAGAAATCCCACAGTTCACGGCCCTGATAAAGATCCGGCACGCCCGGTGTCGTGCAGCGCAAGGTCAGTTGGGCCAGGCTGGACAGCGCGCCAGCCGTGGCAATGGAATGAACGAAACGATGCACTTCGGCCAGAAACGGCGCATCGTCGAACATCGCATCCAGCGCATGCGTGGCAGCCGCTTCGTAGGCATCGTCAGGATCCGTCCAGCCGGTGTGCCGACGTGATTCGCGCAGTGCCTTGGTCAGCCATGTGCGCATGCGCTGCGCCAGTGCGTGCAGGCCCGCCGTATCGTCCCAGCGCATACCCGGCGGCCAAACGCCCACCAGCGCCTGCAGCATCATGTAGACATCGCGCGCATCCGGACTGTCATTTTCAAAATTCGACCAGCGCGCCATCCACCGGCGTGCATGGACGGCCCAATGTCGCGGACATTCGCTGAGTGTCGCCAGACGCATGCGCGTGTCCTCGCCCCATTTGTGATCGTGCGAGGCGGTGGCCAGCATGGCGGCAGGCCAATGCCCCTGGCGGCGGATGCAGGCGGCATGAAAAGTCTCCACCGAGATGCCAACGACTGCGGGATCGGCGCCCACCTCGTTGCGCGACAGCAGGCGCGGGTAGCGATAGAAAGCCGTATCTTCGACGGCCTTCGCCGCCAGCGGGGCCGTCAATTGCTCGAAACGAGCGGCAGCCGCGCGTGAGGCTTCCGTGGCATGCGCCCGGCGCATCGCCGCCACCAGATAATCCAGCGCGGCATGGTCGCGCGATTCCAGACAGATGCGCGCCCGCGGGCAGGCCACATCCAGCGCATGACCGTAGCCGTCGTCCAGATAACTGCGGTAGACGTCGAAGGCTTGCGTCAACGCGGCAAGCGCGCGGCGCAGACTGGCGAAACTCAGGTCGCGGCTGGACTCGCTGTGGCGGGCAAGCTCATGGAAGCGCCGACACGTCATGTCCAGATCGCAGACGAATGCCGCATGCAGCATGTCGTGCCGCGCCTGCCGTTCATGCGCATCGAAGTCGTCGCGGTCGCCGCTCAGGTGCTGGTACAAGGCAGTCAATACCCTGGAGCCAGCGGCATCATGCAATACCGCGCCGACCTGATTCATGAAGTCGTAGCCGGTCGTGCCTTGTACCGGCCATGCATCGGGCAGGGTTTCGCCATCGCCGAGAATTTTCTCGACGACAAGATAGACGGCCCGGCCGTCCGTTTGCCGCTCCATCTCCTCGCGCAACCGCCGACAATAGGCTCCCGGCGCCGCCAGTCCGTCGACATGGTCGATGCGCAAACCATCGATGACGTGCTCGGCGTGCAGGCGCAGGATCGTGGCATGCACCGCGCGCCAGGTTTCTTCCCGCTCGATGCGCAATCCGGCCAAGCCGTTGATGTTGAAAAAGCGTCGCCAGTTGAGCGCATCGTCGGCACAACGCCAATGGGCCAGGCGGTAGGGTTGCAGGCTCAGCATCCGGTCGATGTTCGCGCTGTCGTGGTTCGCCCACTTTTGCCAACATGCCGTCAATGTCGCCTGGTGCGCGGCATCGGACAGCGCCTCGCGAATGGCCGCGCGGGCGTCGTCGCTGCCGGCGGGATATTCACCCAGCGCCCGCTCGACATCCATCGCGACCTCGTGCAACGAAGCTTCGCGCAGCAGCGTCGGCAGCGTCATCGGCCCCAGCGGATAATGCTGATGGTTGAAACGAACGAACGGCTCGCCGTTGCACCATGCCAGCTCGAAATATCCGGTGGCCAGCGCAGCGCCGTAATCGCGATCCAGTACGGGCAGCAGCAAGGGCAGGGGGCTACCTTCAGGCGTGTTCCACTGAATGTCGAAATGATCTGCATGGCGGCTGTGCGGCCCCCAACGCTGCACGTCCTGCCACCAGGCGTTGTCTCCGCCGACACCCATGTGATTGGGCACGAAGTCCACGATCAATCCCATGCCGCGCGCATGCGCATCCTCGGCCAGCCGACGCAAACCGGCTTCACCGCCCAGGACAGGGTCGACGCAGTTGTAATCGACGGTGTCGTAGCCGTGCGTGGAATCGGCATGCGCGCGCAGGATGGGCGACAAATAAAGGTGACTGATGCCGAGTGCGGCGTGGTAATCCAGCGTGGCGCGAACGGCGTCGAAGTCCACGCCGTTGCGCAACTGCAGGCGAACCGTGGCGCGCGGCATGTCGATCATGCCTTTCTCCGCGTCAGAAGATCGATGCGGTGACACACGTCCGGGCGCGAAAACAGCACATCAATGGTGTCGCTGTTGCGACGACGCCAGTTGGGATGCTGCCGGGTGATCCCCGGAAGATTGACCTGCTCGGTTTCGGCAAGCAGGTCTTCCATGGGGATCAGCAACAACGGCCCAGGCGCATCGGCCAGTGCGGCGCAGACGGCATCCACGAAGGGGGCGGATTGTCGCGCCGGGGGAGCGGGTTTCATCGTGGGCGCCGGCAACGCGGTGGCGGGCGCTGCTGCCGTCTGTCTGCACGCGTGCAGCGACTGCCACAGCGCCTTGCGCTCATGTCGGCGGTGCCGCCGCTTCCGCGCCATGTCCACCGGATCGCTTTCGTGCAAGCAGGCCTGCCATTGCAGATCGCGGCCACGCCACCAGCCGGCCAGGGTCGGCAAGTCGTGCGTGCTGCTCATGGCGACGGCATCGTCGGGCCAATGCATGGGCGGCACAAAACCCTGATCGTCGCACTCGAACCACAACACCGACATGCCCAGCAGTCCGCTGCCGCGCAACCGTTTTCGCAATGCGGGTGGAATCGTGCCCAGATCCTCGCCGATGACCACGGCGCGATGGCGCCACGATTCCAGCGCAAGCAGGTTCAGGAGATCATCCGCCGGCATGTGCAGATAAGCGCCATGCGTGGCTTCGCGACCTTCGGGAACCACCCACAAACGCGCCAGGCCCATGGCATGGTCGATGCGGATGCCGCCGACGTTGCGCAAGGTGGCCCGCAGCATGCGCAGCCAGGGCATGTAGCCATGCTCGCACAACGCCTGCGGTGCAAAAGTGGTCAGCCCCCAGGTTTGTCCCCGCGGATTGAAGGCATCCGGCGGCGCACCAAGGCCCAGGCCGTGAAACATCTGCGCGCCCATGGCCCAAGCATCGCTGCCATGCGGATCGCTGCCCACGGCAAGATCGGCGATCAAACCGACGGGCATGCCGCCGGCGCGCGCGGTCGCCTGCACACGCGCCAGCGATTGGTCGGCCAGCTGTTGCAGCCACACATGGAAACCCAGTTCATCTGCATACGCCTTGGCAAAACCGATGGTTGCCGCGGTGCGCGGCGAGGACAGGGCTGCCGGCCAATCGGGCAAGCCCAGCACATGCCCCGCCACGCGCGACAAATGGGCGTGCAGCGTCTCGAAGCAGGCATGTACATGCAGCGGATCGTCCGGATCGTAATGCAAGGGAACTTCCGGCGAGCGCACTTTGTGCATGACATGCAACCGACGCAGCAAGGCCAGCTTGCGGCAGCTGGCGGCGGGCCAGTCGATGAGCGGCGGCGCGGCGTCTGTGTCGCCGCTATCGCCGATGGCCGCATGCGCTGCGGCCAGGTCTTCGTCGCTGAACGCCGCGCGCGGGTCGACATACAACGCGTTGAGAAACAGGCGACTGGATGGCGAATATGGCCCGTAATGTTCGGGGTCGGCCAGGAACATGGCATGTGTCGGGCTGATCGCCAACGCCCCGGCTCCGGCAACGGCGGCCATATCGGCGCATTGCGCAAGGCTGCCGAAATCGCCGAAGCCGCCATCGCCGCGTCCACGCAAGGCATAGATCTGCGCCGTCGGACCCCACAGGCGGGTGGGTGCGCCGGGCAGATCGGATACGCCAAAACAACGTGATGGCGCTATCGCCAGCACGGTTTCGCCATCGGCATGCCGCAGGCGGTGATAGCCGATCGGCGAATCGCGCGGCAACAGCGGCCACGTCTCCCCGGCATGGCGACGCAGCTCGAACATGCCGCCTTGCTCCCACGCGATGCGAATCACCTCTCCGCGCAAGGTCTGCGGCAACTCGGGCTGCCGCGATGTGGTGGTGGCCAGCGGTGGCGCGCTCATTTTGGCGACCTGCCGACGCTGCAGGCTGTCTCGTATTTCGCTTTCATCGGCGCATGGCCAATCCATGGCTTCCAGCAGTGTGCGCAGATCGTCCGCATCCACCGTTCGATGTTCGCCGGATGCATCGATCCAGTGGCGTTGCAGGCCAACGCTTGCGGCCAGCTCAGCCAGGCCATCGCCATTCACGGCGGCGTCTCGCAGGGTTCGACGATGTCCATGGCGCCGACAAGTGTCGTGAATGCGGGCAAGCGGCCGTGGCTGCATGCCTCGGCGACGCCTTTTTCCGATTCGAAAAGCACCCGCATGTTCATCGGCGACAAGGTAACCGCCTGATCGCCCAGATTGGTCACGACGATCAATATCGGTACGCCAGCGCGCGGCCAGCACAAGCGCAGCGCCGTATCGGCAAGAGTTTCGCACATGGCCGAGCTTGCCTGATCCAGCCAGGGAACCACTTCGCGGTGACGCAGTTGCAGCAGACGCTGTATCAACGCATGGCGCTTTCTTGCCGCATCGCTGTCGCGATCGGCTTCGGCAAGGCGGGCGCTGTCGAAGGTTTCCTGCGCATTGGGATCGGGAATGCGGGCGCGATCGGCGGCGCTGGAAAAATCGCTGAAGTCCGCAAACTCCTGACGCCGGCCCTCGCGCACCGCCGCGGCCAGTTCATCGTGATAGTCGGTGAAATAGGGGAATGGATGCGTACTGGCGTACTCCTCGCCCATGAACAGCATTGGCACCTGCGGCGCCATGAGCAACAAGGCCATGGCGGCCTCCACCGCGGCATTCGGCGCCAGCATCTGCAACCGTTCCCCCAGCGCACGGTTGCCGATTTGATCGTGGTTCTGCAAAAAATCGACGAAGCAGGTCGGCTGGAGGTGCGCGCTGGGTTCGCCGCGTGGTCGGCCGCTGTGCGTCGACATTTCGCCCTGGTAGGCAAAGCCTTCTTCGAGTGTGCGGGCCAAAAGTTTGATGGGGTGATCCTGATAATCGCGATAGTACGATTCGTGTTCGCCGGTGAGCATCACGTGCACGGCGTGATGGAAATCGTCGTTCCACTGCGCGCGGATGCCGGCGGACAAAAGATGCGCGGCATTGCCCTCGTGCTCGGCGATCAGGTGCACGTGGCGGCCCGGTTCGATGTCCTCATCCACGCGCGCTGCCAGTGTCTCCAGGAATGATTGCGGCTCGATGGCGTGGGCGGCATCCAGACGCAATCCGTCGAAACGGTATTCGTTCAGCCAGTACAACGCGTTGTCGATGAAGAAATCGCGCACCTGCGGACGACGGAAATCGATCGCGGCGCCCCATGGCGTGGCAATGTCTTCACGGAAGAAGCCCGAAGCGTATTGCGGCAGAAAATTGCCTTTCGGCCCGAAGTGGTTGTAGACCACGTCGAGCAGCATCATCAGGCCGCGCTCGTGTGCGGCGTCGATCAAAGCCTTCAGTTGCGCGGGCGTGCCGTAAGTCGTCTCCGGCGCATAGATCAACGCGCCGTCGTAACCCCAGTTGCGCGCGCCGCAAAAGGCATTCACGGGCATCAGTTCGATGGCGGTGAGACCCAGTTCGGCCCAGTCGTCCAGGCGCTGGCGCACGGCATCGAAGCCGCCGATGAGACCGACGTGGACTTCGCACACGATTGCTTCGTGCCAGGGGCGTCCCCGCCATGCCAGGCATTGCCACGCATGTGCGTCCGGATCGACGACCAGGCTGCGGCCTTCGACATCGTCCTGCTGCGCCCGCGAGGCAGGATCGGGAACCAACCATCCCTCCGGCGTTTCCAGTCGAAAGCCATACGCGGCATCCGCTCCGACCGCGGCCGTGGCTTCGAAAAAACCTTCGTCAACAGCCGTCATCTCTTGCGGTTCGTGTTCCGCCAAGTCCAGCCAGACCCGTTCGCAATCCGGCGCCCACAGACGGAAGCGCGTCTTGCCGGAAGCCAGCAACTTGGCTCCCCAGTGGTGTCCGTGACTGGATTCCTTGCCCAGACTGCCGCTGTCCGTAGGTTCCGTGGCAGTGTTCATGACGACGCACCTCCTTCGTACAACAGCAGCATGGCGGTGCGCTCGGGCACATCGACGCTGCCGCTGACCGGATCGGAGCGTGGCGCACCATCTTCCGCGCTGCTGTCGAGCAGCATGCGCCAGTTGCCCTCGGGAGGCGGCAGGCGGAAGCGGTGCGTATCGCCGGTCGAGTTGACCATGAAAAGGCTGATCTCGACGTCACCATCCTTGCCACGCAAAGCTCGCCGCAGAGTAAGCAAACGACCTTCGCCGTTCTGCCATCGTTCGCTGTCCATAGCGGCGCCTTCGTCGAACCATGCGATTTCGGTGATGCCCGGCATCGCTTCGCGCTCGCCGTAGAGAAACCGGTTCATGCTCAGCACCTTCAATGTTCGGCGCACTTCCGAAAGCCGGGCAACCCAGGCGCATTGGGCCTGCGCGACGTCGCCATCAAGCTTGTTCCAGTCCAGCCAATTGGTGGCGTTGTCCTGGCAGTAGCTGTTGTTGTTGCCGCCTTTGCTGTGCGCCATTTCGTCTCCGGCAAGCAGCATTGGCGTGCCCTGCGAGCACATGAGCGTGCACAGCATGGCGCGCATGCTGCGACGACGTTCGGCGAGAATGCGCGCATCGTTCGTCGGCCCTTCATGACCGTGATTGGCGCTGTAGTTCTCGTTGTGGCCGTCGTGGTTGCCTTCGCCGTTGGCCTCGTTGTGCTTGTGCGCATAACTGACCACGTCGGCCAGCGAAAACCCGTCGTGCGAAGCCAGAAAATTGACCGACGACCAGTTGGCGCGAACCGGATGGGCAAAGATGTCGCCCGAACCGCTGACACGTGCCGCCAGTTCGCCGCGTTGCCCCGAGTCGCCGCGCCAGTAGCGCCGCACGGTGTCGCGGTAGCGGTCGTTCCATTCCGCGAAACGCGGGGGAAAGCCTCCCAACTGGTAGCCGTTTTTGCCGATGTCCCAAGGCTCGGCGATCAGCTTGACCTGGGCCAGCGTCGGATCCTGCAACAGTGCATCGAAAAAGCCCGCTCCCGAGTCGAAGTCCTGCGATTCGCGCCCCAACGTCACGCCAAGATCGAAACGGAATCCGTCGATGTGATACGACTGGACCCAGTAGCGCAGCGAATCGAGCACCATCCGAAGCACCTGCGGGTGCGCCAGCTTCAAGGTATTGCCGCAACCGGATGCATTGAGATAGTAGCGTTGCGAGTCCGGCTGCAGGCGGTAATAGCTGGCATTGTCCAACCCGCGCAGCGACAGGGTGGGGCCCAGTTCGTTGCCCTCGGCGGTGTGGTTGTAGACCACATCCATGATCACTTCGATGCCGGCCTTGTGCAGGTGATGCACGGCGTGACGCAGTTCGTTGGCGTGTTTTCCCGACAGGTAGCGCGGTTCCGGCGCAAACCAGCACAGCGGGTTGTAGCCCCAATAGTTGCGCAGGTCGCGCTCCAGAAGTCGTCTGTCCTGGACGAACGACTGCACCGGCAGAAGCTCGATGGTGGTCACGCCAAGCTTGTGCAGGTGGTCGATGAAACGTGGATCGGCAAGCGCGGCGAAAGTGCCCCTGTCGCTGCGCGGCAGGTCGGTGCGCAGCATGCTGATACCACGAAGATGACACTCGTAGATGACGGTGCGTTCCCACGGCACGCGTGGCGGATCGTCGTTTCCCCACGCGTAATGATCGTCGTTTACGACGCCTTTGGGCATGGCTCCGGCGCTGTCGCGCTTGTCCATCACCAGGTCGCTCCCAGCCGCGCCAATGCGGTAGCCGAACAACGAGTTGCTCCAACGCAAGGCGCCGCGCAATTCACGCGCATAGGGATCGAGCAGCAACTTGTGCGAGTTGAAGCGGTGGCCTTTTTGCGGTTCGTAAGGCCCGTGCGCCCGGTACCCGTAGACAATTTCCGACGGCCTGTGCGGCAAATAGCCATGCCAGATGCCGCCATGATGCTGCGGCAATTCCAGGCGTGCCTGTTCATGGTGTCCCTTGGCATCGAACAGGCACAATTGGATGCGCGTGGCATGCTCGGAAAACACCGCAAAGTTGGTGCCCAGCCCATCGCTGTGCGCGCCCAGTGGCCACGGGTGACCCGCTTCCAGACGATCCGGCCAGTTGGATGCCATCATTCACCCTCCCGGCGCAGCCACAACACCGCCAGCGGCGGCAGTTCGAGTTCAAGGAATGCCGATGCATCATCGGCAATGTGCGCGCAGGCGAAGCCGCCGTTGCCGTCGCCGCTGCCGCCATAGGGTTCGGCATCGGTATTGAGGATCTCGCGCCAGATGCCGGCATCCGGAACCGGCAGGCGATAGGCATGACGCGGTTGCGGCGTCAGGTTGCATGCCACCAGCACCTGATGCTCGCCGCTGCTGCGCAGGAAGGCGAATACGCTGCGCTCGCGGTCGTCGGCGACGACCCAGCGAAAGCCCCGGACGTCGCTGTCGGTGGCATGCAGGGCGCTTTCCGAGGCGTAACCGCGATTGAGATCGCGCACCAGCCGCTGTATGCCCTTGTGGTCATTCGCATCGAGCAGGAACCACGGCAGTGGCCGATCGTGATCCCACTCTTCGGGCATGGCGATTTCGCCGCCCATGAACAACAGCTTCTTGCCCGGATAGGCCCACATCAACCCATACAAGGCGCGCAGGTTGGCCAGGCGCTGCCATGCGTCGCCCGGCATGCGACCCAGCAGCGAACGCTTTCCGTGCACGACTTCGTCATGCGACAGCGGCAACACGTAATGTTCACCAAAGACGTAAAGCAGTCCAAACGTGATGTCGTCGTGATGCCATGAACGATGTATGGGGTCGCGGCTGAAATAGCGCAGCGTGTCGTGCATCCAGCCCATGTTCCATTTGTAGGAAAACCCCAGGCCGCCATGCTCGCAGGACGCGGTGACGCCGGGCCATGCGGTCGATTCCTCGGCGACCGTGATCGCGCCGTCGCCGCGTGCCTCGACCATGCGGTTGAGGTCTTTCAGGAAAGCGACCGCTTCGTAGTTTTCGCGGCCGCCGTGGATGTTGGCGATCCACTCGCCATCGCGGCGGCTGTAGTCGCGGAACAGCATCGAAGCCACCGCATCCACGCGCAGGCCGTCCACGTGGTAGCGCAGCAACCATTCCAGCGCGCTGGCTAGCAGAAAGGCGCGCACCTCGTTGCGTCCGAAGTTGTAGATGAAGGTTTTCCAGTCGGGATGAAAACCTTCGCGGGGATCCGCATGCTCGTACAACGCCGAACCATCGAAGCGGCCCATGCCGTGCATGTCGGTGGGGAAGTGCGCCGGCACCCAGTCGATCAGCACGCCGATGCCCTGCATGTGGCAGCGGTCGACAAAACGGGCGAATGCCACGGGCGAGCCCAGCGAGGCCATCGGCGCCAGCAGGCCGAGCGGCTGGTAGCCCCAGGAGCCGCCGAAAGGATGCGTGGCCACCGGCAGCAGCTCGACATGGGTAAAGCCCATGTCGTGAATGTACGGAATCAGACGGTCGCCCAATCGATCCCATGGCTCGCGGTCGTCGTTGTCGTCATGCAAATCCATCCATGAGCCGGCATGCACTTCATACACGCTGATCGGCGATTCGGCGCGCTGGCGGCGACCGCGTGCCTGCATCCAGTTGCTGTCGCGCCATGTGAAGTCGCTGCGCAAGGCGACACGCGAAGCGGTTCCGGGCGGCGCATCGCTCCATCGCGCCATCGGATCGGCGCGAAGCGGCAGCAGGTTTCCGTGCGCGTCCAGCAATTCGTACTGGTAGCGTTCGCCGACGCCCAGCCGCGGAATGAAAAGTTCCCAGACCCCGGCCACATGGCGTTTACGCATGGGATGACGCCGGCCGTCCCATGCATTGAAAGGGCCGACGACCGAAACACGCGAAGCTTGTGGCGCCCAGACCGCGAATCGCACGCCCTCCACGCCATCGACCGTGCAGGGCAGGGCGCCGAGAATGTCGCGCGCCGCATCGGCGTCGCCCGACGCGAAGGCGTGCAGGTCGGCATCGTCGATCAGAAGACCGAAGGCGTAGGCATCCTCCGTCACCTGCCGGGCATCCGGCCATTGGATGCACAGGCGATAAGGTTCCGCGGCATCGGCCCGTTCAATGGCAAACAGCCCTTGCTCACGTATCCGGTGCATGGGCTGGCGCTGACGCCCTTCGACATCCTGCCATTCCACTTCCAGCGCGCCGGGCATGAACACCCGCGTCAATACGCCATCACCATGCCGATGCGGCCCCAGCACGGCAAACGGATCCGCATGCCGGCCAGCCAGCACGGCATCCAGGGCGGCATCGTCGGCAGTCGGGATTCGGGCAGCGATGCTCATGCCGGCACCTCACTGTGGTCACCAAGCAGGGCTTGCATGCCGTGCAAAGGCACATCCAGCCAGCCGGGGCGATTGTCCATTTCGTAACAGATTTCGTAGGCGGCTTTTTCGAGCATGAAGCACTGCAACAGATCCTGATCCAGCGCCGCGCCACCGCCTTCGAGATAGGCGCGCAAGAACTCCTTCCGAGCATGCTCGGCAAAACACGCCACCAGCTCGTGTCGGCGTTGCTCCAGCACGGGCGATACCTGCGCCAGTTCGAAGCGCAAGGCGCTGGCGGCCGCATAGTCGATGGAGCGCAGCATGCCGGCCACATCGACCAGGGGCGATTGTAGCGAGCGGCGCTCGTTCAACGGCGTGGCCGGCGCGCCTTCGAAGTCGATCAACCAGGCATCGCCATTGGCCACCAGTACCTGGCCCAGATGAAAGTCGCCATGGATGCGGGTCTTGTATCCGCGGGTCGAAAGCGTGACGCCCGACTCCATGGCATCCAGCCATTGACGGATGCGTTGGGTGACATCCATGGCCAGGGCATCGAGGGCAGCGTCATGGCTGGCATCGCGCGTTGCCAGGGCGTCGTGCGCGCGTCGCATCCATTTTTCGCAACGCAGTGTCCAATCCTGCACGTCCTCGGCATCAATGGGTTGCGGAGCGAACATCGGGTCTTCGCTCGGTCGCGCCAGCACCGCGTGAAGCTGGCCCAATCGCAAGCCCACGGCGGCACAAAAGGTTTCATGTTCCATCAGCGCGCCGAAGCCGCTCTTGTCGCTGGTGCGATCCACGACATGTTCGTCCACCAGTTGCCTCAGCAGGTTCTGGATCCAGTTCCAGCCGTCTCCCTGGTTGTTCACGAACTCGAGCAACACGGCATAGGTATATTCGCGACCGTCCGGGTAGCTGCGCACCAGGGTGCCGAGGAGCCGCGGCGCGTGGGCAAAACCCTGGGATGTCAGATAGCCGGTCATCTCCGCCTCCGGCTGCACGCCCGGCCAGCACCGCCGCAACAGCTTCAATACGCCGCGTTCGGCGATCACCAGCGAACTGTTGGACTGTTCGACGGAAATCCAGCGCACGTCCACGTTCGAGGGCCATTCCATCTGCTGCATGGCCGCGGTATGGCGAAAGTGCAGTGCGCCGCCGTTGTCAGACTCGATGGTGGCATTGGCGCACATCAACGCCAGTACGCGGCGTGCGAACGCGGGCTCAGAAAAAGCGTCGGTGAGCATGCCTACGCGCGATCCGCAACGCACGCGGGCCATCGCCAGTTGCTGCTCCAGCGGAGTGTTCGGCTCGTCGTCCCAGACGATGGACATCGGAAGCAGGTAATGCTCGCTGCCGTCTTCGCCATGCGTATCGACTTCGGTGAAAAGGACGCCGCTGTCCTTGTCGTTGATGGCATGGCCAAGTTCCGGACGCAACGCATGCATTTGCTTGGAGCCGAACCAGCGACGCACGCGCAGGTAGGGTGGCAGGCACTCGTTTTCCAATGCCATGCGGATGTCGGGCGCGTCGATGTCGGGGCGGTTCTTCCGCATCACCAGCGTGGTGTATTCCGGCATCAGCTCCGGCGGGTCGTCGTGCCATTGCGGTGGATCGGCATCCTCGCTGAGAGCAAACCAGTAGAAGCCATGGGGCGGCAAGGTCAACAGGTAGGTAAGCTTGCCGATCGGCGGAAAGGTCGAGCCGGCGGTCAGCTCCACCGGCACGCGTCCCTCGTAGGCGGAAAGATCCAGTTCCACCGCCTGCGGCGCATGCGACAGGTTGGCCACGCACAGGATGACCTCGTCGTGGATGCGCAGATAAGCCAGTACCTTGCGATTGCCCGGAAAAATGAACTCGAAGCGTCCACGACCGAAGGCGCTGTGCTGACGGCGCAGGCCGAGCATGCGTCGCGACCAGTTCAACAGGGAATGCGGATTGCGCGACTGCGCCTCCACGTTCACGGTGGCGTATCCGTACAACGGATCCATCAGGGCCGGCAGCACCAGTTGTTCCGGGTCGGTGCTGGAAAAGCCGCCATTGCGATCCGGACGCCATTGCATCGGTGTGCGCACGCCGTCGCGATCGCCAAGATGGATGTTGTCGCCCATGCCGATCTCGTCGCCGTAATAGATGATGGGTGTGCCCGGCAGCGACAGCAGCAGGCTGTTCATCAATTCGATGCGACGTCGGTCGCCCTGCAGCAACGGCGCCAGGCGACGCCGGATGCCGAAGTTGAGGCGCGCGCGACGATCGGCGGCGTAGGTTTCCCACAGGTAGTCGCGCTCGGCGCTGGTCACCATCTCCAGCGTCAGCTCATCGTGGTTGCGCAGGAAGATGGCCCACTGGCAGTTGTCGGGAATCTGCGGCGTCTGCCTGAGAATGTCGGTGACGGGGAAGCGATCCTCGCGGGCAATGGCCATGTACATGCGCGGCATCACCGGAAAGTGGAATGCCATGTGGCACTCGTCGCCGTCGCCGAAATATTCCTGCACGTCCTCGGGCCACTGGTTGGCCTCGGCGATCAAAACGCGATCGGGAAACGAAGTTTCCATGGCGGCACGGATAAGCTTGAGGATGGCATGCGTCTCGGGCAGGTTTTCGTTGCTGGTGCCTTCGCGCTCGACAAGGTACGGCACGGCATCCAGACGCAACCCGTCGATGCCCATCGTCAGCCAGAAACGCATGATCCCGAGCACCTCGCGCAACACCGCCGGGTTGTCATAGTTGAGATCCGGCTGATGGCTGTAGAAGCGGTGCCAATACCAGGCTCTGGCCACATCGTCCCAGGCCCAGTTGGAGCTTTCCGAATCACAGAAAATCACGCGCGTGCCGGCATACGCCGTGTCGTCGTCGGACCAGACGTAGTAGTTGCGGCGCACCGAGTTTGGCGGCGCATGCCGCGCGCGCTGGAACCAGGCATGCTGGTCGGAAGTGTGGTTGATGACCAGTTCGGTGATGATGCGGATGCCGCGCTCATGCGCAGCTCGGATCAATCTGCGCACGTCGCCGAGCGTGCCATAGTCGGGATGCACGCCGCGATAGTCGCTGATGTCATAGCCGTCATCGCGACGCGGGGAAGGGTAGAACGGCAGCAACCAGATGACATTGATGCCAAGATCGACCAGATAATCGAGCTTGGAAATCAGGCCCGGAAAATCACCGATGCCATCGCCGTTGGAATCGCAGAACGATTTCACATGCAACTGGTAAATGATGGCGTCCTTGTACCACTGCGTATCCACACCGGTGTCATGTGCCAGCGCGACCATCATGCAAGCTCCGGTTGAATGCGCCATACCGCGTAGGGCTGCTCGCGACTCAGGCTGATGTGTTGCACCTTGCCGTGCCATCGTCCGTGGTGATCGTGCAGCAGGTCATGCGTGACGGCGACGGCGTCGTCCGGGCGTTGCCATTCCCAAAGCGGCACCTCGATGTCGGACGCATGGTCGGCAAAGGGATCGAGGTTGATCGCGACAAGCAGCATGCTTTCGTGACCGGGCGCGCGTTTGCCGAAATACAGCACGTGCGGATCGCCGGCGTTGTAGAAAGTCAGCCCGAGATGCGATTGCAGCTCGACGTTCCCATGACGCAGACGGTTCAATTGGCGGATCTCGGAACATATGTTGCCGGGCGCGTTCCAGTTGCGTGCGCGCAGCTGGTACTTCTCCGCATCCCGATACTCCTCGCGCCCCTCCAGCGCCTCGGCTTCGCACAACTCGAAGCCGCTGTACATGCCCCACAAGCCGGACAGGAAGCATGCCAGCGCGGCACGAATGAGAAAGGCAGGGCGGCCGCCGCGCTGAAGAAACTCCGGGTTGATGTCCGGCGTGTTGACGAAAAGGTGCGGACGAAAATATTCGCGCGTCTCGCTCGTGACCAGCTCGCTGAAGTACGACTGCAATTCCTGCTTGGTGTTGCGCCAGATGAAATAGGTGTAGGACTGCGAAAATCCGAGACGCGCCAGACGCCGCATCGGCTTGGGACGCGTGAAGGCCTCGGCCAGAAACACCACGTCCGGATGTCGCGCACGCACGTCGCCGATCATCCATTCCCAGAAGGGATAGGGCTTGGTATGCGGATTGTCCACGCGGAACAGGCGCACGCCATGATTTACCCAGAACAGCACCACGTCGCGCAACGCTTTCCAGAGGGCCGCCTGCGCCGGGCCATCGGCGTAGAAATCGACATTGACGATGTCCTCATAGACCTTGGGCGGATTTTCCGCGTGCTTGACCTGGCCGTCCGAACGCCACTGGAACCATTCCGGATGCTGCTTGAGCCACGGGTGATCCGGGCTGCACTGGATGGCGAAATCCATCGCAAGCTCGATGCCGTGCGCCGCGCAAACCTGGATCAGGCGATGGAAATCTTCGAGCGTGCCCAGCTCCCCGTGCAATGCCTCGTGCCCGCCCTCGGCCGCGCCGATGGCGTACGGACTGCCGACATCATCCGGCTCCGCCAGCGGCGTATTATTGCGCCCCTTGCGCTTGCTGCGACCGATCGGATGAATCGGCGGCAGGTACAACACGTCGAACCCCATGTCGGCAATGTGGGGCAGGCGCGCCATCACGTCGTCGAATCGGCCATGCCGCTTTTCGTCATTGCTTTGCGAGCGCGGGAAAAGCTCGTACCAGCTGGCGAATCGCGCGGCGCGGCGTTCGGATTCGATATGCAGACATGGTGCATGGCGGGTAAGAAATGGTCGGTCGTCGTGCTTTTCCATCAGCGCGGCGGTTTGCGGCGAGAGCAGGGCATCGACAGCGGCGACGCCTTCGCATTCGTGCAATGCCGCGCACAACGAGTGCAAGGCGGCATCCTCGACACTGCGCGCGCAAGCGGCGTCGATCAGGTGCAGGCCTTCGTGGATGTCGACCTTTTCGACATGGCCGGCACGATGTTTCTTTTCCAGCGCCTGACGAAAACTTCCGTAGGCATCCACCCAGGCTTCGATGGAAAATTCGATCATGCCCACGCGCGTCAACGTGATCTCGCCAACGAAACGATCGTTGTCGACAGCGCACATGCGCGCATGCTGCCATGCAGCTTCGTCGGCATGCCGCCACACCACCGCGGCCGCCAGCAGTTCATGGCCATCGCAAAAAACATCCGCCGCAATCTCGACCGTCTCGCCGACGCATCGACGCACGGCAAAGCGTCCGCCGTCCACGCACGGGGAGGGCGCTTCGATGGCAATGCGCGGTGCATGCAGCGCCGTAGTCAGTTCACGCATGCGACGCGGTTTGCGACACGCCATGGGCGAGGCGTGGGCAGACAACAATCGCGCTTCGCCCGGCGTCAGCATCCTGCCATCGTCATCGGACGTGGCATCGGCAACAAAACTCGCAGCGCATGCAGCCGCGGCCATCAGCGACGGCCATGGGATGCATGCATGATGTTCGGCATCATGGTTCAGAAGCAGAAGCCGGCCTGGTTCGGCGTGGATGGTGGGACGCTCCAGCCAGGCGTCGACCTGATCGCACGCATCACTGATGCGTTGCCATGAAGCGGTCGCGGGCGCTGGCGAACTGTCCGCAAAAGCGGCGTTGGCGGAAGCGATTTGCGGTCTGATGTCCCAGGCGTCATGCGCATCCGTCAAGGCTTGCCATGCGCGTCCTTGATCCATTCCCGCAGGCAGCAGCCACCCGTCGCCAAAGGCGCTGGCGCAAGTCAACAGGTTCAGCGCATGGCGTCGCCCACCCTCATCCTGCCGGGACTCGGCATGCATGCGTGTCTTTGCCGGCAGCGGCGCCACAATGCATGTGAAATGCCGGCGCAGACGTGCGAGCTCTTCGCCCATCCACGTTTCACGACCATCCCACCACGGCAACGAGCAGACAGCCGTGTCGAAACCGGCATCGCCCAGGCTTGCCGCAAACGAAGCGGACAGGCCCGGCGTCCATGCCATGAAACGAAAGTCCGGATCCTGTTCAAGGATGTTTTCCAGCACCTCTTGCCACGCGCCGGCGGACAGCGCATCCGGAATACGACAACACAAGCCGCGGATACCGGCACTTCGCCAGGCATGCAGCAACGGCAACCACCATTGCGCGACTTCGTCGACGGCGCCTTCAGACACAGCCATGCAGCCCGAACGCCCGCTCGTGGCCATGCGTGGATCCGGTGCATCCATCTGATCCAGCGGCCGGAACCATTCCGGATGCGCATCCACCACCGAAGCCTGGCTACTGAAACGCCCGACCATCCAGTCAAGCCAGAGCGCCAGGCCGTGCTGGCTGCACATCTCGGCCAGTCCATGCAGCCAGGTTTCGACATCGTCACCCCATGCGTCGTTTTTCAGCGAAGGATGCAGGCGCGTGGGATCGACGACAAGATAGGGATCGTCCTCGGCATTCGTGGCGAAGGGCGGCGTCAACAAGAGCGTGTTGAAACCCAGCGCGGCGCATTCGTCCAGCAGCCGTGCCCAGCCATCCGCCGGCACCGTCTGCGCCAACACGTGATAAATGCGCGGGCCTCGTTTCGCCACGTCTGCGTTTGATGTCGATGCATCCGGAATGGCGCCGGGCACGGCGGAGGCATTCGACGGCCCCTGTCGATCCGGACATGACGCCGCCAGGGGAGCTGCGGCGGAGTGTCGGGTTCTTGCACTGGATGACATCGGACTCGAACTGCCATGCGTCGTGTCATCCCGAATTCCCGACGATACCCTAACGTGCGCGACCTGAGGGTGGCCTAACTGTTTTGTCGGTTCACTTTTGTCAATGGATGACGGATCGTCGCCGCGTCGGCGACCTGAATTTGATGCCGATGCCGAACCCGACATCCACGCCAGACAGGAACTTGTCCGCGACGTGAATTTTCGGATTAGCGCCCATTCAAGGCGGCTGTCGGATCATCGGGTTTGCGAGCCAAGCGGTCGCACGGACAGACGTTTTGCCTGCCCGTCATCTGCGGAGCCATCACACCATGAAAGAAGACGACCTCATCAAGGGCGACTGGAGGAACCTCAATGGCCAACTCAAAAGCACATGGGACAAACTCACCGACGAGGATCTGCAACATCCCGAGGGTGACCGCGACTACCTGATCGACAAACTGCAGGAGCGCTACGGCATAGGCAGAGAGGTGGCCGCAAAACAGGTCGAAGATTTCGAGAAGGCGCACTACTGACCCATAATTCGTGCAGTAGATGGTTGACGGGCGGCGGGGAAGTTCCACCAATAGTGACGCTTGACGTTATTAACGCGTCGCGTCATCATGGGCGCGTGGCCATTCAATCCTTCCGGTGCAAAGACACCCAAGCCCTCTACGAGCGAGAAAAAACCAAGCGCTTTGCCAACATCGAATCTGTTGCGCGTCGCAAGCTGGAACAACTCGGCATGGCCGGCAGTCTCGATGACCTGCGGATTCCACCAGGCAATCGGTTGGAAGCTTTGAAGGGTGATCGCAAGGGCCAATACAGCATACGCATCAACGACCAGTTCCGCGTGTGCTTTCGTTGGACTGAAGGTGACGCCGTTGACGTTGAGATCGTGGAATACCACTGACACGAGGTGTGTCGTATGAACAAGAAACTTTCCCCCATACATCCCGGAGAGATTCTGCGCGAAGAGTTTCTTTTGCCCATGGGCATCAGCAACTATCGCCTGGCCAAGGAAATCGGCGTGCCAGCGCAGCGCATCGGTGAAATCGTGGCCTGCCGTCGCAGCATCACGGCCGACACGGATCTTCGGCTTTGCAAGTTCTTCGGCCTTACCGATGGTTACTGGTTGCGAGGCCAGGCTCGTTTCGATACCGAAATGGCCAAGGATGTCCTGGGAGACCAGCTGGCGCGTATTCAACGCTGGCGTGCGGCGTAGTGCGAAGCGGCGGCGACCCATGTGTTGCTCCTTGTCTCAGTGCGACCGAAGAGGGATGCAAAGAATGTACCGGCCTTCCGTATTGCTCGTTTGATATTTGACATAATATACATTATGCGAACTATCGGATAGAGCGAAGAACTATCGATCTATGGTTGCCGTGGATCAATTCAGGTCACCGTTTCTCGTGCTAACCTAGCATGATGATAACGACACGCATTCGTATATGTGCCCTGCTGGTGCTGTTTGCGGCGCCAGCGATCGTCTGGGCGGCGCAGCAGCCAGATGTCAGCACCCGTGTCCAGCGAACCTGGCAAATGCTGGATTACGTGGCCACGGACTATGCCGGCGCGGTACGTGACGGTACGGTGGTCAGCGCGTCCGAATTTGCCGAAATGCGTGAGTTCACGGCCACTATCGGCGAGAGCCTGCGGCAACTGCCGTCGGCGCCAGCCTTGCCGGATTTGCAGCGTCAGGCGGATGCTTTGAACGCAGCGGTCCGGTCGAAACGATCCATCAAGGTTGTATCGAACAAGGCGCATGCGCTGGCGGCGGCGTTGCTCGAAGCGTATCCGGTGCCGTCGGCTCCCGAACAGGCGCCGGATCTGGCCAAAGGTGCATTGTTGTATGGGCAGCATTGCGCGATGTGTCACGGCGTTCGCGGCGACGGCCGCGGAGCGGCCGCCGTTAACCTGGATCCTCCGCCGATAGATTTCCTGGACATGGCGCGAGCCGACCAGCGCAGTCCGTTGTCGCTCTACCAGGTCATCACCCAGGGGGTTGAAGGCACCGCCATGCGCAGCTATGCCGGGAATCTGTCCGACAGTGAACGCTGGGCGCTGGCCTATTACGTCGGTTCGCTGGCCTACGCCGGTTCAAACGCGCAAGGCGCCCAAGCCTGGCGGAACAACCCGGCCATCCGCGCCCGTATCAGCAATCTCGGTGACTTGTCGCGCACGCGTGTCGCGCAACTTGCGCCGGTTTTCGGCCTGACGACGTCGCAGGCTGTCATTGGCTGGCTGCGTGCGCACCCTGATGCCGTGGAACAGGCGCCGCACGGGCTGGATCTGGCACGCGCCAGATTAGCGGCCAGCATCGAGGCTTACCGGCACGGGCGCAAGGCGGACGCCATCGCGTTGGCGCTGTCGGCGTATCTGGATGGCGTGGAGCCGGAAGAGCCTCGGCTCGATGCCCGCGACCACGCCTTGCGCAGCCAGATCGAAACCGCCATGGGCGCCTATCGCACTGCCCTGTCCCGCGATCAATCGGCCGCCGCCGTGGCGGCGCAGGCCAAGCATGTCGATCAATTGCTGGTGCGGGCGCAGATGCTGCTGGACAACGCGACAAGCAGCGCTGCGGCCACCTTCACGGGCGCCTATATCATCCTGATCCGCGAAGGCATGGAGGCTCTGCTGGTGGTCGTCGCCCTGCTCGCTTTCGTGCGCCGCTCCGAACGGCCGCAAGCCGCGCGTCCCGTGCATGCCGGCTGGATATTGGCGTTGTTGGCCGGGTTCGTCACCTGGGTGCTTGCACGTTATGCCATCACCATCAGTGGCGCCGGACGCGAGCTGACCGAAGGTTTGTCGTCGCTGTTCGCGGCGGCCGTCCTGTTGGGTGTGGGATTGTGGATGCACCAGAAAAGCATCGGTGGGCGCTGGCAACATTATTTGAAGCAGAAAATGGCCAGTGCGCTTGATCGGCGCTCGTTGTGGTTCCTGTTCGGCCTGAGTTTCATCTCGGTGTACCGGGAGATATTCGAGACCATCCTGTTCTACGTCGCCCTGTGGAACGAAAACCAGAAAATCTGGCTGCTTGGCGGCATGGCCGCCGGCGCCGTCACCCTGTTGGCGGTGGCCTGGCTGTTGCTTCGCACCAGCCGGCGGCTTCCGCTGGGACAGTTCTTCAAGGCCAGTTCGGCATTGATCGCACTGCTTGCCGTGGTACTTGCCGGCAAAGGGATGGCGGCTTTGCAGGAGGCGGGTTGGGTGAACGTATCGATGATCCCGGCGCCGCGCATCGAGTGGCTGGGCATCTACCCCACCTGGCAATCGCTGGGCATGCAATTGGTCGTGATCGCCGTGCTGGCGACAGGCTTCATGTTCAATGCGACGCGCGGTCGCAAGCCGGCCTGAGGTGACGTCTTCCCTGCCCTGAAATGCCGCTGTCTTGAGGGTCTGATTGAGCTGTTGGTGGCAGGTGGTCGAGCAGGCTCGGTTCTGGCGTGAGGATTATCCCGCAGGGCGCAAGGTCGCCACGAGGCTCAAGCGAACGTCGGGAGTCCGCGACACGGGGACCTTCCGATACTGATTGCAATTGAGCTGAGATCTGAACCAAGAGCCAACTCGCGTTTCGAAAGCGGCAAATAGTGCAAACCAGCATGACCGTAGGCTGATACATTGAAATTGCAGGGGCAAGGAGGTCTATGCAATGTCAAACTCATTTTTCTCTTGCGGCGTGCCCCGTGCCGACTTTTCTGTTTGGCGGGATCAGCATTCGCTGATCCGAATCGAGCCATGAGCAAACAGATTGCCGCAGTCGCATTTGATGTCCTTGGTACGTTGTTCTCGCTGGACACCTTGCGTTCGCCGCTTGCCGCGATGGGGTTGCCACCCACCGCGCTGGAAACCTGGTTTGCGCTAACGCTGAGGGATGCCTTTGCGCTGGAAGTCACGGAGGTCTTCAAACCCTTCCGCGAGATTGCTTCGGGGACGCTGCAGGGCCTGCTGGCAAAACATGGATTGCCGACCGACAAAAACAAAGTCGAGCAGATACTCGATTGCATGACCGAACTCGCTCCGCGTGAGGATGCCAAGGCAGCCTTCACGCGCCTGCGCGAAGCCGGTATCTCGATCCTTGCATTGACCAATGGCAGTCCCGAATCCACCCGCAAGTTGTTGCAGCGGGCGCAGCTTGAATCCATGGTGGAACGGGTAATCACGATTGATGAGGTGTGCCATTGGAAACCTCATCGTGCCGTGTATTTGCACGCTGCAAAGGTTCTGGACGTGGATCCGGAAGCCATGGTGCTTGTATCGGCGCACCCTTGGGACATTCATGGCGCCGCGCACGCGGGTCTGCGTACAGCTTTCGTCGCCCCTGCCCGACCGTTCCCGTCAGCGATGCTGCAACCGGATTTACAAGCCGATACGTTGACGGATATCGCGACCGCGCTTGCATCAGCTCGTTGAGGTTTTGGCATGGTCAAGCGATCGGCCGCGTTCACTCCGCACGAATCGCAACCACAGGTGGCACCTTGGCGGCGTTGCGCGCCGGCCCCCACACGGCCAGCTGACCAAGCAGCCACAACAGCAATGCGCCGAGCAGTGGCACATAAAACGGCATGCGCGGCAACGGATAGAAGACCTTCATCAGGCCGAGATTGACCAGAACCGCGAGCACGATCCCGAGCACGATGCCAGCGCCAACAATCAGGAGATTCTCGGCGTGGAAGTAGCGCAGGATGTCGCCCCTCGTCGCGCCGAGTGAACGGCGGATGCCGATCTGCTTGCGCCGCTGGCCAACCCAGAAACTGCTCAAGCCGATGATGCCGCCGGCGGTTGCCGAAAGCAGCAGACCACAGACGATGCTCATCAGGATTGCCACGCTGCGGTCGGCGGCATAAATGCGTTCGCGCGCCTGGGGCAGCGTGAGGACATCATCCTCCGGATCGATGATGCGCACACTGCCCCGCTTTTGCAGCGCTTTCAGTGTGGCGGCGATCACCGGTTTCATGGCGGTGGAATCGGTGCGCACCAGATACATGACACCTTGTGGATCGACATGGCGCGCGGGAATCAGCACGTTGTCCCCATCAGACGATCTCGTCCAGCTGAGCGGCCCCTGCAGGCGGGCGAGGATGCCAATGATGGTGGAAGGCCCATCCGGTAGATAAACCGTCTTGCCCAGGGCCGAACCCTCGGGAAACAGTTTGTCGGCAAGGCTGCGCGTGACGATGGCGACCGGAGCAACCTGCTTGTCGTCGGGGCCGATGGCGGCAACTTCGTCGGGACGAAAATTGCGTCCGGCGACCAGCGATACGCCAAGCGTGTCGATGGTGTGCGCGTCGGCGAAAGACAGCATAGCGAATTGCGGGCGCGTCGTCTGGTCAGGCACGAGTTTCACCCGCGTCGGGATCGGACTCACGCTGTAGGCATACAGCAATGGGGCAGCGTTGCTCGAAGACGCGTCGCGCACGCCCGCCACATGGCGCAGTGTGTCGAGGTCGGTGCGAATGTTCGCATCGATCCGGGTGGCATTCTGACCGATCGTCCACTTGTTGCGGATCACGAAGAGATGAGCTTCGTCCGTTCCGGTGGCACGCGACATGTGGACGATGCGCGTTGCGACGATGAACAGTGCGTTGGACGCCACCGCCAGCGTCAGCGCCACCTGCAAAACGATGAGTGCCGTGGCCACCTTGTGCCGACCCAGCGCGGCAATGATCGGACGCAACTGCATGAATGTTCTGGTCATTGCCATGGCGGGAATCTCAACTGTTGATCTTGATCTGCCAGGCGGGCTGGGTTTGCGCCGCTCGCCATGTCGGGTACAGGGCGGAAGCCACCGTGGCGGCTACCGCGAGCAGCACGGTCAGCGCTATCAGCGAGGCATCGACGTGCACGAGACGTGCAATCTTTGGCTCAAAAAGCGCCCCGCTGCCCCATATGCCCAGCAGCGTCAGCACAACGCCGAATATGCCGCCGGCCATGCCAATGGTCGCCCCCTCGATCAGGAACTGCCGGTAGACGGCCGCGCGCGAAGCGCCCAATGCGCGGCGAATGCCGATTTCCGGCGC
>DASSBH010000282.1:0-7389 GCA_035698945.1 Oleiagrimonas sp.
AAGCCTCGCTTCCGGCAAATCGGTGCTGATCGACGCCGATGCGCTGGCATTCCCCAAGCCGTTTTCCGAGCTGGCGCCGGGCAAATACGACATGCAGGCGGTGCTGGACGTCAATCGCGACTACAACTTCAGTGGGCGCGGTCCGGGTGACCTGGTCAGCCCGGTGGTCGAGGTGACATTCGGTACGCAATCGAAGATTCCCACGCTGGATCTGAAGAACACGATGCCGGCCGCGCGCCAGCCGTGGACGCTTCCGACCCACGTGCCGCCGAAGTACCGCAAGCTGGTCGAGCAGATGGCACCGGTGCTGAAGGCGGCCCATGCGCACAGCCGCAAGATCGATTTCGTCAGCCCCGCGTTGAGCAAATTCTGGGGCCGCCCGATGCACATCCAGGGCTGGGTGCTGTTGCCGCCCGATTACGACAAAAACACGTCCGCGCATTACCCCACGGTGTATTTCACCCCCGGTTACGGCGCGCGCCTGAACTACCTCGCGTCCAAGGCCACCATGATCTTCGGGCAGATGCAGAAGGGCGAAATCCCGCCCATGATCTGGGTGTTCCTGAACGAGTCCAGCCCGCGCGGCACCCACGAATTCGCCGACTCTGTCAACAACGGCCCCTGGGGCACGGCGCTGACCACCGAGCTGATCCCGCATCTGGAAACGCAGTACCGCATGGATGGCAAGCCCGGCGGCCGTTTCCTCACCGGCCATTCATCCGGCGGCTGGGCCACGTTGTGGTTGCAGGTGCGGTACCCCAAGGTTTTCGGCGGCACCTGGTCGACCTCGCCTGATCCCAGCGATTTCCACAATTTCACCGGACCGAACCTCTACGCGCCCAACGCCAACGTCTACTACAAGCCGGACGGCACGCCGTACCCGCTGGTGCGTGCGAACGGCAAGGTCATCGCCACCTTCAAGCAGTTCGCGCAACTGGAGCGCGTGCTCGGGCCCTACGGCGGCCAGATGGCGTCCTTCGAATGGGTGTTTTCACCGCGCGGAGCGGACGGTCGTCCCGAGCCGATGTTCGATCGCGACACCGGCAAGGTGAATCCCGAGGTGGTCAAATACTGGCGCGACCATTACGACATTGCCCATCGCATCAAGACGAAGTGGCCCGAGTTGAAGCCTGACCTCGACGGCAAGATCCACCTCGTCGTAGGCACCGCCGACACGTTCTACTTGAACGAGTCCGCGCAATTGCTCAAGAAAGTGCTGGACAGCGTCGGCGCCAAGGCCGAAGTGGAGTTCCTGCCCGGCAAGACCCACTTCGACCTGTTCGCCAAGGGCAAGAACCGTCACTGGCTGATGCAGCAGATCACCTGGGCCATGTATCACCATGCGCGGCCCGAGGCGAGGATCCCCGCCGAGTACAGCCACGAGATCCATCACTGATTCCCCGTCCTTTGCCGTGAACGGGAACATTCACGGCAAAGGCGTCTTTTGTTCCCCTCGATTTCCCCGCGAGGTATCCATGAAATCGCTGCTGTTTTCCCTGTGCACCGCCGGATTGATGTCTGCCGGCGCCGCGACCGCCGCCACGCCGACCACGACGTCGCATTACGACCCGCTCAAGGCCTTCGCGCCGTTCCATTACCAATATCCGGTCAACCGCTACCGTTCGGCCAACGGCATGCCCGGGCCCGATTACTGGCAGAACCGCGTCGACTACACCATCCGCGCCAAGCTGGATCCGGCCAGCAAGACACTGAGCGCCACCGAAACTTTTACCTACACCAACCACAGCCCGGACACGCTGCATTTCCTGTGGCTGCAGATGGATCAGAACCATTACAAGCCGGACGCGCGCGGCAACTTCAGCTCGGGCCACGCGCCCATGCCGAAGGAACACACCGACGGCTATCGCATCGCCTCGGTCGAGGTGCGTGGCGTGCACGGTTTCGTCAAGGCGCACACCATCACCTCGGACACGCGCATGCGCATCGACCTGCCGCAGCCGCTCAAGGCCAAGGGCGGCAAGGTCCAGGTGCGCATCGTCTACAGCTACACCGTGCCGGGCCGCTTCGGCGGGCGTACCGACTGGTATGCCACCAAAAACGGCGATGTCTATGAAATTGCCCAGTGGTTTCCACGCCTCGCCGTTTACGACGACTTGCGTGGCTGGGACACGCTGCCCTACCTCAACAACGAGTTCTATCTGGAATACGGCGACATCGACTACTACGTCACCGTGCCGTGGAACATGATGGTGGTGGGTTCGGGCAAGCTGATGAACCCGAAGGACGTGCTGACCCGCACCCAGCTCCAGCGGTTCGAGAAGGCGCATCACAGCGAAAAGACGGTGATGATCCGCAAGGCGTCGGAAGTCACCGATTCGTCCAGCCGTCCAAAGCAGAGCGGCACGCTCACCTGGCATTTCCACATGGACAACACGCGCGACGTGGCTTTCGGCGCGTCGAAAGCCTACGTGTGGGACGCCGCGCGCGTCGACCTGCCGAACGGCAAGCACGTCCTGGCGCAGTCGGCCTATCCGGTGGAGAGCATCGGCAAGGACGGCTGGCAGGACTCGACGCAGGGCGTCAAATACACCCTCGAATATTTCTCCAAGTACACGGGCTTCAGCTATCCGTGGGCCAATGCCGTGGCCGAGGCCGGTGTTGCCGGCGGCATGGAATATCCGGGTATCGTGTTCGACTGGTACAAGGCCAAGGGCTACGGCCTGTTCATGCTCGGCGTGCACGAGTTCGGGCACACCTGGTTCCCGATGATCGTCGGCTCCAACGAGCGTCGCGACGCATGGATGGACGAGGGCTTCAACACCTTCGTCGATGTGCTCGCACATGAGCAATGGGGCAAGACCCACAACGGCCAGTTCGCGCCCAAGAAAGACGGCGAGTACGCGCCCAAGACCGGCGATCCGGCCAGGGACATCATCAAGGACGTGTTCGACAAGCCGGATGCACCGCCGATTCTGACTCGCGCCGACGCCATCCAGGAGAAATACCGTCACCCGATCACGTACTTCAAGGCGGCCTATGGGCTGACCCTGCTGCGCGACGAGATTCTCGGGCCGGAACGCTTCGACGCCGCCTTCCGCCAATACGTGAATGCCTGGGCCTTCAAGCACCCGTCACCGTCGGACTTCTTCCGCGCCATGGACAGCGCCGCCGGCGAGGATCTGTCCTGGTTCTGGCGCGGCTGGTTCCGCCACAACTGGAAACTCGATCTGGCCGTGACCGGCGTCAAATACATCAAGGACGACCCGGCCAAGGGCGCCATCGTCACCGTGGCCTGCCTGGACAAGCTGCCGATGCCGGCCACGCTTGAAGTGACCTACGCCGACGGCTCGCACCAGCGCGTGCGTGTGCCGGTGGCCACGTGGATGCAGCACCAGAGCTTCGGCGTGGTCGTGGACGGCCACCAGCGCATCACCTCGGCGGTCATCGACCCGGACGGCAAGCTGCCGGACGTCGATCGCGGCAACAATCGCTGGACAACGAAGTAAGTCGGACGATCGTCGTGCAAACGCCGCAGGGTGAATATCATCCTGCGGCGTTTTTCGTGTAGGGCATCCGGACAATCGCAAAATACAGGCTTCTGTTATCGCGACGCTATAGACGAAGTCCGTTCGCCCTGATGCTTCGACAGGCGCAGCACGGGGTACGCTTCGCGTATCGAAGGGCAGTCTTCAAGTTTCCCGCACCGTTCATGGTTCGATACCTCACCACGAACGGTGGGAGGTGTCGGATAACGTGTTGTAATGATTGCGGGTGCCAAGCGCCAACAATGCATAAACCGTTCCGATATCCGTTTTTGACACGGATTCACACGGACAAGGACCAAAAGCGTTTTCTTTATCCGCTTTCATCCGTGTGAATCCCTGTCGGAAATTCTTGCGACCGGAAACGGGCGACCGACAAGAGGGCCAAGGCCTCCGGCGTGTTCAGGGCACGATGCCTGTCCAGGCCGATGTGCCGAATTTGGTCTCGACCAGGTGTTGGGCGGCGGCCAGTTCGGTGGAAAGCAGGCGGGTGTCGCCGAGGCCGTGTTGTTGGCGGAAGGTGTCGATCATGTGCGCGATGATGTCCTTGCGCGCCATGCCGGTCTGACTGCGCAGCGGATCCACGCGTTTGGCGGCGCTGGCAGTGCCTTTGTCGGACAGTTTTTCGCGGCCGATGCGCAGCACCTGCAGCATCTTGGCGGCGTCGATGTCGTAGGCCATGGTGGTGTGGTGCAGCACGACGCCGCCGCGTCGCGCCTGGGCCGCGCCGGCGATCTTGCCATCGGGTGAGGTGATGTCGTTGAGCGGCTGGTACCAGGCCTTGATGCCGAGGTCGCCCAGGGCATCGATGACCCACTGGTCGAAGAACGCGTAGGACTCCTGGAACGACATGCCCTCGACCATCGACTCGGGCGCGTAGATGGAATAGGTGATGCAGTTGCCCGCTTCCATGAACATGGCGCCGCCGCCGCTGATGCGGCGCACCACGTTGACGTCGTGACGCTGCGCGCCCCCGGTATCGACTTCGTTGCGCAGGGACTGGAAACGGCCGATGACCACGCAGGGCGAATCCCATTCCCAGAAGCGCAGTATCGGCGGGCGGTCGCCGACGGCGACGGCGTCGGCAAGCACCTGATCCAGGGCGATGTGCAACGCCGGCTCCTGCGGCGCTTCGTGGATCAGCTGCCAATCGTAGTCGCTCCAGGTCGTGCGGCTCATGCCTGCGGCTCCAGTGCGCGACGCACGGCGACGGCCACGGCGCGCGCGGAAATGCCGTACATGCTGACCCGGTCGCCGAGATGTTTTTCGACGGCGACGGTCAATGTGTCCTCGTCGCTGTCCGCGGGCAGCTGCGTCAGCGCGAGGTTGATGACATCCAGCGCCGTGTCCGGCTCAAGAAAGAAATCGCCGCTGATCCGTACATGCGACAGGCGGCCCGCGTCGACTTCGACATCGGCCACGATCAGCTTGCCGCCGGGCATCTTGTATTCGCCGTGCATGTCGTTCTCCGTTAGTTTAGATATCCTTTTTCTGTAGGAGCCGGCCTGCCGGCGATCCAACTTACCGGCAACCTTTCGCCTTGTTCGCCTGCAGGCAGGCTCCTACACGCAAGCGCCGAAACATCAGCCACTGGTGACGATGCTTTCGACACGGCGCAAACCACGCGGCAACAGGCTGCCGCGGCTGGCGCGGTTGCCGCCGTATTCGACCAGGTCGCTCCAGCGCAGCGTGAGCTTGCGCTGGCCGGCGAACAGGGTGACTTCGCCGCTGCCCTCACTGACCACGGCGACACCGGCCACGCGTTCGTCGCCGGACACCAGTTTCGCCTTGGGTATCTCGATCAGCTTGTTGCCCTTGCCCTTGTCCAGCTCGGGCAGTTCCGCCACCGAGAACATCAGCAGATGGCCTTGCGTGGTGACGACCACGATGCGGTCGCGCGCCGGATCGGCGCTGGTCGCCGGGGCGAGCACGTGCGCGTCATCGGGCAGGCTGATGAACTGCTTGCCGGCCTTCTTGCCCGACAGCAGCGCCTCGAAGCGCGAGACGAAGCCATAGCCGAAGGTGCTGGCGACGACCAGACGCGTATCCTTGTCGCCGCTGACCACGGCATCGAAACTGGCGCCGGCGGGCGGACTGAAGCGTCCAGTCAGCGGCTCGCCATTGCCGCGCGCCGAAGGCAGGGTGTGACCTGGCGTGGAATAGCTGCGACCGGTGGAGTCGATGAATGCCACCTGCTGATTGGTGCGCCCCTGCGCCCACGCGCCCAGCGCATCGTCGCCGCGATAGCTGAGGCTGGCCGGGTCGATATCGTGCCCCTTGGCAGCGCGCACCCAACCCTTGGCGGACAACACGATGGTGATGGGTTCGGATGTCACCAGCGCACTTTCGTCCAGTGCCTGGGCGGAATGACGCTCGACCAGCGGCGAGCGACGATCGTCGCCATATTTTTCGGCGTCGGCGCGGATTTCGCTCTTGATGAGGGTTTTCAGTTTGGCGTCGGATTTCAGCAGCACGTTGATGCGCGCGCGTTCCTCTTCCAACTGGTCGCGCTCGGCGTTGATCTTCATCTCCTCCAACCGCGCCAACTGGCGCAGCCGGGTTTCGAGGATGTAATCGGCCTGGGTTTCGCTGAGCTTGAAGCGTGCCATCAGGACGGCTTTGGGCTCGTCCTCGTGGCGCACGATGCGAATCACCTCGTCCAGGTTCAGGAAGGCGATGCGCAGACCTTCGAGCAGGTGCAGACGCTTCTCGACCTTGTCGAGGCGGAACTGGAGGCGCCGCGTGACGGTGTCGATGCGGAACTTCAGCCATTCGCCGAGGATGGTCTTGAGGTTCTTGACCTGCGGTCGGCCATCCAGCCCGATCATGTTGAGATTGACGCGGAAACTCTTTTCCAGATCGGTCGTGGCGTTGAGATGCTGCATCATCTGCTCGGTGTCGACGCGGTTGGAACGCGGTACCAGCACCAGGCGGATCGGGTTTTCGTGGTCGGACTCGTCGCGCAGGTCGTCCAGCATCGGCAGTTTCTTGGCGCGCATCTGCGCGGCGATCTGCTCGATCACCCTGGACGGGCTGACCTGATGGGGCAGGGCCGTGATCACCACGTTGCCATTGTTTTCCACGGTGTAGACGGCGCGGGCACGGATCGAACCGACGCCGCTTTCGTACAGGGCGAGGATGTCCTTGCGCGGAGTGATGATCTCGGCGGCGGTGGGGTAGTCCGGGCCACGCACGTGCTCGACCAGATCGGCAACGCTGGCCTTCGGCTCGTCCAGCAGGCGAAGGCAGGCGGTGGCGACCTCGCGCAGGTTGTGCGGCGGTATGTCGGTGGCCATGCCCACGGCGATGCCCATGGAACCGTTGAGCAGCACGTGCGGAAGCCGCGCCGGCATCCAGGTGGGTTCGTCCAGGGTGCCGTCGAAGTTGGGCGTCCAGTCCACGGTGCCGTGCGCGAGTTCACCCAGCAGCACGTCGGCGATCGGGCGCAGTTTGGACTCGGTGTAACGCATCGCCGCAAAGCTCTTGGGATCGTCCGGCGAACCGAAGTTGCCCTGGCCGTCGATCAGCGGATAGCGCCACGAGAACGGTTGCGCCATCAGCACCATCGCCTCGTAGCAGGCGCTGTCGCCGTGCGGGTGGTATTTGCCGATGACGTCGCCGACGGTGCGCGCGGATTTCTTGGGCTTGGCGCCAGCGGCCAGGCCCAGTTCGCTCATGGCGTAGATGATGCGCCGCTGCACCGGCTTGAGGCCGTCACCGACGAAGGGCAGGGCGCGATCCAGCACCACGTACATGGAGTAGTCGAGGTAGGCGCGTTCGGCGTATTCGCGCAGCGGGATCTGTTCGTAATTGGTTTGTATGTTCATGGACTTGCGTAGGAGGGGAAGGCGTGGCGCCAAGCACCGAATCAGCGCTTTATGCGTAT
>DASSBH010000283.1:0-4612 GCA_035698945.1 Oleiagrimonas sp.
CCCAGATCACCGTGGGAAGTGGTCGCCATTGCCAGAACAGCAGGATCAGGGCGGCGCTGGACAGCAGCACGTAGGTGCTGCGCTCCATTGGCGCAGGCAGCCACCCCGTCAGCCAGCGCTTGAAGCCGCGGCGCGCCATGACGCTGTGCTGCACGGCAAAGATGCCGAGCAGGATCAGGTCGATCACCAGTGCCGTCGGCATCGCGGCGGCGCGCCCGTGATCAACGGTATATGGCACCAGGAAGTCGCCCACGAAGGCAATGGCGTATAGAAACGTCACCAGGAATATGACGTAACAGATGATTCCATATAGAAAAATGATCGAGCTTCGCATGTTTTCATTCTCCCTCGTCGCGATCCGTTCCACCGCCTGAAAGTCTTGTGTCAGAAAGCCGGACAGGCAATGACCTATACTCCGCGTCGCATGCTCAAAACGCCGGGGAGGCGAAAGAGCAAGATGGCCGTCGACCTGCTTTCCGACGTGCTGACTCTCGTCAGACTGACGGGGGCGCTGGTTTTTCGCGTCGATTTTCACGGCCCCTGGGGCGTCGCCGGGCATCCGACGCTGGAAAAGTTCGCGTCCTTGTTGCCGCCCGGCACCAATCAGGTCATGGCCTTTCACATCGTGCTGGATGGCGAGTGCTGGGTGCGTCACGCCACGCGCGACTGGTTTGCCGTATCGCCGGGCGAGGCCGTGGTCGTTCCTCATGGCGATCTGCATGGTCTCGGCGATCAACCGGGGCGTCCTCTGACGCCTTTCGTCAATATGCTCGAAGGCCGTTCATTGCCGGATTTGCGCCACGTCCGTTTCGACACCGGACCAAGACGCTCGACCAGTCTGTTGTGCGGCTTTCTCGGTTGCGACCGGCATGCGTTCGAACCCTTGTTCCACGCCTTGCCTCCCCTGATCAGCGTGAATCTGGGTGAGCGTCTGAATGCGCTGGTGCATTACGCCGTCAACGAGGCGCTCGATGATCGCCCCGGCGCGGCAAGCCTGCGCGTGCGCCTGGCCGAGCTGTTGTTCACGGAAGCCCTGCGGACGTACATGCAAGTGTTGCCTGCGGACGCCACGGGCTGGCTGGCCGGGTTGCGCGATCCGCTGGTGGGGCGATCCCTGCGTGCCCTGCACGCCGATCCCTGTCGGCACTGGACGGTGGAAGAGCTGGCCCATGCGATCGCCAGCTCGCGTTCCTGTCTGGCCACGCGTTTTCGCGAGCTGATCGGCGAGGCGCCGATGCACTACCTGACGCACCTGCGCATGCAACTTGCCGCGCGGCACTTGAGCCAGAGCCGTTGCAGTGTGGCCAGCCTTGCCACCGTGGTGGGCTACGATTCCAGCGCGGCGTTCCAGCGTGCATTCAAACGCCATTTCGGCGTGCCGCCGGCCACCTGGCGGCGCACGGCGCAGCACGGTATTCGATAACCACCGTTCGTGCGATACCCCCCACCGTTCGTGGTGAGGTATCGAACCATGAACGGCGCGGGGAACTAGGGACTGCCCTTCGATACCTCAGGGCGAACGGTCTTCGTTTGTGGTAATTGCGATCATGGAGAACTCCATACCCGCCCTACGCAAATTTACCAAACGATGGCGGCCGATCCTGCGGTGCCTGACCAAAGCGCTTGTTCGGCGTCTCACCCATGGTGAACTCCAACACCCCGCCCTGCATCAGATCGGCATGGCTGATCCAGCTTTTCGTCCACGGCTTGCCGTTGCGGGTGACGGACTGGATGTACGGCTTGCCGGGGCCGTTGCCGCGCGTGCGGATGCTGAGCGTCCTGCCGGAACCGATGTCGATGTCGGCCTGTTCCAGCAATGGGCTGCCGAACACGTAGTTGGCGCTGACTGGGTCGACGGCATACAGGCCCATCGCGCCCATCAGGTACCAGGCGCTCATCTGGCCGCAATCCTCGTTGCCGGCCAGACCGTCGGGCTGGTCGCGGTACATGGTCTGCAGCAGCATGCGCACGCGCGACTGGGTCTTCCAGTGCGCGCCGGTGTAGGCGTACAGGTAGGCGATGTGGTGGCACGGTTCGTTGCCGTGCGCGTACTGGCCCACCATGCCGGCAATGTCGGGTGGCGCGTTGGCGGGAATCTCGGTCTTGACGGTGAACAGTTCGTCCAGTTTTTTCTCGAAACCCTTTTCGCCACCGAACAGCTGCATGTAGTTGTACAGGTCGTGCTGGTTGAGGAAGGTGGCCTGCCAGGCATTGGACTCGGTGAAGTCGCGCCACTTGTCCGAGTGCCCCATGGCGATCGGCTTGAACGGTTCCAGCCATTGGCCGTTGCTGCCGCGCGGTCGCACGAACTGGAGCTTGCGGTCGAACACGTGGCGGTAGTTTTGCGAACGGCGCTTCAACTTGTCGGCGTCTTCATTGGCACCGACCGCCTTGGCCAGATGCGAGACGGACCAGTCGTCGTAGGCATATTCCAGGGTCTTGCTGACCGACTCCCAGTCCTTGTCGGCAGGCACGTAGCCGAGCTTCCGATACCACGGCAGACCGCGGTAGTCGTCGCTCATGGCGCGGTCGCGATAAGGCTTCCAGGCGGCCTTGTAGTCGATGCCCCCGAAACCCTTGGCCCAGGCTTCGGCAATGACCGAGGCAGAGTGATAACCGATCATGGTGCCGGTCTCCACGCCCTGCAGCGGCCACACCGCCGGCCCGTCCGGGCTTTCCGATGCCTTGCGCACCAGGCCCTGCACGATGTCCGGCACTTTGTCGGGCTGGTACAGCGTGAACAGCGGGTGCAGCGCGCGGTAGGTGTCCCACAGCGAATAGGTGCTGTAGTTGTGCTGGCCGGCGGTGACCTGGTGCACCTTGAGGTCCATGCCGCGGTAGCGGCCATCCACGTCACTGAACAGCGTCGGCGCGAGCATGGTGTGGTAAAGCCCGCTGTAGAAGATGCGTCGGGTGGTTCGCGACGGCGTGCGGATGCGGATGCGCTCGAGTTCGCGATTCCAGGTCGAGGTGGCGGCGTTCTGCACGCCCTCGAAATCCCAGTCGGGAATTTCCTTGTCGAGGTTGCGCATGGCACCGTCGATGTCCACGGCCGAGATGCCGACCTTGACAAGCAGCGGCGCGCTGGCGGCATCGGCGATGTGCAAGGCGGCCTTGAGGTGCTCGCCGCTGGCATCGCGGGCACCGTCGGACAGGGCCTTGTCGTCCGAATACAGCTCGGCGCGTGCGAACGGGCGCGACAGCTTCATCGCGAAATAGATGTAGCGGCCGTTGGCCCACTGGTGCACGCGCCGGCCACCGACCAGGGTATCGTTGCCGACGACTTTCAGCGTGGCGTCGGACACCTTGGCGGGTTTGTCGGGATTGCCGTGGTAGCCATGCGCAAGATCGATCAACAGATGGCCATCGCCCTTGCCCTTGAAGGTGTAGCGGTGCAGGCCCGCACGCAGCGTGGCGGTGAGCTCGGCCAGGATGTCGTGGTCGGTCAGGTGCACGCGGTAATAGCCGGGCCATGCGCTTTCACCATCGTAGCGCGAGCGATAGCCGTGACCGGGATGGCCCTTCATGTCGTCGGCAATGGTGTCCGGGCGTACCACCGCGTCGTAGCGCGAGCGGAAATTTGCATCAGGCAGGCCGCGCTCGCCGGGATCGAGCAGCACTTCACCCTGTGCCGGCATCACCAGCACGTCGAGCATGTCACTGGCGCCGGTACCGCTCAGATGGGTATGCGAGAAACCCATGATGGAACCGTCGCGCTGGTGGTAGCCCGAGCAGCCGTCCCATGTGCTGTTGTTGGTGTCGGGGCCGACCTGCACCATGCCGAACGGCAGCGTGGCGCCCGGGAAAGTGTGGCCATGGCCGCCGGTGCCGATGAACACGTCGACGTGGCGCGACAGTCCGGCGGCGGCATCACCGGCTCCACTGCCGGCCTGCCCTTTCGGATCGATCACGGCCTTGGCCACGGCGCGGCGCAATCCGAACAACGGACTGGCCAGCAATGCCAATGCGGCCGTGCCTTGCATGAATCGTCTGCGGGTCACCATGCTTGCTCTCCTGTGATTTTCAATCGTTGTGCGGGGAATGCGATGTGCGCGGGAAATGCATGTTTCAAGTAGGGCAGGCATTGCCCGCCAATGGGGTGGCGACGGCGGGCAGTGCCCGCCCTACTACGGAGCTCGCCGCAGTAGTTCGGGGTGCTGGTCGGCCAGGGTGACGATCAATCCGCCGAACAGCGAATTGGCCCAGGCGAACCAGGCGCGTGTGAAATGCGAAGGGTCGTCCTTGTCAAAGGCTTCGTGCATGAAGCCGGTGCCGGCGTCGGTGGTTTTCAGCCAGTCCAGGCACTGGCGAATTTCGCCGGTATCCGTGCTGGTCATGGCGCGCACGATGATCGACATCGGCCAGATCATGTCCAGCCCCTCGTGCGGACCACCGATGCCTTCGGCCGCCTTGCCGGTGAAGAAGTACGGATTGCGTTGGCTCCAGGCCAGTGCGCGCGTGCGTCGGTAGCGTGCGTCCGTGCGCGAGCAGAAACCCAGCATGGCCAGGCTCGACAGGCTGGGCACGTTGGCGTCGTCCATGAACAACTGGTTGCCGTAGCCGTCCACCTCGTAAGCCCATACCTCGCCGCCATCCGTGTCGTGCATCAGCG
>DASSBH010000284.1:0-8475 GCA_035698945.1 Oleiagrimonas sp.
CGTCACCCTGCTCGGCAGCACCGGCGAATCGGTGGAGCGCCAGCAACAGGTGCTGGCCTCGCTGATGGAGCACAATCCGGCCGGCATCATCCTGTCGCCGGCCGAAGGCAGCGACGGCGAGCGCCTGCACACGATCATCGGCCCGCACACGCCGGTGCTGGTGTTCAACCGCGAGCCGCCGCATGCGCACTGGGCCAGCGCGCACTGGGACTACCTGGCGCTGGACAACCGCCGCGGCGCGCGCCTGGCCACCGAGCATCTGCTGGAGCTGGGACATCGCCGCATCGCCTTCTTCGGCGGGCATGCCGGTTCCAGCTCCTGCCGCGAACGCCGCGAAGGCTACACCGAGGCCATGGCCACCGCCGGCGTCACGGTGGAACCGTCGTGGCTGGTGGAAAGCGCGCCCACGCGCCTGGCCGCCGCCGCGCAAACCGCCGCCCTGTTCGTGCGCGATCCGGCGCCCACCGCCGCGGTCTGCTACAACGACGCGGTGGCACTGGGCCTGATGCTGGGCCTGGCCGCGCACGGCCGCCGTCCCGGCCACGATTTTGCCGTCACCGGCTTCGACGACATCCCCGAAGCCGCCGTCAGCATGCCGCCGCTGACCACGCTGGCCACCGACCCGCGCGCGCGCGGACGCCAGGCCGCCGAACGCATCCTCGGACGCATACGCCATCCCGACGCCGACGCCTCCCGTTCGGTCGCCCCGGTGCGACTGGTGGTGCGCGCCAGCACCTGTCCGCCCACCGCCACCTGACCGCCAGGGGATTTTGCATGCCCGCACGCACCGCCAGCCAACGCACGGCACTGAACGTCGTCACCGCGATCTTTTTCATGTGGGGATTCATCACTGCGTTCAACGACGTGCTGATCCCGCATCTCAAATCCACCTTCACGTTGAACTACACCCAGGCGATGCTGGTGCAGTTCACCTTTTTCGGCGCCTACTTCGTGATGTCGCTGCCTTCGGGCAAAGTGCTGTCGTGGCTTGGCTATCGGCTCAGCATCATCACCGGATTGGTGGTCACCGGCATCGGCGCACTGATGTTTCTGCCGGCGGCGCAAATACTTTCCTACCCGCTGTTCCTGGGCGCGTTTTTCGTGTTGGCCAGCGGCATTACGCTGCTGCAGGTGGCGGCCAATCCGTATGTCAGCCTGCTGGGATCGGAGCGGATGGCTTCCAGCCGACTCAACCTGGCGCAGGCGCTCAACTCGCTGGGTACCACCATCGCGCCCTACCTGGGCGGCCTGTTGATTCTCTCGGCCGGCGTGCTTGGCGCGACCGAATTGGCCAAGCTGCCCGCCGCGCAACAACTGGCCTACCGGATCGAACAGGCGCACCTGGTGCAAGGCCCCTACCTTGGTATCGCGCTGGTGCTGTTCGCGCTGGCCATCATCGTGTGGCTGTTCCACCTGCCTCGCATCAGCGGCGCCGACGAACAGACCCATGACGACCATCACCGTTACGCCGATGCCCTGGCGCAGCCGCGCGTGTGGTTCGGCATGCTGGCGATCTTCGTGTACGTGGGCGCGGAAGTCTCCATCGGCAGCTTCATGATCAACTACATCGCGCTGCCCGACATCGGCAACATGCCGCAGAGCCAGGCCGCCAACTACGTGTCGATCTACTGGGGCGGGGCCATGGTCGGACGCTTCATCGGTTGGCTGCTGCTCAAACGCGTCGATGCGCGCAAGCTGCTGGTCGCCTTTGCCGTCATCGCCGGTCTGCTGGTGCTGACCACCATGTCCACGCACGGCATGGTGGCGGTGTGGAGCGTGGCGGCCATCGGCCTGTTCAACTCGATCATGTTCCCCAACATCTTCACGCTCGGCATCGAGAAGTTCGGGCCGCTCACCGGCAAGGTGTCGAGCCTGCTGGTGATGGCCATCGTCGGCGGCGCGCTGATTCCGCTGGCGCAGGGTGCGATCGCCGATCACATCGGCGTGCACCACGCCTTCGTGCTTCCGCTCGCGTGCTACGCCTACATCGTTTTCTACGGACTGAAAGGATCACGCACAGCATGAAGAACGGCATTTTGTGTTTCGGCGAGGCGCTGATCGATTTTCACGCGCAGGCACCGGCGAATCCGCGCGATGCGCCGGTGTTCGTGCCGCATCCGGGCGGCGCGCCGGCCAACGTCGCGGTGGCCGTGGCCCGGCTCGGCGGGCGGGCCGGTTTTGTCGGCATGCTCGGCGCGGACATGTTCGGCGACATGCTGCTTGCACACCTCGACGATGCCGCCGTGGACACGCGCGCGGTACGTCGCACCGATGCCGCCAATACCGCACTGGCGTTCGTGGCGCTGGATGCCGAGGGCGAACGCAGTTTCAGCTTCTATCGGCCACCGGCGGCGGATCTGCTGTTTCGCGCCGACGATTTCGACGCCGACGCACTGGCCGCCACCGCCATTTTCCATGCCGGTTCGTGCAGCCTGACCGAGGCGCCCATCGCCGAAACCACCTGGGCCGGCATGCGCCACGCGCGCGAGGGCGGCGCCCTAGTCAGCTTCGACATGAACCTGCGCCCGGCCTTGTGGGCGCGTGACGACAACCCGGCCCCGCGCCTGTGGTCGGCATTGGAGCTGGCGCATCTGGTCAAGCTCAGCGCCGAGGAAATGGCCTTTCTGGCCATCGACGCCGGCAGCGTGATGAGCGCGCGCAAACGCTTGTGGCAGGGCGGCACGCAACTGCTGCTGGTAACCGACGGCTCGGCACCGCTGACCTGGTTCACGCCCACAGACAGCGGCACACTGCCCGTTTACGCCGTGCGAGCAATCGACAGCACCGGCGCTGGTGACGCTTTTGTCGGCGGCCTGTTGTACGGATTGATCCACGCCGGCATCACGCCCGACACGCTGGATGACCTGGCGGCCGACACCGACCGCCGCGATGCCTGGCTGCGCTTCGCCGCCGCCTGCGGCGCATTGGCCGTCACCCGCACCGGATCCTTCGCCGCCATGCCCGACCGTGCCGCCGTCAAACATTTTCTGGAGACGCATGCATGACCCATTTCCCCGATTTTCGTTCCCCCGATTTTCTGCGCGAGCACGCCCGTTCGATCATGGCGTTCTACCATCCGCATTGTCTGGATCCTGCCGGCGGCTGCTTCCAGTATTTCAAGGACGACGGCACGATCTATGACCGCAGCCATCGTCATCTGGTTTCCAGCACGCGCTTCGTCTTCGACTACGCCATGGCCGCGCGCACCTTCGGCAACCCGGCCTATCTCGACGCCGCACGCCACTGCCTCAAGTACCTGCGCGACGTGCACCGCAACCCCGACACCGGCGGCTACGCCTGGACGCTGCGCGACGGCCGACCCGAGGACACCACCAACCATTGCTACGGCCTGGCCTTCGTGATGGTGGCCTATGCAAATGCGCGTCGCGCCGGCATCGACGAAACAGCCGTCTGGATGGCCGAAACCTGGGATCTTCTGGAAAAACATTTCTGGGACGCCGACGCCGGCCTGTACCGCGACGAGGCCGATGCCGATTGGCGCTTCACGTCCTATCGCGGCCAGAACGCCAACATGCACATGTGCGAAGCCATGCTGAGCGCCTTCGACGCCAGCGGCGAGCGCCGCTACCTCGACCGCGCGCTCGCGCTGGCCGACCACATGACGCGTCGTCAGGCCGCCAAGGCCGACGGTCTGGTCTGGGAACACTACGACGCCGACTGGAACATCGACTGGGATTACAACAAGGACAACCCCAAACACCTGTTCCGCCCCTGGGGTTTCCAACCCGGTCACCAGACCGAATGGGCCAAGCTGCTGATGATCCTGTCGCGCCACGTCGATGCCGACTGGCTGCTGCCCACCGCCCGTCACCTGTTCGACACCGCCCTTGCGCGCGCCTGGGACGACGAGTTCGGCGGCCTGTGCTACGGCTTCGCCCCCGATGGTTCCATCTGCGACGACGACAAGTATTACTGGGTGCAGGCTGAATCACTGGCCGCCGCCGCGCTGCTCGCCGAGCGCACCGGCGACGACGCCTATTGGCAATGGTACGAGCGCCTGTGGCGTTACGCGTGGGAGCATTTCGTCGATCACGAATACGGTGCCTGGTACCGCATCCTCACGCGCGACAACCGCAAGTACAGCGACGAGAAAAGCCCCGCCGGCAAGACCGATTACCACACCATGGGCGCGTGCTACGAAGTGTTGAACGTGGTGGAAGCCCGCCACCGCTAAACCATGTGCGCCCAACCTTCACGATGGGCGCCGTGGTCTCGTGTTCCTGCAAAGGTAATCAAGCATGTCCATGCATCTGCGTATCCTGGCCGTCCTCGGTTTGATCGCGGCAATGTGTGCCGCACCCATCATGTCGGCTCCGCCTGCCGCGTCGGCGCAACCCGATCTGCGCGTCATGACCTTCAACGTCCGCTACCCCAGCCCGGACGATGGCATCAACGTGTGGCCAAAGCGTCGCGACCTCATGGTCAAGCTCATCCGCGAGCAACATCCCGACATCCTGGGCACACAGGAGTTGTACATGATGCAGGGACGCTACCTGGTCAGCCATCTGACGCACTACAAGTGGTTCGGCCTGGGCCGCAACGGCAACAATCAGGACGTCAACGACAACGAGCACATGGGCGTGTTCTACAACACCGAGCGCCTGCGCGTGATCAACCGCGGCAATTTCTGGTTGTCGGAAACGCCGAACGTGCCCGGCAGCATCAGCTGGGGCCAGCCGATGCCGCGCATGGTCACCTGGGCCGAATTTCAGGACAAGGCGACAGGCCAGCGCTTCTACTACTTCAACACGCATTTTCCGTATCGCACCAAGGACGAAAACCTGCGCGAACGCGACGCCAAAATCATCCTCAAACACATCGCGAAAGTGCCCGAATCATTGCCCGTCATCGTCACCGGGGATTTCAACAGCACGCCCGACAAACCCACGCACGCCATCATGACCAGGATGCTGAAAGACGCTTGGATGTCCGCGCCGGTACATCATGGCCCGGCCCACACCTTTCACGACTTCACCGGTCAGCCGACCGAGCGCATCGACTACATCTTCTATCGAGGGCTGAAAGCGAAGGACGTGCACACCGTGACCACACATCACGGGAAGGTCTACCCCTCCGACCATTTCCCGGTCGTCGCCGATTTCGTCTGGCCGCCGTCACCGTGAAGCCGGCCAGACATGAAATTCACCGTTGAACGCAGTTCCACTCCCCCGCCTCGTCAGAAACCACCTCCAACCCGGACTGGCAACCCGTCTCTCCATTTGCGCCCCCGCGAAACTGGTGCAAAGATGCCGCAAAGGGGCACCCACCAGTCTTGGCAAACGTTTTCGGCTCAGGTCGACGAAGTAGGCTGCACGAAGAATGCAATTGGATAATTTTTAGAGGCTATTTGGCATCGCGTCATGAGGATTTGTGGGCGGTAAATGAACCTGACCCCTTTGTTAGTATGACCCCTTTGTTAGTAAATGAACCTGACCCCTTTGTTAGTTCCTGGTCGTTCTTGGTTCGGTAGCTCTGCGCCGCAAGCTTCCAAACCATGTAAAAAGTTCTGCTCGTCGTCTCGCTGGCGCAGCCGTGTTGCTCACCGTTACCGCGTGGTCAATTTGTGGCATCGTATGGCTGGCCGCAGGCTCGTGAGCCGCGGCCTGCATACGCAAACGTCTGTGAATTTACCAGTTCTTGTCCGCCGGGAAGCGGAACGTGATCTTGAAGACGCAGCCACTTGGTATGAGGAGCAACAGTCGGAGCTGGGGCGCGAGTTCCTTGATGCAGCCCGATCTTTACCCTCTACTCCATCGGAGCACACGCCGTGCACTGACTAGACGCTTCCCATTTGGTGTCTACTATCTCCTTCAAACCAATCGCATTGTTGTCGTCGCGAAACAAATGGGAGTTCTCGTTGGCGCCTGGTTGGCGCAAGCAAATGCGCGAGGGCACGATCATGACCGGGGTTTGTCGATAGCGCCCCGGTTTGCGGGTGCCGCTTTCAGGCATTGACGGCGATTATTTCGGTTACATCGCAACGAGCGTGAGAAAGGCATCCGTGGTAATCCCGCCATCAACCACGTCCAGCCTCCATAAAAAATGCCAGGATCCCGGCAACGAGACCCTGGCGCATGTTGTCTTCGGCACTGCCCGGCTCAGAACGGAATGTCGTCATCCTCGAATCCGGCATCGACCGGACCCTGGGAGTGCTGCGGGGCCGACTGCTGCGGGCTCGGGGCACGCGCCGGGGCCGGACCACGGCTGTAGCCGCCACCGCCGCCGCCTTCACCACCCGGGCCACCCAGCATCTGCATGTTGTTGGCGATGATGTCGGTGGAGTAGCGCTCGATGCCGTCCTTGCCGGTGTATTTGTCGGTGCGCAGCGAGCCTTCGATGTATACCTGACGGCCCTTTTTCAGGTATTCCTGACAGATTTCGGCCAGCTTGCCGAACACCTTGACGCGGTGCCACTCGGTGCGTTCCTGCTTCTGCCCGGTCTGCTTGTCTGTCCACGATTCGCTGGTGGCCAGGCTCAGGGTGCAGATGGGGGTGCCGCTGCCGGTGTAACGGGTGTCGGGATCGGCGCCGAGGTTGCCGATGAGGATGACTTTGTTGATGCCGCGTGCCATGGGTATCGTCCCCGTTCGAATGCTGCCAAAAGATGAGTGATCGTAGCATAGCCACGGGCCCGGACTGCAGCTCCGAAATGCCCGTGTTGGCGTAGGGAAATGCCGTCAGGCCGGCACCGGCGCACCGGCGGCAACGACATGCCGTCGACCCAGCCACAGCAGCGGCAGCCAGATCACCACCAGTGCCGCGGCAGCCAGGAACACGGCCGACAGGCCCACATGTTCCAACATCACGCCGCCGAGCACGCCGCCCACGCCGGCGCCCAGGAATTGGCAGGTGGCGTAGCCGCCCATGGCCGCGCCGCGCAGGTGCGCCGGCGCCAGCCGCGAAACCAGGCTCGGCAGGCTGGCTTCCAGGAGGTTGAAGGCGCTGAAAAACACGATGGCCGCCAGCCACAGCACCACTGCATCGTGTGCACCCACGCCCAGACCGAGCAAAGCCAATCCCAAGCCCAATGCACAGATCAGCACCAGACGCATGCTGCCGGCCAGCGAGGTGACCCGTCTCAGCACACCGCCCATGACGATGGCCGACACCAGCATCACCGGCAGATACAACTCCCACTGGTGCGAGAGCGCCATGCCGGTCTGGCGGGTGAGCAGCAGCGGCAGCGCCACGAAGGCCGCCGTCAGCATGGTGTGCATCATGAACACCGAAAGATTGAGCACGGCCAGTCGTGGACGCACGATCATGCGCAGCACGGCCGACCAGTGCGCCGCCTCCGGCGCCCGATGCTGCCGTGGCTGCGGCACCACGATCCACAACAGTGCGATCGCGCCCAGCGCCAGCACCGCCGTCAGCCCGAACAGGCCCGCGAGGCCGGCCACGGCAGCCAGCGGCGGACTGAGGATGATCGCCAGCACGAAGGCCAGGCCGACACTGACGCCGATGATGCCCATCACCTTGCTGCGGTTGTCGTCGTCGGAATGGTCGGCGGCCAGCGCCTGGCTGGCGCCGGACACCGCGCCCATGCCCTGCAGCACGCGCCCGATGATGATGCCGGTGATGCCGCTGGACAGCGCCGCCACCACCGAACCGATGATGAACACGCCAAGGCCGATGCTGATGGTCAGATGGCGGCCGATGCGGTCCGAAGCCAGCCCCACCGGCACCTGCAGCAGCGCCTGGGCAAAGCCGTAGATGCCGATGGCAAGGCCGACGAGAAACGGCGTGGCGCCCGGCAGGCGCAGCGCATAGGCGGTGAATACCGGCATGATCAGGAACAACCCGAACATGCGCAGCCCGACCACGCTGGAAAGCGCGAAAGCGGTGTTGAGTTCACGCCTGCTGAGTTTGCTCACTGGCTGACCGGATGATGAAAAGCGTCAATTATAAGGGGTCATGCGGCATGCCCCGTCTGTGGCACATCGCCGCCCGCGTACAGGCACATTGCGCCTATAATTGCCCGTCTTGAGTCAAACCCTCAGCACATGAGCATATCCGCCACCCGCTTTGCCATTGAATCCACGCATGATTTCGCCAGCGTGCGCCAGTTGGCGTCCAGCGACATGGCCATCGTGGATGCGCTGATCCGTCGGCGTCTGGCATCGCACGTGGTATTGATCAACCAGATTGCCGCGCACATCATCGACGGTGGCGGCAAGCGGCTGCGCCCGATCCTGCACGTGCTGGCTGCGCGCGCCGCCGGCTACGAAGGCCACGCGCACACGCAGCTGGCGGCGGTGATCGAGTTCATCCACACCTCGACGCTGCTACACGACGACGTGGTCGACGAGTCCGACCTGCGGCGCGGCCGCCAGACCGCCAACGCCATGTGGGGCAATGCCGCCAGCGTGCTGGTGGGCGACTTCCTGTACTCGCGCTCGTTCCAGATGATGGTCGAACTGGACGACATGCGCGTCATGCGCGTGCTGGCCGACA
>DASSBH010000285.1:0-8617 GCA_035698945.1 Oleiagrimonas sp.
GTGGTTGTGGCGGGCGGGATGGTGGCTTGTGCGCGGCAGGCCGGGTTGATGGCGATCCGCTTTTTTTGTGTAGGAGCCTGCCTGTAGGCGATTGTCCGATTTGCGGAATAATTCAACCATCGCCTGCAGGCAGGCTCCTACAGGTAACATGGGCAGGTTTGGAACGCCGCAAGATATTTCTCCGCATGATGCAAACGTCCCAGTCTGCCGCCACTTACGGCGGCCGCACGGTTCGCGCCCTGGTGGCGCTGGGCATGGGCGGGTTTGCCATCGGCACGGGCGAGTTCGTGATCATGGGCCTGCTGCCGAATGTGGCGCGCGACATCGGGGTGAGCATTCCGGATGCCGGTGATTTGATCAGTGCCTATGCGCTGGGTGTCGTGGTGGGCGCGCCGGTGCTGGCGGTGCTTGCCGCGGGTTGGCCGCGACGCACCTTGCTGCTGGCACTGGCCGGTTTCTACGCGATCGCCAATATCGTCGTGGCGCTGATGCCGGGCTACTGGACGATCGCGGCGGCGCGGTTTGCATCCGGGTTTCCGCATGGCGCGTTTTTCGGCGTGGCTTCGCTGGTGGCGGCGACGTTGGCGCCACCCGGTCGGCGCGGGCAGGCGGTCGGCTTCGTGATGCTGGGCTTGAGCCTGGCGATCGTGGTCGGTGCGCCGCTGGCGACCTGGCTGGGGCAGCAATTCAGCTGGCGCGCCGCGTATGTGCTGGTCGGGTTTCTTGCGTTGGTGACGGTGGTGTTGATTCGGGCGTGGGTGCCTTATTTTCCGCCCATCGCGGGGGCAAAGCCGTTGCGCGAACTCGGTGCGTTGGCCAAACCGCAGGTGTGGCTGACATTGGGTATCGCGGGGATCGGCTTTGGCGGCATGTTCTGCGTTTTCAGCTACATCAAACCCACCTTGATCGAACTCACCGGGCTGGATGTGTCGGATATTCCGTGGGTGCTGTCGCTGTTCGGCCTGGGCAGCGTGCTGGGCAGCCTGGTGGGCGCGCGTCTGGCCGATCATGCATTGATGAAAACGATCGGTGGCATTCTGGTTTATTCGACCGTCTTGCTGCTCGGTTTTGGCCTCTGGGTGCACTATCTGCCGGCGGCGCTGGCGGGTGTGCTTCTGCTGGGCGGCATCGGCGCATTGGCGCCGGCCATGCAGATTCGCTTGATGGATGTGGCGGGCGATGCGCAAACCCTGGCGGCGGCGCTGAACCACTCGGCGTTCAATTTTGCCAATGCACTGGGAGCCTGGCTCGGCGGCGTGACCATTGCGGCGGGCCTGGGCTGGGCGTCCCTGGGTTGGGTCGGGGCGTTGCTTTCCGTGGGCGGTCTGGTGGTGTTTGCCGCGTCGCTTGCTTGTGCGCGGACGGCACGCCGGCGGTGATGGTCCCGCGTTTTATTGCGCGTTGGCGGGGCGTGCCGTGAAGTCCACTTCAAGCTGGCGGCCGTCGGCAAAGTGCAACGTGACGGGCACGGTGTCGCCGGGGCTGACCTTGTGCGTGGCCTGCATCAGCATCAGGTGATAGCCGCCAGGGGCGAACTTGACGGTGGCGTGCGCGGGAAGCTTGAGCTGCTTGACCATGCGCATGTGCGACATGCCGTTCTGCATGCTGCTCTTGTGCAGCATGACATGTGCGTAGGCAGGGCTGCTGGCGCCGGTCAGCGTCAGCGGGGTGTCGCCGGTGTTGCTGATAGTGGCGTAGCCGCCGGCAGGCAGGACGCCGGGCAATACGCGAATCCACGCATGGCTGACATGCACCTGGGCCTTGGCCGCGGTGGCGGCATGGGCGGTGAAGCCCATGGCGAGAAGGGCGGCGACGAGTGCCAGTTTCCTCATGAGGCATGCTCCTGTGTGATCAGCTGGCGCACGTCATGCGCCATGTCGTCGGGCGTGTCGACGGGCGTGGCGAGCAGGCTGGCGTGTCCCTTTTCGTCGAAAATATAGATGGCCGAACTGTGGTTGACCTCGTAGCCCCCGTGACCGTTGGACGGACCGCGGTTGAAGGCCACCCGGTAGCGTTTGGCCAGGCGCTTGATCTGATCCTCGCTGCCGGTCAGGCCTACCGCGTGCTTGTCGAAAGCCTTGACGTACTGGTGCAGCACTTCCGGCGTGTCGCGCGCCGGATCGACGCTGATGAAAAGGATGCGCGCGTCATCGGCCAGGGGGCCGAGTTTCTGCATCACCATGTGCAGGTGGGTCATGGTCAGCGGACAGACGTCCGGACAATGGGTGTAGCCGAAAAACACGATGGCAACCTTGCCGCGAAAATCCTCGGCGGTGGTGGTCTTGCCGTTGTCGTTGGTGAGCTGGAACTTCAGATCCGGCAGATGGCCGCGGATGCTGGAGTTGAGTTTCCAGTCGAGCTGGGATGGATGCGACGAACAGCCGCCCAGCACCATGACCGCGCAGCTTAGCGCCAGCAACATGCCGGGCAGAATGAGTCGGCGTGTGCGGCGGTGAATATTCATGCGAGACTGGGGCGGAATTCGGCGTGTCATGCTTACAGGATACGCCAGCCATTGCCTGATCGTGTTCGTGGAGGGTTTCGTGCGACAACATGTCTTGCCTTTCGTGATTGCCGTGGCCGGCGCCAGCGCGGTGTTGCTCGGTGCGTGGGGCGCGCATGGATTGCATGGCGTGCTGGATGCGCGACACCTGGACGTCTGGCATACGGCGGTACGCTTCCAGTTCTGGCATGCCCTGGCGCTGGTTGCGGCGGCACTGATGCCGGGCCGCAATCGTGCGCGTCGAGTGGCCGTGTGGGCATTCGCCGTGGGCATCGTGCTTTTCTGCGGCAGCCTGTATGCGTTGGCGCTGGGTGCGCCGTCGGCGACGGGATTTGTCACGCCGTTCGGCGGGCTGGCCTTCGTCGCGGGATGGGTTGCCTTGGGTGTGGCCGTGGCAGGCGGTCGTCCGAGCTAGAATGACTGCCAACTGACGCATCAAGGGGAAGACTTCATGCAGGCAGCAGGTTTCTCGCATTGGTTGATCGTGCTGGTGGAGGTGGTGGCTACCGCCTTTCTGCTGGTATTGGCGCTGATCGTGGTGTTTCTTGCGGTGGCCTGGGTGGTCGACCGCAACCAGACCGGCAACGCCGTGCTGCGCAATTTCCCGTTGATCGGGCATTTCCGCTACTGGTTTCTGCATCTGGGCGAATTCTTTCGCCAGTACCTTTATTCCAACGACCGCGAGGAGCTGCCGTTCAATCGGGCCGACCGCACCTGGGTTTATCGCGCCGCCAAGAATGCCGACACCACGCGCGGTTTCGGTTCCACCCGCGATTTGCGTGGCGAGGGCATGCCGTTTTTCGTCAATGCCGCCTTCCCGTCGCTGGCCATGGCCGACTACGAACCCAGGCCGGTGACGCTTGGCCCGTATGCGCGCGAACCGTATTCGCATGCGTCCTTTTTCAATATTTCCGCCATGAGCTTCGGTGCGCTGTCGGCGCCTGCCGTGCGCGCGCTGTCGCATGGCGCGGCCAAGGCCGGTATCTGGCTGGATACGGGCGAAGGCGGCATGTCGCCGTATCACCTGGAAGGTGGCTGCGACATCATTTTCGAGATCGGCACGGCCAAGTACGGCGTGCGCACCGACGACGGCAAGCTGGACGACGACAAACTCAAGGCCGTGTGCGCACACAAGGAAGTGAAGATGGTCAGCGTCAAGCTCGGGCAGGGCGCCAAGCCGGGCATGGGCGGCCTGCTTCCGGGCAAGAAGGTGACCGAGGAAATCGCCCGCATCCGTGGCATTCCGGCGGGCCAGGATTCGCAAAGCCCCAACCGTCACACGGATATCGGCAATGTCACGGAGCTGCTCGATTTCATCCATCACGTGCGCGAGCTGACAGGCAAGCCGACCGGCTTCAAGGCGGTGTTTGGCGGCATGCAGTGGATCGAGGAGATGTGCGACCTGGTCGACCGGCGCGGCGTCGAAAGCGCGCCCGATTTCATCATCGTCGACGGTTCCGAGGGCGGCACGGGCGCGGCGCCACAGACGCTGATGGAAGGCGTCGGTCTGCCGTTGCACGAGGCGTTGCCGGCGTTGGTCAATCTGCTGATCGAACGCGGCCTGCGCGACCGCATCAAGGTCATCTGCTCGGGCAAGCGCATCACCGCCTACGATGTGGCCTGGGCCTTGTCGATGGGTGCCGACTTCGTCAACTCGGCGCGTGGTTTCATGTTCGCGCTGGGCTGCATCCAGTCGCTGCAATGCAACCGCGACACCTGCCCCACCGGCATCACCACGCAGAATCCCAAATTGCAGCGCGGGCTGGTGGTCGACGACAAGTCCGAGCGCGTGTACCACTATGCGAAAAACCTGATGCACGAGGTGTTGACCATCGCACACAGCTGCGGCTTGAACGATCCGCGCGAACTGGATCGCACGCATTGCCGCGTGGTGGGCAACGATGGGCTGTCGGTGCCGTTGGTGAAGTTGTTTCCATATCCGCCGTGCGACAAGCGGAGTCAATGATCAACCGATGACGCCCGTTTTTTTGTGTAGGAGCGAGCCTGCTCGCGATTGACGTGCCAGTGGACATCATGCGAGAGCAATCGCGAGCAGGCTCGCTCCTACAAGGGATGTTCCATGGGGATCCAGCCGTTTTCGCCCAACACTTCGGCGGGCTGGAAGCGGCGCTTGTAGTCCATCTTGGGGTGACCGGCGATCCAGTAGCCGAGGTACAGATGCGGCATGGCCAGGCGCCGTGCCCAGTCGATCTGCGACAGGATGGCGAAGGTGCCAAGCCCGCGTGAAGTCTGGGTGGGAGCGAAGAACGTGTAGACCGCCGAGAGGCTGTCGGGGCACACATCGGTGGCAGCTACACCCAGCAGGTCGCCGTGCAGACGCAATTCCAGGAATCGCGTGTTGCCCCATGGCCCGATCAGGAAACGCTGGAAATCTTCGGCATCCTCGCCGTCCATGCCGGCGCCGTAGTGCCGCGCCTTGAGGTAGCGGCGGTACAGCGCATGGCGCTCTTCGCTGTAGCCTGCATCGGTGTCGATGACATCCAGATCGGCGTTGCGCGCCATGCAGCGGCGCTGGCTGCGGGAGGGGCGGAAATGCTCGACGGGCAGACGGCACGGTGTGCAGGCGTGGCAGCCGTTGCAACGCGGGCGATAAAGATGATCGCCGCTGCGCCGGAATCCATGCGCCAGCGCCTGCGGATAGAGCTTGTCGAGTTGCGGCGCCGCCGGGTCGATCACCAGATGTTGCGACACCCGGTCGGCGTAGTAACCACAGGTGTGCGGCAGGGTCTGGAACAGACGGACGCGGTCGGAGCGCATGCGGGCATTGTAGTGCCATCCATCATGATGGCGCGGTTCGAGTTCTAGCTGGCCAATTTCACCAGCAGGATGACCACGGCAACCGCCAGCACGACCAGCACCGCAGTGCGCACCCGGCGCGCGACGGCCTCGGGGGAGCGATGCTTGCGCGGTTCGCGCGAGGCTTCCAGCACCTCGGCGTAGCGGGTCAGAGGGGCAATGCCGAGTTCCCGCAAAAGCTCGCGCGCACGCGTGAGATCGGCGGCATATTTGACTTCCACGCGTGCCCAGCGCGAGCGGTCTTCGCTGGCGCCGTAACTGAAGCGCTGATAGCTGGGTCGGTTGTACACCGAGCGGTTGGTGACGCGGGTCTCGATGCCGTGTTCGGCAAAAAGAGCCACCACGCGGTCGATGTTTTCCGGACGAGGGGATGTGTAGATTTCGCGCATGGATCTATTTTAGCCGAGCCGGATCAATCCTCGTCGCGAAGACGCACCAGCCCTTCCTGTGCGGTGGATGCCACCAATGTGCCGTCGCGCTTGAAGATCATGCCGCGGGCCAGGCCGCGCGCGCCCTGTGCCGTCGGGCTGTCGAACGTATACAGCAGCCATTCGTCCACGCGGAATGGCCGATGGAACCACATGGCGTGATCGAGGCTGGCCATCTGCACGTTATGGCTGAGGTAGGAAATGCCGTGCGGCAGCGTCACCGTGCCGATCAGATGGAAGTCCGAGGCGTAGGCGAGCAAGGCGCGATGCAGCGCGGGCGAGGCGTCCACCGGTTCGGTCAGGCGGAACCAGATGTGCTGGTAGGGCGGGCGCTTTTCCGGCTTGAACTCGTTGCGCGGCCACACTTTGCGGAACTCGAACGGGCTGTCCATGCCCAGCCAGCGCTGCAGCTTGATTGGAAACTTGGCCAGTTGCTCGGTGGTCATCGGCGGTTGCGGTTCGATGTCCTCGGGTTTGGGCACCTCGGGCATGCTGGCCTGATGCTCGAAACCCGTTTCCTCGACCTGGAACGATACCGCGCAATTGAGAATGGTCTTGCCGTGCTGGATGGCCACCACGCGGCGCACCGAAAAACTGTGGCCGTCGCGCGCGCGTTCTATCTGATAGACGATGGGCGCCTCGATGTCGCCGGCACGCACGAAATAGCCGTGCAGCGAATGCGCCTGGCGCGCCGGATCGACAGTTTTCTGTGCCGCCGACAAGGCCTGTCCCAGCACCTGACCGCCGAACACGTAGCGGGTGCCGATGTCGCGGCTCTGGCCGCGGAAGAGGTTGTTTTCCAGGCGCTCCAGGGTAAGCAGGTCGACCAGTTCGGCAACGCGGGAATGGCTCATGCGGGGACGTCCTTCGCGGGGAGCCGCAATTATAGCGGTAGTGTCGGGCAAGCTTTTATGGGGCCGGATGGGCACTGCTTATGGGCGAAGATCAAGTATATGTAGGTTGGGCATTGCCCGACGCCGGATCCTGCGCATGCCGTGAGTCGATGGCGGGCAGTGCCCGCCCTACTTTTGGTTAGGGGCTGGCTGCAGACGTTCAAGCCGACAACGCACAAGAATGTCGTCCCACGGAAACAGCGGCCCCGGATCGCGCTTGCGCAAGACGGCTACGGCAGCGTCGTTGCTGGCCGGCACCAGCGTCGTGTCCAGATCCTCGTGACCGGCGATCAGCGCCAGCGAAGGCAGGCTGTCGCGCAATGTGTCGAGGAGCGCCGCGAGGCTGTCGATCTGCGCCGGGGGGTACGGCTCATGCATGTCCTGATGGCGCGAATCCAGCCAGTCGGGATAACGCCCGGTGTTGATCAATTCGATGCCGATCGAGCGCGGATTGAATCCACGCGTATGATGCGCCATCCGGTGTTCACCGACGAAGCAGTAGGTGGCACCGCTGCGGTCGATGTAATAGTGCCCGCTGTTGCCGGTGCCGTCATCGTAGAGGACGCGCTCGCCGTATTCGCGGGCCGTGGCCAGATCGGGCAATTCGGTGCAATGGATCACCACCAGGTCGATGGCGTCCAGCGGGCGTTCGGCCAGCGCCGTGTCGTAGGGCAGGGGCCAATCGTGAATGGTGGAGGCGGGCATGCCGCCAGTGTGGCACAACTCCGGTAGGAGCCAGCCTGCTGGCGATGGTTCGATCTTGCGGTATGCCTTAACCATCGCCAGCAGGCTGGCTCCTACCGGGGGAGTGGCCTGATAAGATGCGCTTTTGGCATCAGCGGAATCGGTCATGCCCGGCCACGTCATTCTTTCCCACGGCTCGGACAGCGGCCCGGAGGCGACCAAAGTCAGCGCGCTGGCCGGTGTGGCCGAGGCGCTTGGCTGGAGCACCGAACGCCCCGACTATCGCGATTGCGATGCCCACGGTTTTGCCGGATCGGTGACGCCGCGCATCGAGCGTCTGGTCGAGCGCATGCGCGCTTCGGCCGCGCCGCCTGTGCTGGTGGGGTCGAGCATGGGTGCATTCGTTTCCGGGCTGGCCTCGCTGGAAGCCCCGTGTGCGGGCCTGTTCCTGCTGGCGCTGCCGACGCAGATTCCCGATTATCTGGCCATGTTCGACATGGCGCGGGACGTGCCGAGCATGCTCATCCACGGTTTCGAGGATGACGTGTGCCCGGCGGATGCGGCGCTGGCTTTCGCCCGCCAGCGTGGCATGTCCGCCCTGTTGCTGGTCGACGGGCATCGTCTGGCCGATCACGTGGATGTGGTCATGGCCCAGTTTGGGCTGTTTCTGGAGCGGATCGCGGCATGAGTACACCTACCGACCGGGCTTTTTTCGCCACTTGTCCGAAAGGGCTGGAGTATCTGCTGCGCGACGAACTCAAGGCGCTCGGTGCGAACGACGTCCGCGAGGCGCGCGCCGGGGTGCATTTCCATGGCACGCTGGAAATCGCGCTGCGTGCCTGTCTGTGGTCGCGTCTTGCCAGTCGCATCCTGCTGCCGCTGGCCGAGTTCGATGCGACCGACGATGCGGCCTTGTATGCCGGCGTGCAGGACATCGACTGGTCGAAGCATCTGACGGCCGACGGCACGCTGGCCGTGGACGTGACCCTGGCTGCCGGCGACAAGGGGCACAGCCGCTTTCTGGCGCAGCGCGTCAAGGATGCGGTGGTGGACCAATTCCGCGCGCGCGGGCAAGGGCGCCCGGATGTGGATACCGAACAACCCGATGTTCGCCTGCATCTGCACCTGCGCCATCGGCGCGCCAGTCTGGCGCTGGATCTGGCCGGCGCGCCGTTGCATCGGCGCGGCTGGCGGGATCGCCAGGGCCGCGCGCCACTCAAGGAAAACCTGGCCGCGGCGATGCTGCTGCGCGCGGGCTGGCCGGAAATTTATGCCGACGACGGCGTGCTGGT
>DASSBH010000286.1:0-2280 GCA_035698945.1 Oleiagrimonas sp.
GTTTGGACGTTCTTGCTTCTTTGGACATGCATCCAACGCAAGACGCCCACACAAGTTACCTGCGCACACTGTCAAAGATCCTGCTCTGAACCCTCATCAGAAGGTTCATGCTGCGTGGACATTTCGTCCCGAGCGAGCCGCACATCTTACAGTGGATTCCGTTCCCGTCAACACCCGTTTGCGAAAAATCTTGAAATTTTTTGCGAGGCCTGGCGTCCTGCCTTCCGGTTCGGTTGCGATACCTCGCCGGGGGTGCGAATCATACTCCGGACGATACGTCGAGGGAAGCGCTTTATACGTCTTCCCGGTGAGTCCGACGGCTTGTCGCTCGCGATGCCGATGGCGATACACTGCCTCTTTCCCCACCACCTCCGGAGCTCCACATGAAGCGCTTTCTCCTGCCCCTGATGCTGGTTCTCGGCTGCAGCGCCTGCGCCGCCACGCCTCTGGCCACCAGCCATGAGGATGCGCCGCATTCGGTGGTGCTGGACAACCATCATTTCAGCGTGGAGCTGGCGACCACCAACGTCATGCGCGCGCGCGGCCTGATGGATCGCACGCAACTGGCCGCCGACCACGGCATGCTGTTCGTGTTTGCGCATCAGGCGCCGCAGACTTTCTGGATGAAGGACACGCTGATTCCGCTGGACATCCTGTACTTCGACAAGAACCGCAGGCTGGTGTCGATGCAGCTGAACGTGCCGCCGTGCAAGGCCGATCCGTGCCCGATCTATCCCAGCAACAAGCCGGCCAAATATGTCCTGGAACTGCAAGCCGGCATGGCGGTGAGGATCGGCGCCAGCGTCGGCGACGAATTGACCATCAAGGGCCGCATCGGCAACGTGGAGCCCTGAGGAGGCTCTGAACAAGCCTTGGGAACGCTCTTCGATACGCGAAGCCTGCTCCGTGCCGAGCTTGTTGAAGCACCAGGTTGGACGGAATGCTTGATTCCGTTCGTGGTGAGGTATCGAACCATGAACGGAATCAAAGAAAAGCCACACTTGTTCAGAGCTTTCCCAAGCGCCGATCAGTCGATTTCGATCATCTCGAAATCGTCCTTGGTCGCGCCGCAATCCGGGCATGTCCAGGTGTCGGGAATGTCTTCCCAGCGCGTGCCCGGCTCGATGTCTTCCTCGGGCAACCCTTCGGCTTCGTCATAGATGAAGCCGCAGACCACACACATCCACCTGCGCAACGGCGCCGAATCCGTACCGGGAACACTCATGAGGTTATGCACACCAACTGTAAAACGGCGTCCATTGTCGCAAGTTGCAGGGCAAAACGCACCCCGCCAGGTGGCCTTCGGTGGCATCAACGCTCACAATGAGCACAGACTGATAGCCGCGGGCATGCCTTGCCCTGCCGTCACATCCGCCGTCTTCGATACGCCCCACTTGCGAGCGGCGGCACAAGGTTTCCTACCTCTTTTTGCCTCACACGCGAACATGTCATGAGCCACAGCCACGAACTTTTCCAACGCGCCGCCCAACGCATGCCGGGCGGCGTCAACTCGCCGGTACGGGCTTTCGGATCGGTCGGCGGCGAACCTTTTTTCACCGCACGTGCCGACGGCGCCTGCCTGTGGGATGTCGACGGCAAGCGCTACATCGACTACGTCGGTTCGTGGGGACCGATGATCGTCGGCCACAACCACCCGCAGGTACGCGAGGCGGTCGAGCGCACCATCGCCAACGGCCTGTCCTTCGGCACGCCGTGCGAAGACGAAGTGGTCATGGCCGAAACCGTGGCGCGGCTGGCGCCGTCGGTCGAGATGCTGCGCATGGTCAACTCGGGTACCGAGGCCACCATGTCGGCCATCCGCCTGGCGCGCGGCGCGACCGGGCGCGGCAAGATCGTCAAGTTCGAGGGCTGCTACCACGGCCACGGCGACAGTTTCCTGGTCAAGGCCGGCTCCGGCGCGCTGACCTTCGGCGTGCCGACCTCGCCCGGCGTGCCCAAGGCCAATGCGGACCTCACGCTGACCCTGCCCTACAACGACCTCGCCGCCGCGCAAAAACTGTTTGCCGAACAGGGCGACGCCATCGCCGGCCTGATCGTCGAGCCGGTGGCCGGCAACATGAACTGCATTCCGCCGGTCGAAGGCTTTCTCGAAGGTTTGCGCGAACTGTGCACGCGGCACGCTGCGGTGTTGATCTTTGACGAAGTGATGACCGGCTTTCGCGTGGCGCTCGGCGGCGCGCAGGCGCGCTACGGCGTGACGCCCGACCTCACCACCTTCGGCAAGATCATCGGCGGCGGCATGCCGGTCGGCGCCTACGG
>DASSBH010000287.1:0-7143 GCA_035698945.1 Oleiagrimonas sp.
CCATCGGCTACATCGAGCCGCGCCTGGCGAAGTGGGATCGCGCCGACGAGCTGGGCACACCGGACGTGTTGCTGATGCTAGCCGAGGAAGTGGCCGTGTTCGACAGCCTCAAGGGCCGGTTGTATCTGATCGTGCATGCCGACCCGGCCGTGCCGCAGGCGTACGCGCGGGCTTGCCGGCGTCTGGACGAGCTGGTGTTTCGTCTGCGCCGTTCCGGATCGACCTATCCGGAAACGCTGCATCCCGAACCGCTGGTCGAGAGCGATTTCAAATCCTCGTTCACCAGGCCCGAGTTCGAGGCGATGGTGGAAACGGCGAAGGAATACATCCGCGCCGGCGACATTTTTCAGGTGGTGCCCTCGCAACGGTTGAGCGTGCCGTTCCGTGGGCGTCCGGTGGACGTCTATCGGGCCTTGCGCGCTCTCAATCCGTCGCCGTACATGTATTTCGTGGATCTGGGCGAGACGCAGATCGTCGGCTCGTCGCCGGAAATCCTGGCCCGCTTCAAGGACGGCGAAGTGGTGGTGCGGCCTTTGGCCGGCACGCGCAAGCGCGGCGCCAGCGAGGCCGAGGACAAGGCGCTGGAGGCCGAACTGCTGGCCGACCCCAAGGAGCGTGCCGAGCACGTGATGCTGATCGATCTGGGTCGCAACGACATCGGTCGGGTCAGCGAAACCGGCAGCGTGGAAGTCAGCGAATCCTTTGCCATCGAGCGTTATTCGCACGTCATGCACATCGTTTCCGAAGTGCGCGGCAAGGTGCGCGACGGGCTGAATTACATGGACGTGCTCAAGGCGACGTTCCCGGCCGGCACGCTGTCCGGCGCGCCCAAGGTGCGTGCGCTGGAAATCATCCAGGAACTGGAACCGTACAAGCGCAACATCTACGCCGGCGCCATCGGCTGGATCGGCTGGTGGGGCGACGCCGATACCGCCATCGCCATCCGCACCGCCGTCATCCACGGCGGCCGCCTGCACGTGCAGGCCGGCGCAGGCATCGTCTACGACTCCGATCCCGCCGCCGAATGGGAAGAAACCATGAACAAGGGCCGTGCGTTGTTCCGTGCCGTGGCACAGGCGGCCCGCGGGCTCTGAATCGTTTGCCGCATCCGGCGTCGGCCGATCGGCGCCGTGTCGGGACGCGCGAATGGTGGCACACTCGTCCTGTGCCGGATTTCATGAAGAAGGTGCTGCCAATGAACGAGCTCGAAGGCTTGTCCGAAATCAAATCCTGCCCCAAGTGTGGCTCCACCGAACGCAAGACGGGTGAGTTCCGTGCGTCGGGTGGAGGCTTGTCGGCTTTCTTCAACTTCTCCACCGAACGTTTCAATTATGTCTCCTGCGGCCATTGCGGATACACGGAGCTCTACAACGTTCGACTCGGGATGGGCAGCCGCATCATCGATTTCCTGGGCGGGGGAAGCTGACGGGCATCAGCGTTCGCTGTTGCCCGTCGAGCTCAAACGATGTGGCGCACGCGGATCACGGATGGATCGCCGGCGTGATCCAGAAGCAGACGGCGCACACGGTCCTGCCACAACTCGCCGAAGCGGCGAACCTGTCCGGCGTCGGCATCGCCGTTCATGACGGCTGCCATCAGCGGCATCTGTCCGGGGGCAGCGGCCACCGTGCGCGGGTTGTACTGCACTTCCACCGTGTCGCCGGTGTCGTTGCGGCGCAGACGCAGGCCGTTGATGTCGCACACGTTGTAATGCAGCAGCCCGCTGCGTCGGTGATCGCCGGCAAGGCCGTGAAAGCCGTTAGCTGCCGCCGCACCGGTGACCATGGTCAACACCTGACCGATAACGCCGGTCACGCCTTCATCCTCGGCATCGGGAAGCAACACGCTGATGCCACCGCGCTCGGGCAGTGCATCGGGATAAAGTGCACTCAATCCGGCGCTGGCGCACAACCAGGCGCCGGCCACGGTGGGGCAGGAGTGGCCGGCCAGACGCACCGCGTCAGTGTAACGGTATTCGATGATGCCGTCGTCGCTGGCGCCCAGCAATTGCGCCAGACGATCGCGCAGGCGCAGCGGCGGCACCTGGTCGAAAAAGCCGGCCAAAGCCATGTCAGGAAACCACCACGAAATCGATCACGATGGCGCCGGGCTCGCGCTGGCGATACGCCACGTCGATGCTCTCGCCGTAACGCTGGCTGATCTGGTCCAGCAGCGGCAGCGGATCGTGGTCGTTGACAAAGCGCATGGCCTCGCCCGGCTGCAGCGCATCGAGTGCGCCGAAGATGGCGGAGTGGCGAAAACGGTGCGCGATGGCGCGGGCGTCGAAGGGGTAGACCTTGTAGCCGATATCGTCGGAAGTGGCGTTCATGGTGACTCCATGCAGTGGCGAAGTGCCCACAGCATGCGCGCACATGGCGCGTCCGGCCTTGACCTGGGTCAGTGGGTCGATGGCGCGGCGGAACGCTTGCCGTTCAGGAATGCGCGGCGGTGCTCCGCATCCTGCCGGCTGACGGCGCGCACTCGCGTGTAGAACGGTTTCCATTGTTGTCCGCATTGCTCGAACAGCGCGGCGAAGGCGTCCACGTACTGGTCGTACAGGCCGAAGGGCAACAGTTTGGCATTGTTGATGGGCGTCGAGATCCAGTGGTCGTAATCGCCGCGGCCGTGCCATTGGCTGTCGCGCAGGTGCCGGTATTGCCGGCGCAGTTGCGCAAATGTTTCCTGCTTGCGCTGGCGTTTTTCGGCATCGGGCAGCGGGCTTGCGTAGACGGCCTTCAGCGTCTTGCGCGTGGCCAGCACCAGTTGCGTGAACTGGCGTTGGCGGCGTGCCTGAGTCGGGCCGGGCGGCGGCAGGTGGTTGGCTTCGTGCCATTCGCGCAAACCCTCGCGTTGGACAAAGGTCGCGAAGGATTCGTTGAACGCGGTGTCGCCTTTCACGTACAGCTTCTGGTGCGCCAGTTCGTGGAAGATGGTGCCGATCAGCTCGTCGGTGCTCCAGCGGTTCATGCTGGACAGGATCGGATCGGCGAAGTGTCCCAGGGTGGAATAGGCCGGCACGCCGCCGATGTAGACGTCGTCGCCGGCCTTGCGCAGTTTGGCCGCCAGCGCCTTGGCGCGGTCGAGATGGTAGAAACCCTGATAGGCCACGCAACCGGCGATGAGGAAGCAATGCTCGACGGGTTTCAGCGACAGCTCCGGCGTGGCGAACACGTTGTACATCACGAACGGACGGCCGATGTCGGCATACAGCGTGTAGCTTTTGTTGCGCGGCAGTTTGAGTACGCCGGAGGCAAACGCGCGGGCCTTCAGCGCCAATTGCAGGCGCTGGCGCAGCTCCGCGGGCGTATCCGGATCGGCGACGACTTCGCGGATGGGTTGGCGCTTGAGCAGCACGCCGGCTTCGCCCACCGCCAGATGCGAGTAATAGCTCAGCGTGGTGCATCCGCCCAGCACACCGGCCCCGATGGCGACCAGCAAGACCGCCTCGAGCCACCAGCGCCAGCGATGGCGCAGCGGATGTTTTCGGTGGTCGGGGCGTGTCATCTTGCCTTATGCCTTTCGGTTTGCTTGAGCGCGAGCGCGCGGCTCGCCACAATGGCGCTTTCTCACGGTTCAGAACCGTCCAAGGCACGTTATGCTGCTGATGATCGACAACTATGACAGCTTCACGTTCAACCTGGTGCAATACCTGGGCGAACTGGGGCAGGACGTGCGCGTGATCCGCAACGACGTGCTGGACGTGGCCGGCATCCGCGCGCTCAGGCCCGCCTCCATCGTGATTTCGCCGGGGCCGGGCACGCCGAACGACTCCGGCGTGTCGCTGGACGTGCTGCGCGAGATGATGGGCGAAGTGCCGATCCTGGGCGTGTGCCTCGGTCATCAGGCCATCGGCCAGGTATTCGGCGGGCGCGTGATCCGCGCTGCCAGCATCATGCACGGCAAGACCTCGCCTGTGCGTCACCGCGGGCAGGGCGTGTTCAAGGGCTTGCCCGATCCGCTGGAGGCTACGCGCTATCACTCGCTGGTGGTCGACAAGACCTCGGTGCCCGATTGTCTGGAAGTGACGGCGTGGACGGAAAACGCCGACGGCTCCATCGACGAGATCATGGGCCTGCGCCATCGCACGTTGCCCATCGAGGGCGTGCAGTTCCATCCTGAATCCATTCTCACGCAGCAGGGCCACGACCTGTTGCGCAATTTTCTGGCCGACGCGTTGCCGCGCGCGGCGTGAATCCTCAGCAGGTACCGATCATGCCCATCACGCCCCAGGAAGCCCTGCAGCGCACCATCGAGCATCGCGAGATTTTTCACGACGAAATGGTCGAGCTGATGCAGCAGATCATGGCCGGGGAGGTCAGCCCGCTGATGACCGCCGCGATCGTCACCGGCCTGCGCGTCAAGAAGGAAACCATCGGCGAGATCACCGGCGCGGCGCGCGTGATGCGTGAGCTGGCGACCCGCGTGGACGCACCCGAGGCCGAGCATTTCGTCGATATCGTCGGCACCGGCGGCGACGGTGCGTCGAGTTTCAACATTTCCACCACCGCCATGTTCGTGGCTGCCGCCGCCGGTGCGCGCGTGGCCAAGCACGGCGGGCGCAGCGTGTCGTCCAAGTCCGGCAGCGCCGACTTGCTGGAGGCGCTGGGCGCCGAGATCAATCTGATGCCGGCACAAGTCGCGGCATGCCTGGCCGAAACCGGTATTGGTTTCATGTACGCGCCCAACCACCATCCGGCCATGAAAGTGGTCGCGCCGGTGCGCAAGGAAATGGGCGTGCGCACGTTGTTCAACATCCTCGGGCCGCTGACCAATCCGGCGGGCGCGCCCAACATTTTGATGGGCGTGTTTCACGAGGATCTGGTCGGCATCCAGGTACGCGTGCTCGAGCGCCTCGGCGCGCGTCATGCGCTGGTGGTGTACGGACGCGACGGTCTGGACGAAGTGTCGCTGGGCGGCGTCACCCTGGTCGGCGAATTGCGCAACGGCAAGGTGCGCGAATACGAGATCGAGCCGGAGGATTTCGGTCTGGCCATGGCTTCCAGCCGCAACTTGCGCGTGGACAATGCCGACGAGTCGAAGACCATGGTGCTCGACGTGCTGGCCGGCAAGTCCGGTGTGGCGCGCGACATCGTGGTGCTCAACGCCGGCACGGCGCTTTATGCCGCCGATGTGGCCGGCTCCATCGATGACGGCATCACACTGGCGACGCAGGCCATCGACAGCGGTGCGGCCGAAGCCCGGATGCGCGATTTCGTGGCCGCAACACGACGTCTTGCGGACGCCTGACGGCATCCGAAAAAGGCTGATGCATCGGCTCGCAACGCATGCACTTCAACCTGAACGTGCGTCCATGTCGTGGTTGTTGCACACGAGCCGCACTCCTACGCTAAGCTTGCGCCCGAAGACCCCACAAACGGTTCCCGACATCATGGCCGATATCCTGCAACGCATCCTGTCACGCAAAAGCGAGGAAGTCGCCGAACGCAGCGCTCGTGTATCGCTTGACGAGTTGATGGCGCAATGTTCCGACCTGCCGGCCACACGCGGATTCGCCGCCGCCGTCGAGGCGCGCATCGAACAGGACAAGCCGGCGGTGATCGCCGAGATCAAGAAAGCCAGCCCCAGCAAAGGGCTGATCCGTCCGGATTTCGATCCCGCACGCATTGCGCGCAGCTACGAGAAAGCCGGTGCGGCGTGCCTGTCCGTGCTGACCGACGCCGAGTTTTTCCAGGGCAGTACGGACTACCTGAAACTGGCGCGCGAAGCCTGCAAGTTGCCGGTGCTGCGCAAGGACTTCATCGTCCACGCCTACCAGGTCTACGAAGCGCGCCTGATCGGCGCTGATTGCATCCTGCTGATCGTGGCGGCGATGGACGACGGTCCATTGCTGGAGCTGACCATGCTGGCCGCCGAACTGGACATGGACGTGCTGGTGGAAGTGCACGACGGTGAGGAACTGGAGCGCGCCCTGGCGCTGCCGGCCCCGCTGATCGGTATCAACAATCGCAACCTGCGCACCTTCGACACCAGCCTGGACACCTCGGCCAGCCTGCGCGACATCGTGCCCTACGACCGCACCCTGGTCACCGAGAGCGGCATCCGCACGCCCGAAGACGTCGAGCGTCTGCGCGACGCGGGCATCGACGCCTTTCTGGTCGGCGAAGCCTTCATGCGCGCGGAAGATCCCGGCGCGGAACTCAAGCGGCTGTTTTTCAGCTGAGAACCATGCACGTGCACGATACGGAGACGCGGGTTCAGGTCGAGATTCAAGTCTACCGCCCCGAATGGCGCGAGGCTTTTTATCGCCTCAACGCACAATGGCTGCAACGCCATTTCGTGATCGAGGATGTCGACGAGCGCATGCTGCGCGATCCGGAGCGCTGCGTGCTGGAACCTGGCGGCACGATCCTGTTTGCCGTTCTGGATGGCGAACCGATCGGCACTTGCGCATTGCTGAAAGAGGACGAGGGTCTGTACGAGCTGTCGAAGATGGCCGTGGACGAGGCGCATCACGGCCTCGGCGCAGGCAGGCTGCTGCTGGCCGCCGCCATCGATGCCTTCCATGCCTTGGGTGGAGGCACGCTGTTCCTGGAATCGAGCAGCAAACTGAAGCGGGCGCTGGGCATGTACGAGCGCGCCGGCTTCGTGCACCAGCCGGCCCCGCGACCCGGTTCGCACTACGCCCGCGCCGATGTATACATGATCTACCGAAACCCGTGACGCCCGTTGCTTATCGTGTGTAGGAGCCTGCCTGCAGGCGACCGAACCACCGGTTCGCGCGCAGGCGCGCTCCTACGAAAAGCAAAATCGTGTGGGGCGCGGCTCAGCGCGTGCCGCGCACCACGATGGTCTTGCCCGACACGTCGATCATGCCCTGTTCTTCCAGCTGCTTGAGCACGCGTCCGACCATCTCGCGCGAGCAGCCGACGATGCGGCTCACTTCCTGGCGCGAGATGCGGATCTGGGTGCCATCGGGGTGGGTCATGGCGTCCGGTTCGTCGCACAGGTCGAGCAGGGTGCGCGAGACGCGGTTGGTGACATCCATGAAGGCCATGCGACTGACCTGGCGCGAGGTGCGCAGCAGGCGATTGGTGAGCTGGAAGCCGATGGCGAAAAGAAGCTTGGGACACTCTTCGTGCAAGCCGGAATTGAACAGGCTGAACAGGCGGTCGTAGCTGATCT
>DASSBH010000288.1:0-3206 GCA_035698945.1 Oleiagrimonas sp.
GACGAGGCCGAAGCATGGTTGAAAGCGCTGATGACCGAAGGCCGCTACGCCCGTGACGTGTATTGAACTCACGTCCCCACGTAGGGCGGGCATTGCCCGCCATCGATGCCCCATGCCTGCCCGGACATGTTTGGCGGGCAGTGCCCGCCCTGCGCGTACAGTTTTGGATCGACAGAGAACATGAACAAACCACTCACCAAACTGGAACGGATCAAGTCCGACAGCCGCTTTTTGCGCGGCACGATCGACCTCGGCCTGGCCGATGCCACCACCGGCGCGATCAGCGATGACGACACGAAGCTGCTGAAGTTTCACGGCAGCTACATGCAGGACGACCGCGACATCCGCGATGAACGCCGGCGACAGAAGCTGGAGCCGGACTACCGGTTCATGGTGCGCGTGCGCCTGCCCGGCGGCGTGCTGACCACGAAACAGTGGCTGGATCTGGATGCGCTGGCCAACGAGTACGCCAGCAGCGGCCTGCGCATCACCACACGCCAGACTTTCCAGTTCCACGGCGTGCGCAAGGAACATTTGCGCGACATGATCGGCGGCATCAACGATGCCGGCCTGTCCACGCTGGCGGCGTGCGGCGACGACGTGCGCAACGTGATCTGCTCGGTCAACCCGGAGCTGTCCTCGACGCATGCCGAGGTGTACGACTGGGCGCTGAAACTGATGGAGCACGTCAAGCCGCAGACCACGGCCTACAAGGAATTGTGGCTCGACAAGGCCGAGCGCACGTCGGACGGCGCACAGGATCACGAGCCGCTGCTGGGCAAGGATTATCTGCCGCGCAAGTTCAAGTTCGGCATCGCCATTCCGCCCTACAACGACATCGATGTGTTTGCGCAGGATTGCGGCTTGATCGCCATCCTCGACGACAATCACAAGTTGCTCGGTTTCAATCTGGCGCCGGGTGGATCGATGGGCGCCACGGCCGGTAATCCGGCCACCTACCCCCGACTCGGCGACCTGATCGGTTTCGTGCCCGCCGAGCGCATCCTCGACGCCTGCTGGCACGCCGTCGCCGTGCAACGCGATTTCGGCGACCGCACCGATCGACTGCATGCGCGGTTGAAATACACCATCGACGACCGCGGCCTGCAGTGGTATCGCGACGAACTGCAATCGCGGCTGGATTTTCCCATCGAGCCGCCGCGTGAATATCGCTTCACGCACAACGGCGACCGCTTCGGTTGGGTCGAGGGCGACGATGGCCTGTGGCATCTGACGCTGCAGATTCCCGGCGGTCGATTGCGCGACGTCGATGGCCATCCGCGCCAGACCGGCATGCGCGAAATCGCCAAGGTGCACAAAGGCCGCATCCGCATGACCTGCGACCAGAACCTTGTCGTCGCCAGCGTGGCTGCCGAAGACCGCGCCGCCATCGACGCGCTGGTCGCAACCTGCGGGCTGGACGATTACCGCACCAACAGCGGCCTGCGCCAGCACGCCATCGCCTGTGTGGCGCTGCCGACCTGCGGTCTGGCCATGGCCGAAAGCGAGCGCTATCTGCCGACCATCATGGACAAGATGGAGCAACTGCTGAACAAGCACGAACTACGCGAGGAGCCGATCCACTTCCGCATGTCCGGCTGCCCCAACGGCTGCTCGCGCCCGTATATCGGCGAAATTGCCCTGATCGGCCGCGCCGTGGGTCGTTACGACCTGCGCATCGGCGCCGACCATCGCGGTGAACGCCTGAATGCGATGTACCTTGAAAACATCAATGAAGATGCCATTCTTGTTGCGCTCGACGCATTGTTTGCACGCTTCGTCGGCGAACGTGAGGAAGGCGAACATTTCGGCGACTTCGTGGTGCGGGCCAAACTGGTCGATCCGCCCAAACGTCGTCCTGCCCTGGAGTACGCAGCATGAGCCTTGCCGGATCGGCTCCCACACCCGCCGCCGATCACGACGACATCAACGCCATGCTTGCGGCGTTGAATGCCGACGAGCGCGTGCACTGGGCGCTGGACAATCTGCCAGGCCCGCACGTGCTGTCGTCCAGCTTCGGTGCACAAGCGGCGGTCATGTTGCATCTGGTAACCCGCCAGCAGCCGGACACTCCGGTCATCGTCATCGATACGGGTTATCTGTTTGCCGAAACCTACCGGTTCATCGACGAGCTGCGCGAAAGGCTCGATCTCAACCTGCACATTGCCCATCCGGCATCAAGCCGGGCGTGGCTGGAAGCGCGCCATGACAAGCTGTGGGAACAGGGCGCCGAAGGTTTGGAGCAATACAATCAACTGGCCAAGGTCGAACCGATGCAGCGCAAGCTGGCGGAGTTGAATGCGGCGACCTGGTTCGCCGGCCTGCGTCGCGACCAGTCGGTCAGCCGCGCGCATACGCCCTTCATCGAGCAGCGCCATGGTCGTTGGAAGGTGCATCCCATCGCCGACTGGAGCGACCGCGATATCGGCCTGTACCTCAAACAGCACGAGCTGCCGTATCACCCGTTGTGGGATCAAGGCTACGTCTCCATCGGCGACACCCACACCACGCGTCGCTGGCATCCCGGCATGCGCGAGGAAGACACGCGGTTTTTCGGCCTCAAGCGCGAATGCGGGTTGCATTTGGATGTTTGATTGATGGTTTGACGTTGCCGGCAAGAACAAGAGCGGCGGGCAGTGCCCGCCCTACGATTGCCGGTTGTGTCGGCACGGAATCAACGCGTGTTTTGAACGCGGATCAACACGGATCAAAAACGATTTTATCCGTGTTGATCCGCGTCCAAACAAATGTCCAGGCCGGCATCAAACCGTCACGAAGCGATGGTGGCGGGAAGGCTCGCCCTGCGCATTGACGTAGGGCGGGCACTGCCCGCCGCGCCATGCCTCAGCTCGCACGAATCCAGCGCCACAGTTCGCTCCAGGAGGGCTTCTTGCCGAACATCAGGATGCCGGTCTGATAGATGCGTCCGGCCAGCCACACGCAAAACAGCATGCCTGCCACCATCAATGCCAGCGATCCGGCCAATTCGTAGACGGGCACCGAGGTCAGCGACCAGCGTACCGGCATCGCGAACGGCGCCCAGATTGGAATCCAGCCCAGGACTTCGGCCAGGGTTCCATCCGGATTCTGGATGACCGCGAACGCCGTGAAGAAACCGACCATGATCATCATGGTGACGATGACGGCGTACTGCTGGCTGTCCTGGACGTTGTTGCACATCGACCCGATGGCCGCGAACAGGGCGC
>DASSBH010000289.1:0-5915 GCA_035698945.1 Oleiagrimonas sp.
GTGCTGGCATGCATCGTCACGGCCACGCCGGGCACCATCTGGGTAAGCCACGACTCGCACCTGCGCCGGCTCACCATCCACGTGCTGGACGCAGCCTCCCGGGAACAGCTGGTGCACAACATCAAGCAACGCTACGAGCCGTCGTTGCGGGAGGTGTTCCAGTGATCGGCAGCATCGTCACCATTGTCGTCGGCATCGCGCAGTTGCTGTTGCTGCTGGCCATGGGCCTGGCCATCGTGCGCATCGCGCGCGGGCCGCGCGCGCAGGATCGCGTGGCGGCGCTGGACGCGCTGTACGTCGACGCCATGCTGTTGTTGCTCAGCATCGGCATCCGCACCGGCAGTCTGCTGTACGTGGCCGCCTGCCTGGTCATCGCCGTGCTGGGATTCGCCAGCACCTCGGCATTCGCCAAGTTCCTGATGCGTGGCGAGGTGATCGAATGAGCGCGCTCGTGTCGCTGCCCGATTGGGCCGCCCTGCTGGTCGCCGCGCTGGTGCTCGCCAGCGCGCTGCTGGCGTTCATCGGTTCGATCGGCCTGCTGCGGCTGAAGAGTTTCTACAGCCGCTTGCACGCTCCCACCCTGGGCACGACGCTGGGCCTGTTCCTGATGGTGGTTGCCACGGTACTGTGCTTTTCGCTGGCGCGCGGGCGCCTTGTCCTCGGCCCGATCCTCATCGGCATATTCGTGACCGCGACCGTGCCGATCACCATGATCCTGCTGGCGCGCGCGGCGCTGCAGCGGGACCGTTCCGAGGGCGACCCGCGCGTTCCGCCCGCGCCATCCAAAGATCCACGCACAAGGTAGGGCGGGCACTGCCCGCCATCGAACGCCCATGCAAGCGCAGGCCTTTTTCGGCGGGCAATGCCCGCCCTACGAGGGCCTGTCAAGGCTTGACGATCTCCATGGCGGCAATGCGCCAACCCTTGTTTTCCCGCTCGACACGCAACCGCACCGGACGCCGCATCGCCACACCGCCATGCTCCACTTCGTTGCTGGTGACGTAGCGGACGCTTCCCTGCACGCGACAACGGATCGCCGTCGGGCAATCGATGCGGTCGATGTCGATGCCCGCCGGCCACGGGCTGGAGACATCGCGCCCCACCGCCTGCGACGGGTCGGCCAGCCATGCCTGCAGCAGGTTCGGCGTCAGCAGATCGCCGTACACCTTCTTCAATTGCGGACGCATGGTGTCCGGTGGAGCCAGCACGGATACTTTCTGCATCCGTTTGCCGAAGCGTTCCACCACCTCGCGCACGGCGGCCTTGTCCACCGACGCGGCCGTTGCCGGTGAAGCCGTCGATGTGGCGGAAGTCGTTTCCGGCGCCAGTGTTCCTTCCTGCCGACCGCAACCGGCCATCAACAGGATCAAGGCCATCGGCCACAAGCCATGTCGCAAGTTCATGTGCTTCCTCTCTCCGGCGCTGATGCCGGCAGGTCCGGCGGCCCCTTCAGCTCGACGGTATTGCCATCCGGATCGAAGATGTAGATCGACGGGCCTTCGCCCTCCGCGCCGTAACGCGAGCCGATATCGCCGATGCGCACATCGTGCGCCTTGAGATGGGCGAGGATGGCCTGCTCGTCGTATGGCTCCACGCGCACGCAGAAATGATCCATGTTGTGACCTTCCGCACCTGGCGCGGCGCCACCGACACTGCCCAGCTTGCCGTCGATGTCGACCAGGTCGATCAGCGACAGGCCGGCGCGCAGCTGAATGAGGCCAATACCTTCCTGGCGTTTCTCCACCCGGCAACCGATCACGTCGCGGTAAAAGTTCACGGCCCGCTGCATGTTGATGACACGCAGAACGACATGGTCAAGGCCACGGATGTTGATCATGGCAATCTCGTCGGAGGAAACAGAACCAGCTTAGCATTCGGAAACGGTCGCGAAACGGTAGGGCGGACACTGCCCGCCTGCCTCCGTATGGGGAGTATCGAAAACCGCCAATCATCAGGAATTTTCGGAGAGAGACGGCCAGGTCCGGTCATGGCTTCTTGACACGGATCAACACGGATGGACACGGATCAAGATGGATTTTTCTGTATCCGCGTTCATCCGTGTTGATCCGTGTCTGCATCTTCATCGCAGCTACGGCATGCCACAGGACAACTCAGGCACATGCGGCTCATATTTGGCGGGCAGTGCCCGTCCTGCCGGGTCGGGATCAGGGCAAGGTGCGCACGCTGGGCTCACGATCCCATTGGCGGGTTTTGGCGGCCTTGATGAAGGCCTTGGTATCGCCGGCATCCACGACGCCGGCATCATGTTCGATGCCGGCGGCGTCGAGCACGGCCTTGGCGCCCGCATCGAAGGCGATGGCCTTGAGGTGACCGAAAGCGTCGCGCACGAAATCCACCGCGGCAGCCTCCTTGGCCAGATATTTGCCGGTCTTGTCGGACAGCACCAGCGCCACGGCATCGAAGATGACCGAAGGCGTGCCGGCCAGTTGGCCATCGGCGACCAGTTGCTTGCCGTCGGCCAGGGTGACGCCGCGCGTCAGAGCCACGGTGCCGACCATGGCGCCGGCATCCTCGGCGGCCTTGCGCAAGGCCTTGATGGCGGCCGGATCAGAATTGTCGCCGATGAAAATGCCGACGGCGCGACCTTCGAGCGTGTCCTTCATCTTGCCGATGATCTGGACCGCCGGGGACGGATCCATGTCCCTGGGTTTCACCGCCGTGGGCGGCGCCGGCGGCAAGGATGCCATGCCCAGCCCCTTGGCGACACGCTTGGCCAGCGTGGCGTCGACGTGTCGCAAATGGCCGACCATGGCCTCACGCACGTGTTCGGTATCCACCTTGGACAATTCGAAGACAAAAGCGGAAACGATGTGCGCCTGTTCGGGCTCGGTCTGGCTGCGATAAAACAGTCGCGCCTGGCTGTAATGATCGGCGAAGCTCTCGGCGCGGATGCGGCCCTTGACGCCGTCGTCGGCATGTTCGGCAAAGCTGCGGAAACCGCCGTCCCGGGTTTCGCGCGGAGTGTCGTCCTGCAATGAATTGGGCTCGTAATTGGCTCGTCCTTTGGGCGTGCGCATCTGCATGTGGCCGTCGCGTTGCAGGTTGGAGAACGGACACTTGGGCGAGTTGATCGGGATCTCGTTGAAGTTGGGGCCGCCGAGGCGGATCAGCTGCGTGTCCAGGTAGGAGAACAGCCGCCCCTGCAACAGCGGATCGTTGCTGAAGTCGATGCCGGGCACGATGTTGGCTGGGCAAAACGCCACCTGTTCGGTCTCGGCGAAAAAGTTGTCCGGCCAGCGGTTGAGCACCATGCGCCCGATCACTTGCAACGGCACGATCTCCTCGGGAATGATCTTGGTTGCATCGAGATGATCGAACGGGAAATCCTCGGCCTCCGCCTCGGTGAAAAGCTGCACCGCCAGTTCCCATTCGGGGTAATGACCGGACTGGATGGCTTTGAACAGGTCGCGACGATGGAAGTCCGGATCGGCGCCGGTCACCTTCACGGCCTCGTCCCACACGTGCGACTGCAGGCCCAGCCTGGGCCGCCAGTGGAACTTGACGAAAGTGCTGTGGCCCTTGGCGTCGAGCAGGCGGAAGCTGTGGATGCCGAAGCCCTCGATCATGCGCAGCGAGCGCGGTATGGCGCGGTCGGACATCGCCCACAGGATCACGTGCATGGCCTCGGGCGTCAGCGAAATGTAGTCCCAGAACGTGTCATGCGCGGTCGCCGCCTGGGGAAAGCCGCGGTCGGGCTCCATCTTCACGGCGTGCACCAGATCCGGGAATTTCATCGCGTCCTGGATGAAAAATACCGGGATGTCGTTGCTGACCAGATCCCAATTGCCCTCCTTGGTGTAAAACTTCACGGCGAAACCGCGGATGTCGCGCGGCGTGTCGATGGAACCGGCGCCGCCAGCGACGGTGGAGATGCGCGTGAACAGCGGCGTCTTCTCGCCCACCTCGGTGAGGATTTTCGCCGTGGTGTATTTCTTCAGCGATTTGGTCAGCTCGAAGTAGCCGTGCGCCGCCGAGCCACGCGCGTGCACGATGCGCTCGGGGATGCGCTCGTGGTCGAAATGGGTGATCTTTTCACGCAGGACGAAATCTTCCAGCAACGTCGGTCCACGCGGCGTGGCGCGCAGGGAATTCTGGTTGTCGCTGATGGGCACACCCTGGTTGGTGGTCATCGGCGGATGCTTGCCTCCGGCGGTCTGGTGCAATTCGTCGGCCTGGCCACGGATGTCGCGCGCCTGCTCCGGCGTCTTGCGGGCGGGGCTGCTCTTTTGGGATGTGCGGCGTTTTTCTGCCATAGCGGTTCTCCGGTGGGCATGGCGGTGAGAACATCGCCACGGCGGTTGCGTGGCGGGCGTGGTCATCGTGAACCCGGCACGGTGAATGTGCAGTCAACCAGCCCCGCGAAATCCGGCTGCATCACGTCGATCACGGCCTGGAACTGAAGCCTGGCCAAATAACCAACCCTGTTGCCGAACCCGCATCCACTCATGGACAGGAGGGGCTTGCTCCTGCCACGGAAAACGATGGCCATGATGCGGGGCTGGCGCGCGCCGCGAAAACGGTATAATCGGCCTTTCCACACGCATGGTGGGAGAAGCGGCTCTGCCGCTGCCGAAGGCGCAACGCCCGTAATCGCTCAGGCCCAGCACCTCCATGCGCGAAAAACTCTGGAGAGACCGGTTCGATCCGGCGCCGAAGGGGCACGACATGCGGATGCCGCATTTCCAAACTCTCAGGCAAAAGAACAGAGGGGCAGACGTTGTACCAACGCCAACCGGACCCTTCTTGCCATGAACCAGAAAGCCACGCCCTCACTGCGCGATCTCGAACACCACGACGCCTTCATCGGCCGCCACATCGGCCCGGACGAGGCGGAAATCGCCGCCATGCTGGATACGGTCGGTCAGCCGTCGCTGCAGGCCATGACCGATGCCATCGTGCCGGCCAACATCAAGTCGACCGATCCACTCGATCTGCCCGAAGCGATCACCGAGGTCGAGGCGCTGGCCAAGGTTCGCGCCATCGCGGAAAAGAACAAGGTGTTCCGCAGTTTCATCGGCCAGGGCTATTACGGCACCCACGTGCCCAACGTGATTGCCCGCAACATTCTGGAAAACCCGGCCTGGTACACGGCCTACACGCCTTATCAGGCGGAAATTTCGCAGGGCCGCCTGGAGGCGCTGCTGAACTTCCAGACCATGTGCGCCGACTTGACCGGCATGGAAATCGCCAACGCCTCGATGCTGGACGAAGGCACCGCCGCCGCCGAGGCCATGACGCTGGCCAAGCGCATGGCCAAGGCCAAAGGCAAGGGCAGCACGATCGTGGTGTTCGGCGACGCGCACCCGCAGACCATCGAGGTGATGCGCACGCGCGCCGAGCCCTTGGGGCTCACGGTCAAACTGGCCAACTCCGCCGAGGCATGGGATGCCGCAATCGCCGCGGACGACTACTTCGCGGCACTGATCCAGTATCCGGCCAGCAGCGGCTGGCTGATGGACTGGAGCGAAGAGGTCGAAAAAATCCACGCCAAGGGCGCGCTGGCCATCTTCGCCGCCGACCTGCTGGCATTGACCCTGCTCAAGTCGCCGGGCGAGATGGGCGCGGACATCGTCGTCGGCAACACCCAGCGTTTCGGCGTGCCGTTCGGCTTCGGCGGCCCGCATGCCGGCTTCATGGCCTGCCGCGACGCCTACAAGCGTTCCATGCCCGGCCGCCTGATCGGCGTGTCGCGTGACGCCGAAGGCAACAACGCCTACCTCCTGACATTGCAGACGCGCGAGCAGCACATCCGCCGCGAAAAGGCCACGTCCAACATCTGCACCGCGCAGGTGCTGCTGGCCATCATGGCCTCGATGTACGCCGTCTATCACGGCCCCGAGGGCCTGACCCGCATCGCCTCGCGCGTGACGCGCCTGGCCGCGATCCTCATGGCC
>DASSBH010000290.1:0-10437 GCA_035698945.1 Oleiagrimonas sp.
CCTACATCGGGATTCGTTGTTTCATGGGTGCCAAGCCATGAAACGCAGCAGCGCCACGTTCATGGCTTCGGGCTGTTGCAGGAAGGCGAAATGGCTGGCCCCCGGCACGATCAGTTCACGTGCGCCGGGAATCTGCGCGAACTGGAAATCGACGTTTTCGCGCTTGATGATTTCGTCGTGGTCGCCGTCGACGATCCAGACCGGTACGTGGATGCCCTGCAACTGTTTCGCGCTGATCTGCGGCTTCGTGTTCCACAGCGTGTTCATCTTGCGATGGAAAGCATCGAAGTCATTCGGCGTGGGCGAGAGCTTCAGATAGCCGCTGCGCATCAGGCGCGAATACTCGTCCACCACCGCATTCTGCGCCGGGCTGCGTTCGCTGGAATTGTGATAGCCCGAGGGATCGGTGTTGGCGCCGAAGGCGAATACCTTGGTCAGCCGCTCGGGATGATGGATCGCCAGTTCCAGACCGATGATGGCGCCGTCGCTCCAGCCGACGATGGCGGCCTTGCGGATGCGCAGGCGGTCCATCAGCGCCAGCACGTCCGACGCCATCAGCCGATAGCTCATGGTGGCGTCGGGGTCATGGCTGCTGCGGCCCTGGCCGCGACTGTCGACGACGATGACGCGATGGTGCTTTGCCAGCACCGGAATCTGCAGGCCCCACCAGGCGGCGTGGCCGAAGCCGCCGTGCAGCAGGATCACCGGCGCGCCGTGGCCATATTCGGCGTACCACAGCTGGATGCCGTTGACCGGGGCCGTGCCGCTGTGCGCGGGTTCGGGCAGCGTCGGGATCGGCGGCAGCGTCAGCCACGGTTGCGTGGCCCACGCGCTTAAAGACAGGGTCAGAAGGGCGATGCCGATCAGCAGTTTCAAGCCACGCATGCGATGTCTCTCGTGGTCGCGCACGAAGCTCATGGTACCGGGCGTCGCCAGAAACGGTAGATCAGCACCCCGGCCAGCAGCGCCAGTGCGCCGGCTACCAGGTTGTAGACGCCGGCGCTGGCCAGCAGGGCGAGCGAAAGCACGGTCGCGGCAATCGGAATCAACGGGCCGCCGGGCAGGCGTATGGCGCCTTCGCGTCCGCCATGGCGTTTGCGCAATACCAGCACCGAAAGTGAAACGGCCACATAACCGACCAGGCGCGCCACCACCGACAGCAGCGCCAGTTGCACGAACGAGCCGGACAAGGCCAGGATCGTCGAGAACACGCCGACCACGACGACGGCCACGGCCGGGGTGCGATAACGCGGGTGGATGCGGGTCAGGATCTTCGGGCCGTAGCCGTCGTCGGCCAGCGCGTGCAGATAGCGCGGGCCGAACATGATCGTGTTGCTGTTGGTGCCGAGGATCGAGACGGCCGCGCCGACGGTCAGCACCAGCGCCAGCCAGGCGCCGCCGAACTGTGCCGAGGCATCGGCCAGCGGCGTGGACGATTCGGCCAGGCCCGGCAGCGTGCCCAGCGCCACCCACTGCACGCCGACGTAGACCAGGGTGACGATGACGATCATGGCGATCATCGCGAACGGCACGTCGCGGCGCGGGTTGCGATACTCGGCCGCCGCCGTCGGCATGTTCTCGAAACCGGCATAGGCGAACAGCAGCAGCAGCGCGCCCTTGGCCAGGTCGGGCACGGGAATGGAACCGACCGCCAGCGGCGAGGCCTGGCTCATGTCCACGAAGAACGCGCCGATGACGATGAACATCGCCAGCGGCACCAGTTTGCTGATGGCCAGGAACACGCCCGTGCGCGCCGCCGCGCGTACGCCGATCACGTTGATCCAGGTCAGCGCCAGCAGCGAGCCGACGATGATCGCGATCCGCACGCTGCCGGTGGCGGCCATCGGCCAGAAGTGCGTTACCGCCTCGGCCAGACCGTTGCTGAGTGCCGCGGCCGAAGAGATGCGCGTCAGCAACAGCATCCAGCCGACCTCGAAACCGGCCAGCGGGCCGAATGCCTCGCGCGCGTACAGATAACTGCCGCCGGCTCGATGGTCGTAGAAGCTGGCGGCCTGTGCAAAGCACAGCACCAGCAGGCTCACGGCCACGCCCGCCAGCAGCACGGCCCACAGGCTGGCCGGGCCGAGCAACGCGGCGGCGGCAGCCGGCAGCAGATAAATGCCGCTGCCGATCACGTCGTTGACCGACAGGCCGACCAGTTGCCAGCGCCCGACGGCGCGCAGCACGCCGGGGCGATCCTGTGTGGCGGCAAGAGCCCCGACAGGGGAAGTTCGTGGTGACGATGAAGCGGAGGCGGTCTGGTTCAAGATCGGGTCCGTGGTGGTCAATGTCGAAGCATCAGGGCGAACGGGTTTTGGTGGGGTTTTCGTGCCTCAGCTTCCCCACCGTTCGTGCTGCGATATCGGAGCACGAACGGTGGGGATGCGCGATACATTCCCGCTACCAGCGATACGCCACCTTGCCATACACGAATGCACCCTGTGAACCGAACGGCGAACTGCTCGGATAGGGGAAGATGCCGTGGAAGTTGCTGCCTTCGGGCGCCTTGTCCGGGTAGGTGTCGAAGATGTTGTCCGAACCCAGGGTGAACGTCCAGCGGTCGAGGTAGTAGTTGACGGAGGCGCTGAACAGCCATTTGCCGTGATACACGTCATCGTAGATATAGCTGGTCGAGCTGTAGTCGGTGACGCGTCCGTAGCGGATCGCGGTGCCGACGAAACCCCAGTGGCCGGTCCTGAAGTTGTTGGTCCAGATGATCTTGGAGCGCGGCATGCGGTCGGCCAGCAGGCCCTTTTTCTGGCTGCGGGTGATGCGATGGAAGCCGACGTCACCCAGCTGGTTGAGCACTTCCGGGTTGGGACGGACCGACGTGACCTCGTTCTTGTGGTACGACCAGTTGAGCGTGGTCTGGAAGCTCGCGCCGTTGGAGAATTCCGTGTGGTAGCTGGAAACCACGCCGATGCCCCGGATGCGCATCTTGGCGGCATTGGTGAAGTAGGCCAGGGCGACGTAGGGCGAGTTGGGAACGCCGTTGGCTGCCAGGTAGTCCTTGACCGAATCGGTGACCAGCGACATCGAGCTCGACATCAGGATGCGGTTTTCAAGCTCGATGTCATACAGGTCCACCGTGGTCGTGAACGACCGGCTCGGATTCCACACCATGCCGAAGGTATAGCTGCGCGAGGTTTCCGCCTTGAGCGGCTCGCTGCCGAGCAGCTGGGCCACCTTGTTGTCGACCGGCACCAGGCCGCGCAGGTAAATGCCCTCGGGCAGCCCCAGCGAGTTGCCCTCCGGATAGGACACGGAAGTGGTGACCGAAGCGTGCTGCTGGCCCAGGCCCGGCGCGCGGAATCCGGTCGAGACGGTGCCGCGCAGGGCGAATTCGTCGGTGAAGTCGTAGCGTCCGGAAACCGCGTAGGAGATGTTGGTTCCGAAGTCGGAATAATTCTCGTGGCGCACGGCCAATGAGGTGCTCAACTTGTCGGTGATGCTGCCTTCCAGCTGCACGTATTCGGAAACGGCGTGGCGCGAGCTGTCGCTGGCGTCCTGCGGACCCCAGCCGGCGAAGCCCTGGGCCGCGCCGGTGATGCCGGAACTTCCGACGTAATACGAGGCGAGGTCGCCGGCCTGGATTTTGTACCTCTGACGCAGGTACTGCGCGCCGAAAGCCAGGTTCCAGTAGTCGCCCAGCCCCTTGGAAATGTCGATGTTGAACACGCTCTGCGACGAGGTCAGGGTGCCGTCGTGCATGTCGCGCGGGCTGTAGCCAAAGTCGTTCCAGAAAGCGAAGTTGATGGTGTTGTAGGTGCCGTAGGACACGCGGTTGGCGCCCCAGTTGGCGCTGACATCCCAGCGCCATCCGCTGTCCGTGTGGCCGCGCAATCCCATCACGAAGGCCTTGTCCCTGGATACGCCGTGCTCTTTCGGCTGGAATCCGTTGCCGTCCGGGAAGATGTACTGCATCAGGTCGTTCTTCGGTATCGGCGCGTTGGTGCCATAGCGGTAAAACGCCATGGGGTTGGCCACCAGCGTGCCGTAGTGGCCGTAGCCGTACAGGCTCACGTTGGGCGTGAAGTCGTATTGCCAGTCGAGGAACGTGTTGTAGTTGTGGCCGGCGGGAATGCCGACGTGGTATTTCCTGCCCAGCTCGGTGAAGCCCGGCCGGTTGTCCAGGCCGGCGCGGTTGGTGGCCTGCTGATTGCCGATCTGCCCGGATACGCGCAACCAGCCGTTGTCGCCGAGCGGCAGGCCGAAGTTGCCCTGGATGCGCGATGTGTCGCCGTCGCCGGCGGTGTACTTGCCGTACTCGCCCTGCACCATGCCTCCATCGGCGCCCTTCTTCAGGATGATGTTGATGACGCCGGCGAGTGCGTCCGAGCCGTATTGCGCGGAAGCACCGTCGCGCAGCACCTCGATATGGTCGATGGCGCCCATCGGAATGGTGTTGATGTTCACGCCCTGCGAGCCCTGGCCGACCTGGCCGAGCGTCAACATCAACGCGCCGACGTGCCAGCGCTTGCCGTCGACCAGCACCAGCACTTCATCGCTGTTGAGGCCGCGCATCTGGAAGGGTCGGGCGAAGGCGAACGTGTCCGACATCGAAGCCAGCGGGAAATTGAGCGACGGCACGGTGCGGTCGAGCGCCTTGCCGAGGTCGATGGTGCCGGTCTGGTTCAGCACTTCGGTGGGAATCACGTCGATCGGCGTCAGCGAACTGCTCTTGGTGCGCCCGCCGACGCGGGTGCCGGTGACGATGATCGTGGAAAGATCGGTGGCCTTTTCGTTGTTCTGCGATTTGGACTGCTTTTGCTGGGTATCGTCGTTTTGCGTATTCGTGTTGCCGGCAGTCTGTGCGTTGGCCGAGGTGGCCAACGCCAGCGATATCGAGGCGGCCAGCAAGGCGAGAACGATGCGGTTTGAATGCTTTTTCATGGTAAATCCCCTCTGAGTTACCGTCATGAACAAAGCGGCATGGGCGAGCCTCCCTCCAGGTCGCCGGATGTCGAGTCAACGCGCAGCGTGTCGGAATCGACAGCCTTGTCGGCAAACGCGTTTGCATGTGGGTCGAGCATAGGCACAAGCCGATGCGGGTATCCAATGAAAATATCGGTGTCATGCATAACTGCCGGTTGTGGGCGCGGCCGAAGTCGGAAAAACCTTCGCAAATATGCATGGGTCGGCCTTGCGGAACCCGGTTTTCAGCGGCACTTTTCGTGTCCCTTGCCCGGGAGCAGACTCGCCGCGTACACCCACAACCGGCAGTTATGCCTCATGGTGTTCTTTTCATTGGCGGCTCCGGTTGGCTTGTGACTATGCTCGTTTCCGTTGTTTCAGGGGATCAGCGGCGCTTCGCCGGCATAGGCATTGTCGACATGCGCTCCGTGCCATCGGATACCCCATAGGTTGTCGATGGCATTTCCCCCTTGGTGCCACATGACCTTTATGTATGGAGTAGTCATTTCATGTCGAGCCTTGGCGAAGAAACTGCTCGCGGCCACTGGAGCCCGCCCTATCTTTTGTACCTGGGTCGTGCCGTCGATGAACTGGACATCAAGACGGCCAGGGGCGTTGCCTACTGGCGTCCGCAGTGGTGCGTGGGGCAGTATCGTTCTCCCGATTGCAAGTTGACGCTGGGCTTTCCCGACATGGGCATGGCCGAAGCCAGGGCCGCGGGCGCCGACACCATGCTGATCGGCACCGCGAATGCCGGCGGCATGATGGCCGCGGACATCGTCACCGATGTCGTGGCGGCGCTCGATGCCGGCCTCAACGTGATTGCCGGCCTGCACCAGAAACTGCGCGACAACCCCGAGATCGTGGCGGCGGCCCGGCGCAACGGGCGCGTGCTGTTCGACGCGCGCGACTGCACCAAGATCCTTCACGTCGGCAATGGCCGTCCGCGCGCGGGCCATCGCCTGCTGACCGTCGGCACGGATTGTTCGGTCGGCAAGATGTACACCACACTGGCACTGGAACACGCCATGCGCCAGCGCGGACTGGTTGCGGATTTCCGAGCCACCGGGCAGACCGGCATCTTCGTCGCCGGCGCCGGCATTCCCATCGATTCGGTCATCGCCGATTTCATCTCCGGTGCGGCCGAAAACATTTCGCCCGCGCGCGATGACGACGGCTGGGATCTCATCGAAGGGCAAGGCTCCCTGTTCCACCCCTCTTTTGCCGGCGTCTCGCTCGGTCTGCTGCACGGTTCGCAGCCCGACGCCCTGGTGTTTTGCCACGAGCCCACGCGGCCGCACATGCGCGGGCTTCCGGGGCGCGCCATGCCCGACCTGAAAACCTGCCTGGAAGCCAACCTGGCCGCCGCTCGCCTGACCAACCCGGAGGTCAGGGCGGTGGGCGTTGCGCTCAATACATCCAGGGTGGCTCCGGGCAAGGCCCAGGCCGCCTGCGACGCGATCAGCGACCAGCTCGGCCTGCCGTGCCAGGATCCCGTTTCCATGGGTGTCGACGCCATCGTGGACAATTTGCTCGCATGCTTCGTGAACTGACCATCCGGCACCGCAGCCTGCCGTTGAACGCGCCTTTCCGCATTTCACGCGGAGCCAGAACCAGCGCGGAAGTGGTGATGGTCGAACTGATCCAGTCGGGCCAGACCGGGCGCGGCGAATGCGTGCCCTACAAGCGCTACGGCGAATCCGTCGAGTCCGTCATCGGACAACTGGAATCCGTGCGCGGCAAAGTGTGCGCCGGCATGGACAGGGACACGTTGCAAATGCATCTTGCCGCCGGCGCCGCGCGCAACGCCCTGGACGCGGCCTTGTGGGATCTCGAGTCGCGGCTCACCGGCGTTCCCGTGTGGACACGTCTGGCGCGGCCCGCACCTGCGCCGATGGTGACAGCGCTTACGGTCAGCATCGACACGCCCGAGCGCATGGGCGAGGAAGCCGCGCGCATCGCGCACAACGACCTCATCAAGATCAAGCTCGACGCCGAGGCTCCGGCGGCGCGCATCGAGGCGGTGCGCACCGCGGCTCCACGCGCACGTCTGATCGTCGATGCCAACGAAAGCTGGGACATCGCGATCCTGCGCGACATGCAACCGGTGCTGGAACGCAACCGCGTCGCCCTGATCGAGCAACCCTTGCCTGCCGATGCGGACGATGCACTGCGGGGCTTCGTCACCAACATTCCCATCTGTGCCGACGAGGCCTGCCACACGACCAACGATTTGCCGCGTTTGCGCGATCGCTACCAGGCCGTCAACATCAAACTGGACAAGACCGGTGGATTGACCGAAGCGTGGTGTTTGCTGCATGCCGCGCGGGTCGAGGGTTTCGGCATCATGGTCGGCTGCATGGTGGGCTCTTCGCTGGGCATCGCGCCGGCGCTGGAAATTGCCCGCGAAGCCGCCTTCGTCGATCTGGACGGGCCGTTCTGGTTGCAGGATGACTATCCTGACGGCATTCGCATGCGGGACGGTTTGCTGCGCCCGCCGCGGGCCGGATTCTGGGGAGCGCAGGGCCCATGATCAATCGTAGGAGCCTGCCTGCAGGCGACCCGCCTCGAAGCTTGATCGTGCGTTGAGGCGGGTCGCCTGCGGGCAGGCTCCTACAAAAAGGGGCGAATGGCGGGATCGCTTGCGACCACAACCTGCAGTTATGCACGCTTCCGGTTTTTTCATTGGCTAGACTTGTTGGCCTGCCACTATGCTCAAAATTCACACGCGGAGAACAACCATGTTGGGGAACAGCCAGACACGACCCGATAACCATCCATCACGGTCGACCATGTCGCTTTGGCGGCATGGTCTGCTTCTGACGCCGGCCTTGCTCGCGCTTGCCCTGGCGGCTTGCAGCGGCAGCACACCGCCCACTGCCGAGGCCGGCGTCGCCACCGCAGCCAGTGCGGGCGCCGCATCCGATGCGTCGATCTTTGCCCATGCACCTGCCGCCACCCGTGAGGCGCTGGAAAAGACCCGGCCGGTCACGGCAAAACACGCCATGGTGGTTTCCGATCAGCATCTGGCCACCGAGGCGGGCGTCGAGATCCTCAAGGCCGGCGGCAACGCCGTCGATGCGGCGGTCGCCGTGGGCTATGCCCTGGCCGTGACGCAACCGTGCTGCGGCAACATCGGCGGTGGCGGCTTCATGACCATCCACCTCGCCAACGGCAAGAACCTGTTCCTGAACTTCCGCGAGAAGGCGCCGCTCAAGGCCACCACCGACATGTTCCAGGATGCCGATGGCAACGTGGTCAAGGAACGCACCGAGGGCAGCTATCTCGGCGTGGGCGTGCCGGGCACGGTGATGGGCCTCAACACCGCCCTCGCCAAGTACGGCACGATGAGCGTCAAGCAGGTCATTGCGCCGGCGATCAAGCTGGCCCGCGACGGGTTCGTGCTGGAGCAGGGCGACGCCGACATTCTCAACGGTCGCCTGGAAGCGCTCAACAAGTACCCGAACTCGGCCGCCATCTTCGGCAACGGCGGCAAGCCGTGGAAGGCCGGCGACCGCCTGGTGCAGACTGATCTGGCCAACTCGCTGCAAAAGATCGCCGAGGGCGGCACCGACGCTTTCTACAAGGGCTCCATCGCCAAGGCCATCGTCAAGGCCAGCGACGCCAACGGCGGTCTTTTCACCATGAAGGATTTCGCCAAGTACAACGTGGAATGGCTCAAACCCATCCAGTGCCAGTACCACGGCTACACCATCATCTCCGCGCCGCCGCCAAGCTCCGGCGGCACCACACTGTGCCTGACCCTGAACATCCTCGAGCCCTATCCGATCGGCAAGTGGGGTTATGCCTCGGTCGATTTCATCCACTATTTCGCCGAAGCCGAGCGCCGCGCCTTCGCCACCCGCAACACCTACCTGGGTGATCCGGATTTCGTGCACAACCCGATCGAGAAGCTGCTTTCGCCGGCTTACGCGGACAAGCTGCGCTCAACGATCAAACCGGACAAGGCCACGCCGTCGTCCGAGATCAAGAGCTTCCTGCCGGCCAACGAAGGCAACAACACCACGCATTACTCGGTGATGGACGCCAACGGCAATGCCGTGGCCGTCACCTTCACCATCAACTATCTGTTCGGCATCAAGCAGATCGCCGGCGACACCGGTTTTTACCTCAACAACGAAATGGACGACTTTACGGCCAAACCGGGCGTGGCCAACGGCGCCGGCCTGGTGCAGGGCAAGGTCAACCGCGTGCAGCCGGGCAAGCGTCCGTTGAGCTCGATGACGCCGACCATCGTGATGAAAAACGGCAAGCCGTACATCATCAGTGGCAGCCCCGGCAGCGCCACCATCATCTCGACCACCATGCAGAGCATCATCAACGTGGTCGACTTCGGCATGAACATGCAGCAGGCCGTCAACGCGCCGCACATCCACCAGCAGTGGTATCCGCAGGTGGTCTATGTCGGCCCGGGGCTGATGACGGCGCAGACGAGGCAGAAGCTGGAAGCGATGGGTTACACGTTCAAGGAGCGTGGCCTGGGCGTGCTGGAGTCCATCCTCATCAACCCGAAGACCGGCATGCTGGAAGGCGCCAGCGATCCGCACCGCTCGGCGGGCTCGGCGGCCGGTTACTGACCACCACCGGTGTGTGTGTAGGAGCCTGCCTGCAGGCGATGGCGTAGGGTCGCAAGATCAAGCCATCGCCTGCAGGCAGGCTCCTACAAAAAACGGGATTCATTCGGGGGCCCACAAAGCGTTGCGCAGGTTTGCCTCCAAACCGACATGCGGGCCATGACCGACACGATCTCCATTGACCAAACCGCGAAAATCGACGCCGTCCATCTCGACGGCGTCGATCTCGAAGTATTGGCGCGCAAGGTCGGCACACCGTGCCATGCCTATTCGGCCAGCGCCATCCGCCAGCGCATCCATGCCCTGCAAGCGGCGCTCGCAGGCCTGGATGCGCAGGTCTGCTACGCGGTCAAGGCCAACTCCAACATCGCGATTCTGCAATGGATGGGCACGGCAGGCGTCGGCGCCGACATCGTTTCGGCCGGCGAACTGCAACGCAGCCTGCGTGCCGGCATTCCCGCCGAACGCATCGTGTTCTCCGGCGTCGGCAAGAGCGCCGACGAGATCGCGCAGGCGCTGGTCGCCGGCATTGCCCGTTTCAACGTGGAATCGGAAGACGAGCTGCATCTGATCGAACGTCTGGCGGCGGCGCGCGGCGTGGTCGCGCACGCCTCGGTGCGCGTCAACCCCGACGTGGACGCCGCCACGCACGCCAAGATTTCCACTGGCAAGGCGGAAAACAAGTTCGGCGTCGACATCGACGAGGCGCGGCGCTGGTTCGCCGCCAGCGGCCGGTTGACGCATGTGTGTCTGGACGGCCTGCACATGCACATCGGTTCGCAGTTGCTGGATCTCGAACCGATCCGGCAAGCGTTGCAGCGACTGGCATCGTTGTGGCGTGAATTGGTCGGCGCCGGGCACACGATCCGTTGCATCGACGTCGGCGGCGGTCTCGGCGTGTGCTATCGCGCTGGCCACGATCAACCGG
>DASSBH010000291.1:0-4371 GCA_035698945.1 Oleiagrimonas sp.
CAGGGCACCGTGCTCAAGGTGATGAACATGAGCCCCGAAACGATCGCGCGCGACGGCAACCCGCCCATCTGCACGCAATGCGACGGCAAGCGCCACAACCAGCCGATCGAGGGCATGATCATCATGTGGGGCCTCACCAAGGATGGCGACGAATGGAAAGGAGGCCACATCCTCGACCCGTCCAGCGGCAAGGTCTACAAGGTCAAGCTGACCCTGATCGACAACGGCCAGAAATTGAAGGTGCGTGGATATATCGGCTTTTCGTGGATCGGTCGCACCCAGGTGTGGCAGCGGATGGGTGAGTAGGGGCGAGAGATGAGGGGCGAGTAGCGAGGGCGCTGTGTTGGAGTTTCCGGCCAAGTTTCAATCGTGCGCCCTCGCTACTCGCCCCTCGTCCCTCACCACTCCCGCATGCCATAATCGGCGGCTCACCCCAAGCCACCGAAGCCGCCCGTGAACACCGCTCCCCGCCGCATCCTCGTCACCTGCGCCCTGCCCTATGCCAACGGCCCGATCCACATCGGCCACATGGTCGAGCACGTGCAGGGCGACATCTGGGTGCGCGCGATGCGCATGGCCGGACATGTGGTGCATTTCGTCTGCGCCGACGACGCGCACGGCACGCCGATCATGTTGCGCGCGCAGCGCGAAGGCATCACGCCCGAGCAGTTGATCGACGCCAGCCACAAGATGCACGTGGCCGACTTCCGTGATTTCGGCATCGGCTACGACCACTACTCCAGCACGCACACCGAAACCAACCGCGAGTTGACGGCACAGATCTATCGGGCGCTTGACGAGGCAGGTCACGTCGAATCGCGCCCGGTCGAGCAGTTCTACGACCCGGAACGGAACATGTTCCTGCCCGATCGTTTCATCAAGGGCGAGTGCCCCAATTGCCACAGCAAGGATCAGTACGGCGACTCGTGCGAGGTGTGCGGCAAGACCTACCAGCCCACCGACCTGATCGAGCCGTATTCGGTGGTCAGCGGCGCCAAGCCAATACGCAAGGAATCGGAACACTACTTCGTCAAGCTGGCCAATTTCGAAGCCATGTTGAAAGCCTGGCTGGAAGAACGCCGCGATGCTGGCAAATTGCAATCGGAGGTGGTCAACAAGCTCAAGGAATGGTTTGACGACGGCCTGCGCAGCTGGGACATCTCGCGCGACGCGCCCTATTTCGGTTTCGAGATTCCGGGCGCGAAGGACAAGTTTTTCTACGTCTGGGTGGATGCGCCGGTCGGTTATCTGGCGGCGTTCCGCGAATATGCCGAACGCGGGGGGCTGGATTTCGACGCCTTCGTCACGCGTGATGCCGCCGCCGAAGCCGGTACGGAAATGGTGCACTTCATCGGCAAGGACATCACCTATTTCCATACCCTGTTCTGGCCGGCCATGCTTTACGGCGCGGGCCTGCGTACGCCGACGGCGGTGAACGTGCACGGTTTCCTGACCGTGGACGGCGCCAAGATGAGCAAGTCGCGCGGCACCTTCATCAACGCGCGCACCTGGCTCGATCACCTGAACCCGGAATACCTGCGCTACTACCTGGCGACCATGCTCGGTTCGACCCTGGGTGATGTCGATCTCGACCTCAGGCATTTCGAGGAGCGTGTCAATTCACACCTGGTCGGCAAGTGGGTGAACATCGCCAGCCGTACGGCAGGCTTTCTGCGCAAGCGCTTCGACGGCAAGCTCGCCGACAAGCTGGATGCCGACCTGCAGCAGCGTTACGACGAGGCCGTGGAGCGCCTGAAACCGGTTCCCGGCCTGTACGAAGGTCGCGACTATGCTGCCGCCATGCGCACCATCATGGCCGTGGCCGACGATACCAACGCCTGGATCGCCGAGCGCGCGCCCTGGAAGATGGCCAAGGATGAAAGCCAGGCCGAAGCGCTGCACCAGGTGTGCTCGCTGGCCATCAACCTGTTCCGCCTGCTCAGCGTGTACCTGAAACCGGTGGTGCCGGCCACCGTGGCGCGTGCCGAGGCATTTCTGGCCAGCGACTCCACGCATTTCAGTAATGCCGACTCGCCGCTCCTTGGCCACTCGCTGGCCGAATTCACGCCACTTTTGACCCGCATCGACCCGAAGAACATCCAGGCCATGACCGAAGCTTCCCGCGAATCACTGAAAGCAACCGGCGCCGTCCCGAGCCCCGAGCCTCAAACCTCGAGCCCCGAAAACATCAGCATCGACGATTTCGCCAAACTGGACCTGCGCGTTGGCCGCGTCGTGGTCTGCGAAGCCGTGGAAGATTCGAAAAAGCTGCTGCGCTTCGAGCTGGATGCCGGCGAACTGGGCAAGCGTCAGATCTTCTCCGGCATCAAAGCCGCCTACCCCGAGCCGGAAAAGCTCGTCGGCCGCCACGTGGTGTTCGTGGCCAACCTGCCGCCGCGCAAAATGCGCTTCGGTCTGTCCGAGGGCATGATCCTGTCCGCCGGCACCGGTGGCGGCGATCTCCATGTGGTCGAGGTCGACAGCGCGTCCAAGCCCGGCTCCCAGGTCGGCTGACAATATGACGTCGACGTTGTAGGAGCCAGCCTGCTGGCGATTGGTTGCCATGTGCACGGCCAGACAATCGCCAGCAGGCTGGCTCCTACAGCAAGCGGAAGGTTCGCTTCAGTTGCGGGTGTAGGTCACGAACGCGCCCTGCATGTCGCCGTTTTCGTCGTAAATCTGCATGCCCGCGAAATGGTAACCACGTTCGGCATACTTGGCGTGCGACTTGCTCAACTTGCGCGCGAAGCTGTCCTTGCGGAAGCCGAAGGTCGCGTCCACGTACACCGTGACGGATTGATCGGTGGGACGGTCGGCGGCATGCACCGTGCCGACATGGGTTACACCGACGCCCACGCAACCACCGACAAGGCCCGCGGCGAGAACGACCGCCAGGCTGAAAGAGTGCTTTTTCATTTGTCCGCTCCTTTGCACGAAAACGGCATTGTCGCGCAAATCCAGCCGTTACAATGGGATCCGATACACCACCCGTTGCCATGACCGACTCTTCCTCAACCACGCCATCGCTGGCCGACCGCATCGATGCGCTGCTGCCGCAGACGCAGTGCGAGCAATGTGGCTATCACGGCTGCCGCCCGTATGCCGAGGCGATCGCAGTCGGTGAGGCGGATATCAATCAGTGCCCGCCCGGTGGCCAGGCTGGTATCGAAAAGCTTGCAGCCTTGCTCGAATGCGCATCCAAGCCGCTCAACCCGGCCAACGGTATCGAAAAGCCGCGCACGCTGGCGCGCATCATCGAACCGGAATGCATCGGCTGCACCAAATGCATCCAGGTCTGCCCGGTGGACGCCATCGTCGGCGCCGGCAAACGCATGCACACGGTCATCGACGACCGCTGCACGGGTTGCGAACTGTGCATGCCGGCCTGCCCGGTCGACTGCATCGTGCTCGACCCGATGCCCGCCGCGCAGATCGACCAGGCCCACGCCGATGCCGCCCGCGAACATTTCCGCCAGCGTGAAGCGCGGCTGGCACGCGAACGCGCCGAGCGCGATGCCCAACTGGCCGCACGCAAGGCCGCCATGCACAAACCGGCATCCGCGCAGGATCAACCTGCCGTCAGCGCGCCATTGAGCCGCAACGCCGTACAAGCCGCCATCGAACGCGCACGCGCGAAGCGGGCGGCAAGGAAAAACCAGCCATGAAGAAAGCCGATGTCGTCGAAATGTTCACGCGTCTGCGCGAATTCAATCCGCACCCGACCACCGAGCTCGCATACGATACGCCTTTCCAGCTGCTGATAGCCGTGATCCTCTCCGCCCAGGCCACCGACATCGGCGTCAACAAGGCCACGCGCAAACTGTTTCCCGTCGCCGGCACGCCGCAGGCCATGCTCGATCTGGGCGAGGACGGCCTGAAGCGCTACATCAATACCATCGGCCTTTTCAACGGCAAGGCCAAGAACGTCATCGCCACCTGCCGTATCCTCGTCGAGCAATACGACGGTGAGGTACCGCGTTCGCGCGAAGCGCTGGAAGCGCTGCCAGGGGTAGGTCGCAAGACCGCCAACGTGGTGCTCAACACCGCCTTCGGCGAACCCACCATCGCCGTGGACACGCACATCTTCCGCGTCGCCAACCGCACCGGCCTCGCCCCCGGCAAGACCGTGCGGGCCGTGGAGGACAAATTGCTCAAGGCCGTCCCCGATGAGTTCAAGAAAGACGCCCATCACTGGCTGATCCTGCACGGTCGCTACGTGTGTGTTGCGCGCAAGCCGCATTGCCCTGATTGCCTCATCGCCGATTTGTGTCGGTACAGGTACAAGACGGTGGAGAAGGCGTAGGGCGGGCACTGCCCGCCACGGGAGTCTCGCGCGTACCTGGACCTTGTTGGCCGCAACCATGTCGGGCA
>DASSBH010000292.1:0-3686 GCA_035698945.1 Oleiagrimonas sp.
GACGGCCAATCGTCGCCGTCGTCCCAACGCTGTGCGGGATCGAAACCGGGATCCAGCGAGGTGCTCAGGCCAGCCTCGCGTGCGCGCGCAAACAGTGCGCCGAGGTGCGGACGCAGCCGGCTCTGCAGATAGAACGAAGACACATGCAGGTGTCGTGCCGAGGCCAGCAGGACGTCGGAAATATCGTCTGCCTGAAGTGCGGCGATGCCGCCGGGAAACGTCACCAGCGCACGGTCGTCGGCAGTGGAAAGCGCCACCGTGACGCCCGTGGAAAGCGCGGAATCGCGCCGCACCGACGTCGTGTCGATGCCAGCGGCTTGCAGCGCATCAATGCAAAAAACGCCACGCGCATCGTCACCGGCGCATCCGGCGAAGACCACGCTTTCGCCCAACCGCGCCAGGCCCATCGCGCAGATCATCGACGAGGAACCCGGCACCTGATGGAAACTTTCGGCCAGTACCTCGGTGTTCGGCTCGGGCATGGCGGCGCATCCGCCGAATACCCAATCGACGTTGATCTCGCCGGCCACCAGGATGGGCTTGGTCGATGTCACGCCTCGCGCCCTCCGTGGATGGTGAATGCCTCGACCACGCGCGTCAGCACGCCCTCGGATGGCGCATCCGGCCGCTGTCCCAGGGCCAGGCAATGGAACAGCGCCAGCACCTGGCCAACCACGACGTGGATCATCGCCTGCTGTGCCTCCGGCAAGCTGTACAGACCCGGCAAGTCGACGGCCAGTCCGTCCTCGCCCACCCATGCCGGGTCGATGCCCTCGCCCACCACAATGCGTTGCGCAGCCAGATGCTTGCGCGTCAGTTCGCGCAGCAAATCCGTTTCGTAGGCACGCACGCTGGCATCACCGGACAGGAACGACACCAGCAGCGACGGCCGGTTGAGCCAGGCCATCGGCCCGTGGCGCAGGCCCAGACTGGTTTCGGCCATCACCCGAACCGCACCGGCCGACATTTCCATGAGCTTGAGGGCGGCTTCGCGGGCCGCGCCCCAGCCGGCGCCGCTGCCCAGATAGACGGCGGCGTCAAGATCGCGCGCGCCCCAGGCAGCCAATGCGTCGCCGTGATTTTCAAACAGGATGTCGGCAACATCCGCCACCGCAGCCCGTGGCGCTTGCGGCAACAGGCCGCTGCCGGCCAACAGAAGATTGGTAAAGCTGCTGGTCATGACCAGGCTGCGGTCGTTGGTGGCCGGATCGAGCAGCAGCACGCGCATGCGTGGCTCGTTTGCATAGCGCGTCGCCAACTGTCCTTCCGCATTGCAGGTGATGGCCAGATGCCGGTAACCCGGCGCCTCGGCCAGCACGGCATCGACCACGCCGACGCTTTCCGGGCTGTCGCCGGAACGGGCGATGGACACCAGCAGACCGTCACCGTGCGGCAGCACGCCATCGCGATCGGTCAACAACGTGCCCGCCGCAATGGCGCGGCACGGGATGCCCAGCGCCGACTGCAACACCGGCGCCAGGCACTCACCCACATACAGGGAACTGCCCGAGCCCGTCAGCACGATGCCGGATGGCGCGGGCGTCCGTACCGCGTCCAGCAATGGACGGACATCGGCGTGCGCGAGTCGTGCGGCGGTGTCGCGCCAGGTTTGCGGCTGCTGCAGCACCTCACGCAAGGTATCCACGCAGCCCAGCTGCTGCCGCGCCTCGCTTGGCATGGCGCGCAGGCTGCGCAGCGTCTGGAAAGGTGCAACGGGTTTGACAGGAAGGCTCATTTGATTGAATATGATTGCTAACGTAAGTTTTCGAAAGTTTCCACAAGAGTATTCGAAATGAGCAGCCCGATGCAAGCACCTCCATTCACCCCGCCCACGCTGGACTCCCTGAGCCTGTCCCACGGCAAGCGCACGCGCCTGCATCGCATGCTCTACGGGCACGGCCCGGGCAACGGCACCCTGATGGTGCTGCCGCTCGACCAGGGTCTCGAACATGGCCCTTCCGATTTCTTTCCCCATCCGCCGGCCGCCGATCCGAGCTATCAGTTCGAGTTGGCCGAGGCCGGCGGCTTTTCCGCCATCGCGCTCGGTATCGGTCTGGCCGAGAAGTACATGGGCCGGCATGCCGGCCGCGTGCCATTGATCCTCAAGCTCAACGGCAAGACCAACATCCCGAGCGACGCCGAGGCCACCTCGCCGCTGTTCGCCTCCGTCGAGGACGCCGTGCGCCTGGGCGCCGACGCCGCCGGCTACACCCTGTATGTGGGTTCGCCGCGCCAGGACGAGGAGTTGCGGCAGTTGCGCCAGGTGCGGGCCGACTGCGAACGCTTCGGCATGCCGCTGGTGCTGTGGTCGTACCCGCGCGGCGCCGCCGTCGACGCCAAGGGCGGCAAGGGCACGCTGTACGCGCAGGATTACGCGGCGCGCGTGGCGCTGGAAGTGGGCGCGGACATCGTCAAGCTGCACGAGCCTGATGACCGGCGCAAGAACGTGCCCGCGCCCTACGACACACTCGACGAAGACGCCGCCGCACGCACGCATCGCGTGGTGCGTTCGGCCGGGCGTACCATGGTGCTGTTTTCCGGCGGCGAGAAGAACGACGACGACGACGCCGTGCTGCGCAAGGTCGCGCAATACATGGAAGCCGGCGCCACCGGCGTGATGTTCGGTCGCAACATGTGGCTGCGCCCGTTCGACCATGCCGTCGCGCTGACCCGTCGCGTGCATGACATCATGAAGGCGCATGCCCGCTGAGCGGGAATGCGCTTTCGGCCACGAACCCGCATGATCGGCACACCATGAGCCATCGCCATACCTGCTTCTGTTGCGCGCCGCCCGTCGAGGCCGGCACCGTGCGGCTCGAAGACAAGGGCAAGAACCCGCTGCAAACGGCCACCGACGCCAGCAAGCTGGCCTTGCGGCTGAAGGACTTCAAGCCACGCAGCATGCTGCACGTGCCCGAGACGCACGTGCCGGAGCCGCGCTTTCCGGTGATCGACATGCACGCGCACCTCACCTGGACGCGCGAGGTGCGCAGCGGCGTTTCGGTGGGCGAGGACATCGTGGTGTTCGCGCAGCCGGAAGACCTGCTGCCGGTGATGGATCGCAAGCGCATCCGCACCCTGGTCAATCTCACCGGCGGCACCGGCAAGGGGCTGGAACAAAGCATCCGCACCTTCGACAAGGCCGCACCGGGACGCTTTCTCACGCTCACCGAACCTTCGTTCGGCCTGTTCAACGAAACGGATTTTGCGCAGCGTCAGGGCGAAGCGATCGAGCATGCCCATCGCGTCGGCGCGCGCGGGCTGAAGCTTCTGAAAACGCTGGGCCTGTACCTGCGCGAACACATCGACGAAGGTCCGCTGGTGGCCGTCGACGACCGGCGCTTCGATCCGATGTGGGAAGCCTGCGCCGCGCACGACATGCCGGTATTCATGCACATATCCGATCCCGAAGCCTTCTTTCTGCCCATCGACGAAACCAACGAGCGTTACGAGGAACTGGCGCAGCATCCCGACTGGTCGTTCTACGGGTCCGGATTCCCCAGCCACAAGGAACTGATCGCCGCCCGCGACCGCGTGATCGCGCGCCACCCGAACACCACCTTCGCCCTGCTCCACGTCGGCAACAATGCGGAAAACCTGGCCGCCGTGTCGGATTGCCTGGATCGCTTCCCCAACACCATGGTCGACATCAGCGCGCGCATTGCCGAGCTGGGCCGCCAGCCGCG
>DASSBH010000293.1:0-3780 GCA_035698945.1 Oleiagrimonas sp.
CCGGCGGCCGTGGGCATCGGTCTGCAGGCCATGATTCGCGTGCAGCTCGCGCGCCATTCGCGCAAGGAGGTGGCCGCATTCGACACCTATCTGGGCACGCTGAGCGAAGTGCTGGCCTTCTACCATGTGGCCGGCGCCGACGATTTCCTGGTGCATGTGGCGGTGCGCGACAGCGATCACCTGCGCGACTTTGCCTTGGACGCCTTCACCACGCGGCCCGAAGTAAATCGCATCGAGACCAACCTGATTTTCAGCTTTCAGCGCAATCCCGGCATTCCCACCTATCCCGCCTGATCGCGTAACGCCGCACGTAGGAGCGAGCCTGCTCGCGATTGTTGGAGCTTGCGGTAAATCTCGACAATCGCCGGCAGGCCGGCTCCTACACCCCTTGATGCGTCGGTTGGACAGTGATCGCCCTACGTCTGGTGTTTCAGGTCGCGCAGTTTGCGTCGGTCGGCCTTGTCGGGACGCTTGTCGGGTTTGACCGGGCGGCTCAGGCGCATCATGGCGCGATGTTCCTCGCGCGCGGCGCGGCTGGCGGAGGTTTCCTCGTACAGCGTTTGCGCCACCTTGGCCGAGCCGCGCTTGTCGGACGACGCCAGCACCTCGATGTCGAAACGTTCCTCGCCTTTGGTGATGTGCAGGCTGTCGCCCGGCTTGACCAGTCTGGAGGGCTTGCAGGCGGCGCCGTTGAGTTCCACCTTGCCGCCGTCGATGGCCTCGCGCGCCAGGCGGCGGGTCTTGAAGAAACGCGCCGCCCACAGCCACACGTCGGCTCGAATGTTCGCCATCTCGTTCATGACAGTAGCAGATGAATCAGGGGAACCGTCGCCAGCGAAATGACGATGCCGATGCCGAGGATGCTGTTGGCCAGCGGCGGTTCCAGATCATAGTCGTTGGCCAGAATGGTGGCCGATACCATCGGCGCCATGCCGGCCTGCATTACGCCCACCATGAAGATGGTGCCGCCCACCCCGGTCAACGCGGCCAGCCCGACCGCCAGCGCGGGCGCGACGAGCAATTTCCAGCTCCAGCCGAGGCATGCCGCGCCCAGCATCTGTCGGCTGCCGAGGGCCAGCTTGAAACGCAGGCCCACCGAAAACAGCGCCACCGGCGTCAGCGTGGCGGCCAGCGGCGAGAGCGCGCCATCGACGAGATCGGGCCAGCCGCCGGCAAGGTTCACCACGATGCCCACCAGCAACGCGATGAAGGCCGGAAAAGTGAAAATGCGTTTGAAGATATGCGCTGGATGCGGCGTGAGTCCCGCGTAGAGATTCGCCACCACCACGGCCAGCGAAATCAGGATGGGAAAGCTGCCCAGTTGATCCGCCACCACCGCATAGCCCAGCGCGTCATGGCCGACCAGCGTCTCGACCAGCGGATAACCGAGGAAGGTCGTGTTGCCCAGCCCGCAGACCAGGATCACCGCGCCCGTGCGCCCGCGCGACCAACCCAGGCGCGGCCCGAGCAGGCCGAACACCAGCCATGCCCCCAAAAATCCGAGCCACACCGCGGCCGCCGGATACCAAAGATGCGAATCGAACTGGAGTTGCGGCACCAGCTCCAACACCAGCGCCGGCAAGGCAATGCGCAGCACCCACCAGTTGAGGCCCTGCACCATGTTTTCCGGTGGCCGCGCGAACCGCGCCACCAGCACGCCCAGCACCAGGCAGGCGAACAACATCAACAATGCACTCATGCCCCGGTTTCCTTTCGCGTCACTGACTGAAGGTCATGGCCGCGAATACGACCACGACTGCATGCGTCCGTTGCTGTACGGCATCACGCCATGGAACGGGCGCGGGTCGTCGTCGAACACCAGCGGCAGGAAATGACGGTCGCCTTCCCACAACGGCAGTTCGAGCAGGCGATCTCGGGCCACCCATTCCAGCTCGCCCTCGTGATTGCCCTGGTGAGGCTCGCCCTCGAAACGGTCGATGATGAAAATGAAGCCCAGCCAGTCCTCACCATGCTTGCCGAACCCCGGCCAGCTCAAGGTGCCGCGCAAATGCATGGACAGGCATTCGATGCCGGCTTCCTCGCGGATCTCGCGGCGCATGCAGGTAGCCACATCCTCATCGGGATCCAGTTTGCCGCCCAGGCCGTTGTACTTGCCCAGGTGCTGATCGTCCTTGCGCCGATTGCGGTGGATCATGAGCACCTGCGAACCGTCAGGCGACAGCACGTAGCCAAGGGTGGCGAGAATGGGGGTATACGGCATGTCGATTCCGGGCACTCGGGAATATCAAAGGCCCGATTTTAAAGGCATTGCACCCACTTTGCGCCCGGAACTGAACCAGTTTGGCTATTGTGGCTTGCGCGATATCGCTTTCTGAGGCGACCATCTGCACCATGCCGGATCATCGCCATCGAAAATCTCGCCTCGCGACACGCCTGCACCGGCTTGTCGCCCTGCTGGCCGTCACGCTGCTGGCCGCCTGCGGCCATGCCGACCACGGTGTCGAAAGCCGCACGGTGCAATTCGACAAGTTGCCGTTCCGCGTCGTTTCCATCGACACGCGCAAGGCGCCCCTGGCGCTGTACTGGCGCAATCCGGACACCCACCAGCCATTCGGCGACATCGACACGTTGAAGCAGTGGGGCGCGCGGCACGACAAGACGCTGCTGTTTGCCGCCAATGCCGGCATCTATGACAGTCGCCGCGCGCCGCTCGGATTGTTCGTGGAAGACGGCAAGACGCTGGTGCCGCTCAATACCGCCCACGGCAACCCCAGGCATGGCAATTTTTCGCTGTTGCCCAACGGCGTGTTCGCCATCGACAAGAACGGTCGCGCCTCGGTACAAACCACCAATGCGTGGGAGAAAGATCATGTCTCGCCGCGCTGGGCCACGCAATCCGGCCCGATGCTGGTGATCGACGGCCGGATCAACCCGCATTTCGAGGCCGACTCGACCAGCCTCAAGTGGCGCAGCGGCGTATGCGCGCGCAGTCCGAACCAGGTGATCTTCGCCATCAGCCAGGCGCCGGTGAATTTCCATACCTTCGCACGCCTGTTCCGCGACAAGTTCGGCTGCCGCGACGCGCTGTACCTGGACGGCACGCTGTCGCAGTTCTACGTCGGCGGCGAGCAGTACGGGCCGCCGGGATTCATGGTCAAACCCTGGGCCGGCATGTTTGCGGTATTCGTTCCGCGCGACCGCTCATCCGCTCACTGACCGGCGTCGCCCACGTCGAAGGCATCCCGGTAACCGGGCTTGAGCAGATCGGCAAAAGCGTCCACTGGAACATCGACGGTCTGGGAGCCGTAGACATACGGCGCCACCTGATAGGGCGAGAAGATCAGCTGCAGGCCCGACGCCTTGTCGCCGGCACCGGCGAGCACCACGAACTCGGAAAAGTTCTGCTGCGTGGGCTGGGTGCCGCCTTCGATCATGCTGCGCATGTTGTCGATCCATTCCTTGCGCACCTTGGCGGATGTCTTGCTGCCGCCGGGCACGTTGGCCAGCAGCTTCTTTTCCAGCGTCTTGCGCGCCATGCCCGCCAGACGCCGACGCGCCTGATCCGGATCGGCGAACAGGTCATCCAGCATGATGAGCTTGCCAGCCTTGGCGTCGTAGACAAAGCTGCCGTCGATCGGGATCGGGTGCGCACCACCGGTATCGGCCATGCCGCGCTCGCGGATGCTGACGAACCGCGGCATGCGCGACGCCACGGAAAAGTCCACCTTCAACTGCAACTGGCGATGGGCGAACTCGGGCAATTGCTTCGGATCGGGCAGGCTCTGCATGAACTCGTGCTTGGCCTCGTTGCCGGTCTTG
>DASSBH010000294.1:0-11992 GCA_035698945.1 Oleiagrimonas sp.
ATCGGCGGCCCCGATGTGTTGGGCGCTTCCTGCGCCGGCTTACAGGCGATCCTTGGCGATCTGGATATCGGCGTTGCTCTTGAGCAGCTTCAGCCACTCCTCGGTGGCCGCCGACGCATAGGCCTGACGCATCTGCTGAAGCAGCATATTGCGCTGCAATGAGGGAATCTTGGCCAGATCCCCCGGGTGCACGGCATCCAGCGCCAGCAGGGCAAAGCTGCCGTTGCCCAGCGAGACCATGGCGAACTGCGGCTTGTCCTTGCCGGGACGCGGCATGGTGAACGCCTTGTCCAGCAGGGCCGGAGAAACGCCCTGCTGGTGACGGCCGGCGTCCTTCAGTGTCTGCACGGCGAGCTGGCTGCCCTGCTTGGCCACTTTTTCCAGACTGCCGGATTTTTCGAGGCTGGCGAACATCGCCTGCGCATGCGCCTTCGCCTTTTCCTCGACACGCTGGTCGAGAATCTTCTGGCGAATGTCGTTCTCGACCACCTTCAACGGCTTCGGCGCCGCCGGCTTGTGCTCGACCACATGGATGACCACGATGTGGTTGGTGCCCAGCGTGATCGGATCGGACGTGTTGCCGTCCTTGAGGACATTGCTGGAGAAGGCCGCCTTGACCACCTTCGGGTCAGCCGTCACGCCATTCTTGCCGCCACTGCGACCGAACAGGCCGGAGCTCTGGATGTCCAGGCCCAGCTTCTCGGCGGCCGGTTCCAGCGACGAGGGATTCTGATAGACGAGGTCGGTGAGCTTGCCGGCGATCTTGCTGTATTTCTGCTCGCGATCGGTCTTCTTGACTTCACTCAGCAGCTCGTCGCGCACCTCGCTGAACGGCTTGATCTTGCCTTCGCGAATGCCGCGCAACCAGATGATGTGATAGCCATCCGGCGACAACACGGGCTGGGAAATCTCGCCCTTTTGCATCGAGAACATGGCGTCCTCGAAGGCTTTGTTGGTCACACCCTTCTGCAACCAGCCGAGCTGGCCGCCAAGCAGTTTGGAACCGGCGTCGTCGGAGTACTTCTTGGCCAGCGCAGCAAAGTCGGCGCCCTTGGCGTGCGCCAGGGCATCCACCTTCTTGGCCTCGGCCAGCGCCGTCTTCTGCTGGGCCGGCGTGGCGTTTTCCGGCACCTTGATGAGAATGTGCGAAACCAGTCGCTGGGCCGGCTCGACAAAGCGGCTCTTTTCCTGCTCGTAGCGCGCCTTGAGAGTGGCGTCGTCCACCTTGGCGTCGACCTTGAGCTTGGAGGCGTCAAGTTCGATGTACTTGATGGCCACCCGCTCCGGCGTCATGAATTCGGTCTGGTGCGCCTTGTAATACTTGGCCACATGGGCATCCGTCACCTTGGTGCTTTGCAGCGCCGGGCGCGGCAGCACCACGTAATGCAGATCGCGCGTCTGCAGTTGCAACTGCAGGTAGTCTTCGAGATCGGCCTTGCTGATGGTGCTGGTCGCGGTGATGGCGTCCGGCAGCAACTGGGTTTCCAGCTGCGTCCTTACCTGCTGCTGGAACATCTGCGGCGTCAGCCGGTTGCTGGCGAGCACGGCGCGGTAGGAATCGGGATTGAACTTGCCGTCGACCTGGAAGGCGCCGATCGAGCCGATGTGCTGACGAATGGCGCCCTTGGTGACGACAAGGCCGAGGTCGTCCGAGGAGGTGCGCAACAGGTAACGGTCGATCATGCCGTCCAGAACGCGCTGCTTGACCTCGGGCTTGGCGAAGTAGCCGGCGTCGAACTGCTCGCCCTGCGTCTGGCTCATCTGCCGACGCAGGTTGTTCATCTGCGTCTGGTAGTCCTGCTGGGAAATTTCGTGCTTGCCTATCTTGGCCACCCAGGTGTCCCGGCTGCCCACCACGTAGCTGCCAAGTCCCCAGCCCGCCAGCAGCAATGACAGGATGCCGAAGATGATGATGGCCGGCCAGCCTTGAATTTTGTCGCGCAGACTTTGAAGCATGAAAGTATTTCCGACTATTTGACGCAAATGACAAAGGCGCCACGCGGGCGCCCTTGTTCGGCATACCACCGAAGTGAGTGGCGGAGTGGACGGGACTCGAACCCGCGACCCCCGGCGTGACAGGCCGGTATTCTAACCAGCTGAACTACCACTCCGTGGTGGGTGCTGAGGGTTTCGAACCCCCGACCCTCGCCGTGTAAAGGCGACGCTCTACCGCTGAGCTAAGCACCCTGTATACCTGAATCGGGTTCGCCTTGCAGATACAAGACGAACCCGCAAAGGCCTCGCACAGAGCGCTTAGTTTAGAGCGTCCTTGAGCGCCTTGCCAGGCTTGAATGCCGGCACCTTGGACGCCTTGATCTTGATGGTTTCGTTGGTACGCGGGTTGCGACCCATGCGGGCGGCGCGCTTGCGCACGGAGAAAGTGCCAAAGCCCACCAGCGACACGGTGTCACCCTTCTTCAGGGCTTTCTTCACCTGCTCGGTGAAGGCATCGACCGCACGACCGGCGTCGGCCTTGGACATGTCACACGAATCGGCGATGCAGTTGATGAGTTCGTTTTTGTTCATTGAGTCACTCCCTAAACAGGTCATGGGTAGCGCGCATATCTTGATGGTGACGCGCCCGCAGGTTTTTTGGTCGGCCTCCCCCTTTCAAAGGGCCGCCTCGCTTGCCGAGCCGGTTAACAGCACCGGGCGCGGTGGAACCTTTATACCAGTGCCCCCAGATGTCCGCAATACAAGATGCAGCAACGGTTTCCACCGATCGGCACGGGCTCGGACGGTTGCGTGACCGGCCCGAAAAATGCTTGTCACGACACATGCCCTTCACTTTGGCATGCAATTTCAAGATGATGCACGCGGCATTGCAGGCGCAACCGAAGTCCGTTTGGCGGCCCTCATCGGCAAACGCCGGCCACATGGGCCGGCGTTGCGGGGCAAGGCAAAAGACTCAATGCGGGCGTGTGGGCGCTTCCTGCCGCCCCTTGCCACGCGCCGCCGGCTGGCCTTCGGCCGCGGACGCCTTCTTGCCGCCGGCGCGGTTCACCGGCGCCAGCGGGCGCTCCAGTGCCAGATCCAGCACTTCGTCGATCCAGCGCACCGGATGGATATCGAGGGCCTTGGTGATGTTGTCCGGGATGTCCGCCAGATCCTTCTTGTTTTCGTCCGGGATGATGACGGTGGTGATGCCTCCGCGATGCGCCGCCAGCAGCTTCTCCTTGAGACCACCGATGGGCAGCACGCGGCCGCGCAGGGTGATCTCGCCGGTCATGGCCACTTCCGAGCGTACCGGCACGCCGGTCAGCACCGACACCAATGCGGTGCACATGGCGATGCCTGCACTTGGGCCGTCCTTGGGTGTGGCGCCTTCCGGAACGTGCACGTGGATGTCGTGCTTCTGGTGGAACTCGGTGTCGATGCCGAGGTGTTCGGCACGCGCGCGCACCACGCTGAGCGCGGCCATGATCGACTCCTTCATCACGTCGCCGAGCTGGCCGGTATGCACCAGCTTGCCCTTGCCCGGCATCAGCGAGCATTCGATGCTCAGAAGATCGCCGCCGACCTGGGTCCAGGCGAGGCCCGTGACCAGGCCAATCTCGTTGCTTTGCTCCTTCCGGCCAAAGTCGAAGCGGCGCACGCCGAGGTACTTGTCGAGGTTCTTCGCATCGATCTTGATGGCGGCCTTGGCCGTGGCCTTGCCCTTCTTCGCGCCGGCCTTTTTGCTGGCCGCCTTCTTCGTCTTTGCCTTGGTCGGTCCGCTCAGGGCCAGCTCCTTGACCACCTTGCGGCAGATGCGCGCCAGTTCGCGCTCCAGATTGCGCACGCCGGCCTCGCGCGTGTAGTAGCGCACGATGTCACGGATGGCGCCCTCGGACACGCTCAGCTCGTCCTCGGCCAAACCATTGGCCTTGATCTGCTTGGGCAGCAGGTAGCGCTGGGCGATGGCCAGTTTTTCGTCCTCGGTATAGCCGGGGATGCGGATCACTTCCATGCGGTCGAGCAAGGGCCCGGGGATGTTCAGCGAATTGGCGGTGGCAATCCACATCACCTGCGAGAGATCCAGATCCACTTCCAGATAGTGGTCGTTGAAGGCGTGGTTCTGCTCGGGGTCGAGCACTTCCAGCAATGCCGATGACGGATCGCCACGGAAGTCCATGGCCATCTTGTCGATCTCGTCGAGCATGAACAGCGGGTTGTTGGTGGCCGCCTTCTTGAGGTTCTGCACGATGCGGCCCGGCATGGAGCCGATGTAGGTGCGGCGATGACCACGGATTTCGGCCTCGTCGCGCACGCCGCCCAGACTCATGCGCACGAACTTGCGGTTGGTGGCGCGCGCGATGGACTGTCCCAGCGAGGTCTTGCCCACGCCGGGCGGGCCGACCAGGCACAGGATCGGGCCTTTCATGGTATTCACGCGCTGCTGCACGGCCAAATACTCGAGGATGCGCTCCTTGACCTTTTCCAGACCGTAATGGTCGGCATCCAGGGTCTCCTCGGCCTTGGCGATGTCGCGGTGCACCTTGGAGTGCTTCTTCCAGGGCACGGCGACCAGCCAGTCCAGGTAGTTGCGCACCACGGCGGCCTCGGCCGACATCGGCGACATCATCTTGAGCTTGCCGAACTCCTGGTTGGCCTTGGTCAGCACGGTCTTGGGCATGCCGGCGTCGGCGATCTTCTTTTCCAGCTGCTCGATTTCGCTGGCGCCTTCGCCGTTGTCGCCCAGTTCCTTCTGGATGGCCTTCATCTGTTCGTTGAGGTAGTACTCGCGCTGGCTCTTTTCCATCTGCGATTTGACGCGTCCGCGGATGCGTTTTTCCACCTGCTGCAGATCCATTTCGCCGTCGACCTGGCCGATCAGCATTTCCAGGCGCTTGCCCACTTCCAGGGTTTCCAACACCTGCTGCTTGTCGGCCAGGCGCACGTTGAGGTGCGCGGCGATGCTGTCGGCCAGACGCGAGGGATCGTCGATGCCGGACAGCGTGGAAAGGATTTCGGGCGGCAGCTTGCGGCTCTGCTTCACCAGTTGCTCGAACAGCGAGATCAGCGTGCGCGACACCACGTCCAGCTCGCGCGGATTGTCGCCGTAATCGGACTCGATGGGGTGCGAGCTGGCGGCCAGCAAGGCCTCGTCCTCGTTCCAGCTGTCGATGGCCACACGCGACTGCCCCTCGACCAGCACCTTGACGGTGCCGTCGGGCAATTTCAGCAGCTGCAGGACACCGGCCAGGGTGCCAACGCCGTAGAGGTCGCTGCCCTTGGGGTCGTCGGTGTCCGGACTTTTCTGCGCCACCAACAGGATCTGGCGCTCGCTCTCCATGGCCACTTCCAGCGCATGCATGGATTTTTCGCGGCCCACGAACAGCGGGATCACCATGTTGGGATAGACCACGACGTCACGCAGCGGCAGAACCGGCAGGGCTTCGATGGCGGTGCTGGCAGAGGCGGTTTTGCGGGGCATCTGGAAATCTCTGAAATGAAAACACGACAAGCCCGAGACTGCTCCCGGACCCTTCATGAATCAAGTGGTGGCGTATCGCATGGGATCAAGTCCCGACCCCGAAAACATCTGTGGGAGCGCAACGAGTACGCTCCCACAAGGGTTTGACGCATTGAAGAGTTTCGGCTCAGGCGGCGCCGCCGGCCTCTTCCAGTTTGTCCGTCGACTGCATGTTGCCGTGGTAAATGAGGTAAGGCTCGGCCTGACCCTCGATGACGGCATCGTCCACCACCACCTTGCTGACGTGCTCCAGCGACGGCAGCTCGTACATGGTGTCCAGCAGCACCTGTTCGAGGATGGTGCGCAAACCGCGTGCGCCGGTCTTGCGCTTGAGCGCCTTGCGCGCAATGGCGCGCAGGGCCTCGGGGCGGAACTCCAGTTCCACGCTTTCCATTTCGAACAGTTTCTTGAACTGTTTGGTAACGGCATTCTTCGGCTCGACCAGGATCTGCACCAGGGCGTCCTCGTCCAGCTCGTCGAGCGTGGCCACGACAGGCAGACGGCCGACGAATTCGGGAATCAGGCCAAACCGCACCAGATCCTCCGGTTCCACCGAGGACAGCAGCTTGCCGATGTTTTCCTTGCGGTCCTTGCTGCGCACTTCGGCGGAAAAGCCGATGCCGGTGGTCTCGGAACGTTGCTGGATGACCTTTTCCAGCCCGGCGAAGGCGCCGCCGCAGATGAACAGGATGTTCTTGGTGTTGACCTGCAGGAATTCCTGTTGCGGATGCTTGCGACCGCCCTGCGGCGGAATCGAGGCAAGAGTGCCTTCGATCAGCTTCAGCAAAGCCTGCTGCACGCCCTCGCCCGACACGTCGCGGGTGATGGACGGGTTTTCGCTCTTGCGCGAGATCTTGTCGATCTCGTCGATATAGACGATGCCGGCTTGCGCCTTGTCCACGTCGTAATCGCACTTCTGCAGGAGCTTCTGGATGATGTTCTCGACATCCTCGCCGACATAGCCCGCTTCGGTCAGCGTGGTGGCGTCGGCGATGGTGAACGGCACGTTCAAGAGGCGCGCCAGCGTTTCGGCCAGCAGCGTCTTGCCCGAGCCGGTCGGCCCGATCAGCAGAATGTTGGATTTGGACAACTCGACGTCGTCGTCCTTCTGCCGCGATTCCTGACGCTTGTAGTGGTTGTACACGGCCACCGCCAGCGCCTTCTTGGCGCGGGTCTGGCCGATCACGTACTGATCCAGCGTCTCGTTGATTTCGCGCGGCTTGGGCAGATGCGCGCGACCAGAAGCGGCTTTTTCTTCCAGTTCTTCGCGGATGATGTCGTTGCAAAGCTCCACGCACTCGTCGCAAATGAACACGGACGGGCCCGCGATCAGCTTGCGTACTTCGTGCTGGCTTTTGCCGCAAAAAGAGCAGTAAAGAATCTTGCCACTCTCGTTGGAACGGCCTTGTCGGTCGTCACTCATGCTTTTTTCCTGAACCGATTACGGCTGCAATGCGAGGATAGCATAGCCCGCCCGCCGTCCATGCTCCAGATGGACGTGAGCGTCGTGGATATGCAAGGCCCGGCAAGCCTGCGGCAACTTGTCATGAACGATGGCAGGCCTCAGGCGGATTTCACGCTTTCGCCGGGACGACGATTCAGCACGTCGTCGATGAGGCCGTAGGCCTTGGCTTCGTCGCTGCTCATGAAGCGGTCACGCTCCATGTCCAGCTGCAGTTCGTCCACCGTCCTGCCGGTGTGATGCGCATAAAGCTCATTCAGACGCTTGCGCAAATAGATGATTTCCCGGGCGTGAATCTCGATGTCCGTGGCCTGGCCCTGGGCGCCGCCGGAAGGCTGGTGGATCATCACGCGCGAGTTCGGCAGCGCATAACGCTTGCCCTTGGCGCCCGCCATCAGCAGCAGCGAACCCGCGCTGCTGGCCTGGCCGATGCACATGGTGCTGACGTCGGGCTTGATGAACTGCATGGTGTCGTAAATCGCCAGGCCCGCCGACACCACGCCGCCGGGGCTGTTGATGTAGAAGTTGATGTCCTTGTCCGGGTTTTCCGACTCAAGGAACAGCATCTGCGCCACGATCAGGTTGGCCACGTTGTCGTCGATGGGCCCGACCAGAAAGATCACCCGCTCCTTGAGCAGACGCGAATAGATGTCGTACGAGCGCTCGCCGCGTGCGGTCTGCTCGACGACCATCGGTACCAGATTGAGGGCTGTCGTGTTTACGGCGCTGTGGGACATGGGATTCTCCGTTCGCTGAAACGATGTCGATTGAGCGGGGCCACATGCCCCACGCACCTTGTCTGCCCGAGTTTACAGGCTCAGGCCTGACCCGGACGCATCACTTCGTCGAAGCTGTGCGCCTTGTCGGTGGTCTTGGCGTGCTCGGCCACCCACTCGGCCACCTGATCCTCCATGACGCGGTTTTGCAGACCCGACATCAATTGGGGGTCGCCGTTGTACAGTTCAATGACCTTCTCCGGCTCCTCGTAGGTGGAGGCGATGGCGGCCATCATCTCGGCCACGCGCTTGCGGTCGAGCTCCAGCTCCTGCTTGCGCGCGATCTCGCCCATCAAGAGGGCCGCGGCCACACGCTTTTTGGCCATCGGACGGGCCGCGTCCAAAGCCTGCTGCGGCGGTTCCTGGCCTTCGGGAATGCGCCCCTGCAACATGCCGGCCACTTCGTTCTCGATCATCACGTCGGGCACGTCCAGGTCGGGATGGGCATCGGCCAGCTTGCCGGCGACCTCGTTCTTGAGGGCGGCCAGCAAGGCGCCCTTGAGTTCGCGCTCGAGGTTGTTGCGCACTTCCTTGCGGAAGGTCTCGACATCGCCGTCGGCCACACCGAACTGCTTGATGAAGGCGTCGTCCAGCTCGGGCAGACGCGGTTCCTGCACCTTGAGAATATTCAACTCCACCGCCGCCTTGCGGCCGGCCAGGTTCTTGTTGCCGAAGTCCTCGGGGAATTCGATGTCCTGCTTGACCTCGTCGCCGGCCTTGTGCCCGATCAGCGCTTCTTCCAGCGCCTCGAACAGCGTGCCCGAATCGAGCACCGAACCGGCGCGCTCCAGACCTTCCTCGGGGAAGCGGTAGTCGCCGACGTTGGCCGAATATTCGAACATCACGAAGTCGCCCTTTTCGGAGGCGCGCTCGACCGGCTCGAAATGGCGGCGCTGCTTGCGCAGGGTATCGATCATGGCATCAATGTCGCTGTCGGCCACTTCGGCCGAGGGACGCTCGATTTCCAGGGCGGACACGTCGATGTCGGGGAATTCCGGCATCACCTCGAACGTGGCCGTGCAGGCGATTTCGCCGTCTTCCGCCTCGCCGGTGGTGTCGATCACCGGACGCGCGACGGGACGCAGTTTTTCCTGCTCGAAGGCCTTCTGCAGGCTCTCGCCGATCATGTCCGACAGGGCTTCACCCCGCACCTGGTCTCCAAAGCGCTGCTTGATGACCTGCACCGGAACGCGCCCTGGCCGAAAGCCCTTCAGACGCACCGTGCGACCCAGCTGCGTGATGCGCTCGCTGACCTGGGTGTCCAGACGCTCGGCGGGAATCTTCAACGTGAGCTTGCGCCCCAGCGTACCCACATTTTCAACCGAAACTTGCATGAGATCTCCTGAAACCGCCCGCGACGGGCGCGTTGAGCGGCGCGCAGCCACCAAACCAAACCTGTTGCCGATGTCATGGTGCGAAAGGGGGGACTCGAACCCCCACGGGGGTTGCCCGCCAGGACCTAAACCTGGTGCGTCTACCAATTCCGCCACTTTCGCGCATCCGCGACGATCCGCACACGGGGCTTACCACCCCGCACACAAGAGATCAATTTTAGACGGCGCAACGGGGATGCACAAGCCGCCCGCACACCGCAGCCACAAAAAGAAAGACCCGCCGGGATGGGCGGGCCTTTCTCTGGATGGTGGGCCGTGTAGGGTTCGAACCTACGACCAATTGATTAAGAGTCAACTGCTCTACCAACTGAGCTAACGGCCCTTTGAAAGGGTTGGGGTGGACGATGGGACTCGAACCCACGACATCCGGAATCACAATCCGGGACTCTAACCAACTGAGCTACGCCCACCACATTTTGAATCGGGTGACCGAGCAGCAGTCAGAGCACCGAGACAGACCGGTCTGCCATGTTGCCGGAAATCGCTCCTGCATCGTGCCGCCACCTAGTTTTTACAACACTCCTTGATTGTCCAGCACCATCGAGACGACTGGCGCGCCCGGCAGGACTTGAACCTGCAACCCTCGGCTTAGAAGGCCGATGCTCTATCCGGTTGAGCTACGAGCGCATAACCCACCGACGTTGCAAGTCCGGCGATCCGGCCGGAAACCACTCAAGCGCATGTACTGGAATGGTCGGGGTAGAGGGATTCGAACCCCCGACACCCTGCTCCCAAAGCAGGTGCGCTACCAGACTGCGCTATACCCCGTACTGCATCTGTCAACACATGCGGAGTGTGGAGGCCGGGGATAGTACGGATGTGCTTGCGATCCGTCAATCCTTTTTTGCGAATCCCGACTTCCCGTCGTCCGTGCCCGCGCGGCTTGCTGCAACATGCCCAGTCGCATTGCTCCGTGCAAGGTCGGCCATGATGCCACGAACCGGCCTTGGCAGGCAATAACCGCCGCCGCAGAATTGCTAGACTGTGGCTCCCTTCGGCAAGGATTTTTTCATGCGGATTCTGGTTACCGGCGCGGCCGGCTTCATTGGCGCGGCCCTCGCTGCCCGTCTGCTGGAACGTGGCGAGGAGGTGCTGGGTTACGACAATGTCAACGACTATTACGACGTGCGCCTGAAACAGGCCCGGCTCGACCGCCTGACGCCGCATGCCGGCTTCCGTTTCACCCATGCCGGCATCGAGGATCGCGCCGGCGTGGAACGGGCTTTTGCCGAATTCCGGCCCGAGCGCGTGGTTCATCTGGCGGCACAGGCCGGCGTGCGTTACTCGCTGGAAAATCCCCATGCCTATGTGGAGAGCAATCTCACCGGTTTCATCAACGTGCTGGATGCCTGTCGCGGGCATGAGGTCGAACATCTGGTTTACGCTTCGTCCAGCTCGGTGTACGGCGCCAATCGCAAGTTGCCGTTCGACGTTGCCGATCCGGTCGACCATCCGGTCAGCCTGTACGCGGCCACCAAGAAAGCCAACGAGCTGATGGCGCACACCTACAGCCACCTCTACCGGCTGCCGACCACGGGCCTGCGCTTTTTCACCGTTTACGGACCGTGGGGGCGGCCGGACATGTCGCCGATCCTGTTTGCACGCAATATCCTCGCCGGCGAACCGATCAAGGTGTTCAACCACGGCCGCCACTCGCGCGATTTCACCTATATCGACGACATCGTCGAAGGCGTCATCCGCACGCTGGATCGCCCCGCCCAGCCCGCTCCGGGCTTTGACCCGTTGCATCCCGATGCCGCGACATCCGACGCGCCGTACCGCGTGTACAACATCGGCAATGGCCAGCCGGTGGAACTGGGCCGCTTCATCGAACTGCTGGAACAGTATCTGAACCGCAAGGCCGAGAAGATCATGCTGCCCATGCAGCCGGGCGATGTGGAAGACACCTTTGCCGATGTCAGCGCCCTGACCCGCGACACCGGCTACACGCCATCCACACCGATCGAGGAAGGCGTGAAGCGGTTTGCCGAGTGGTACCTGCAGGAGCGGACTTTGTTGTCGTAAGGCGCTGTGCCCGCACATCCGCCTCACAGCGCGCACTGCAGGAGTAAGCCATGCCCGCATGGCCTGGAGCTTGCGGCTAGCTTCCGACAATCGCGAGCAGGCTCGCTCCTACGAAAAGCAAAAACAGAAAAGCAAAAGGCCGGATGGAAAACCATCCGGCCTTTTGCTTGTATGGCGCGCCCGGAGAGATTCGAACTCCCGACCGCCTGGTTCGTAGCCAGGTACTCTATCCAGCTGAGCTACGGGCGCGTGAAACGTTTTGAGGGATCGACCGAGGCCGCTCCGTCAAGGCCGCGCATTATTCAGGGTTACGCGCTTTTCGTCAACACCTGTCCGCGGCATCTGCCCATTTTACGTCAACGGCCTGACAGCCAAGTGGGAGCCTTCAGCCCATGTTGTGGCGCAAACGACATGACTCACCAGGCGCGCGCATATTGCTGCGGCGCCTGCAGCGGCGCATCCAGCGTTCTACCCGCGCGCCGCGGGAAGTAGGGATCGCGCAACAACTCGCGCGCCATCACGACCAGATCGGCATCGCCGCGGTCGAGAATGGCCTGTGCCTGTTCAGGCCCGGTGATCAGGCCCACGGCGCCGGTGGCGATGCCGGCTTCGCGCCGGATGCGTGCGGCAAACGGCACCTGATAGCCCGGTTCCACGGGAATCTTCGCGTGCGGCACGTTGCCACCGGAAGACACGTCGATCAGATCCACGCCGTCGGCCTTGAGCCAGCGCGCCAGCTCGATGCACTCGTCGATGTCCCAGCCGTCGCTCACCCAGTCGGTGGCCGACACGCGCACCCACAGCGATTTTGACCACACCCCGCGTACCGCAGCGATCACTTGTCGCAACAACCGCGCGCGATTTTCCAGCGAGCCGCCGT
>DASSBH010000295.1:0-4067 GCA_035698945.1 Oleiagrimonas sp.
TGCAGATGAACCGGCAGGTCGAGCTGGTCGGACAGCATGCGGATGCGTTCGAAGCTCTCGTCGGACACGGTGTAGGGCGCATGCGGCACGAAAGCCGTGGTCAGCAGCGATTCGCCGCGCAGGTCGTCGTGCACGGCCAAAGCGCGCTCGAAGTATTCATCCTGCGTCTTTGCCCACGGGCTGGCGAACTCGATGACCGGCAAGCCGACGCAGGCGCGAAAACCCAGGCGCTTGTAGGTGGCCGCGATGACGTCGGGGAAAAAGTAGTTTTCGTTGGCGCAGGTGGTGCCCCCGCGCAACATTTCGGCAACCGCCAGTTCGGTGCCGTCGCGGATGAACTCCGGGCCCATTACCGCACCCTCGACCGGCCAGATGTGCTCCTTGAGCCAGGTCATCAGCGGCAGGTCATCCGCCACGCCGCGCAGCAGTGTCATCGGGTTGTGCGTATGCGCGTTGACCAGACCCGGCATCAGCGCGTGCTCAGGCAGGGCGATGGTTTCGCCAGCCGCGTACGTTTCGTGCGCCTCGGCGATCGGCAGCACGGCGACGATGCGCTCGCCCTTCACGGCAACCGCGTGATGCTCCAGCACCACACCCTCGGGCTCGATGGGGATGACCCAGCGGGCTTCAATCAGCAGGTCGACGGGTTGCGGGGCTGTGGGCATGTTGACTCCAGGGGCGAGTGGCGAGGGACGAGTAGCGAGGGCGCAAAAACGAAGGCTGAACGCTTGATCCTGACGCCCTCGCTACTCGTCCCTCATCACTCGCCCCTAAAAAATCACTTCACGCGACCGACATACTCGCCGCTGCGCGTATCCACCTTGATCACTTCGTCCTGACCGACGAACAGCGGCACACGCACCACGGCGCCGGTTTCCAGCTTGGCCGGCTTGCCGCCACCGCCGGAGGTGTCGCCGCGCACGCCGGGGTCGGTTTCCACGATCTGCAGTTCCACGAAGTTGGGTGGCGCCACGGCGATGGGGCGACCGTTCCACAGCGTCACCACGCAGCCTTCCTCACCCTTGAGCCACTGCGCGGCATCGCCCATGGCGCTCTTGTCGGCCTGATGCTGCTCGAAGGTGTCCGGCTGCATGAAGTGCCAGAACTCGCCGTCGGCATACAGGAACTGCATGTCGGTATCCACGACGTCGGCGCCTTCGAACGATTCGCTGGACTTCAAGGTCTTTTCGGTGGTGCGCCCGTTCAGCAGGTTGCGGATGCGGATGCGGGTGAACGCCTGCCCCTTGCCGGGCTTGATGAAGTCGGCGTCGACGATGAGATAGGGGTCGCCGTCGACGAGAATCTTGACGCCGGACTTGACGTCGTTCAGTCCATAGGTGGCCATGCGGTTGCTCCGGAACAAAAGCCGCACGGGGCGCGGCTACAATGGGTGGGATACCGGTACGTTTCACCGGGTTTCAGAACTGCCCATGATACCTGCAACCACCCCATCGGCGCAGCCCGCCGACGTCCGTTCCGACTGGCGTCAGCTCTGGCGCGAAGCCGTTGTCGATGCCAGCGACCTGCTCGACATGCTCGGACTCGCGCATCTGGCCGCGGCCCTGCCCGAGAACGACGCCGGATTCGCCTTGCGCGTACCGCGCGGTTTCGTGGCGCGCATGCGCCATGGCGACGCCAATGATCCTCTGCTGTTGCAGGTGCTGCCGCAACTGGTTGAAACGGACACGGTGCCGGGGTTTGGCCTGGACGCCGTGGGCGACATGGCCGCGCGCAGCGCCCATGGCGTGCTGCACAAGTACCACGGACGCGCGTTGCTGATCGCCAGCGGCGCGTGCGCCGTCAATTGCCGTTACTGTTTCCGCCGGCATTTCCCCTATGGCGAGGAAATCGCCGCCGCGGCGAAATGGCGCGAAGCGTTGGACTACCTGCGCGGGCATGCCGACGTCGCCGAGCTGATTCTCTCCGGCGGCGATCCGCTGTCGCTGTCCACGGAAAAGCTGGCCGAGTTGTCGCAGGGCATGGCCGACATCGGACACCTGCGTCGTCTGCGCATCCACACGCGTCTGCCGGTGGTGCTGCCCGAGCGCGTGGACGACGCCTTGTGCGCATGGCTGGCATCGCTGCCGCAGCAGAAGGTGGTGGTGATCCACGCCAACCATGCCAACGAGCTGGACGATTCGGTGGCTGCCGCCTGCGAACGCCTGCGCGAGACGGGCGCGATGCTGTTCAACCAGTCCGTGCTGCTGCGCGGCGTCAACGACAGCGCCACGGCGCTGGCCGATCTGTCCGAGCGCCTGTTTGCCTGTGGCGTGGTGCCGTACTACCTGCATCAGCTTGACCGCGTGCAGGGCGCGGCGCACTTCGAAGTGGATGATGCGCGGGCGCTCGCACTGGTCGCCGAACTGCGTGCACGCCTGCCCGGATACCTGGTGCCGAAGCTGGTGCGCGAAGTGGCCGGCGAAGCGGGCAAGCGCCCATTGTGACGGTATTACCGTGAAGCAGTCGACAGCCTGCAAGACTGTGCTGGAAAAGCCCGTGCGGATGCGGTACAACCGGGGCGCGGGCCTTTTTTCCGCATCCGCCCTCGGCGGAACGCACTGCCGGACACGTGCATGAAGCAAGACAACGTCATCAAGATCCTGTTCGTTGAAGATGCCGTCGAAGACGCCGAGCAGGTCATCAGCCTGTTGCGCAACCATGGCGTAGCGGTGCGTCCGGCCCGGGCGGCCAATGCGGACGAGCTGGAAGCCGCCTGCCAGGAGCTGACCCCGGACGTCGTGCTGGTCAACCCCGACACCCGCCAGCTCACCGTGGCCGATGCGGCGCGCCGGATGGAGACGTCGGGCAAGGACTTTGCCCTGGTCGCCCTGGTGACGCGCATGGATGACGACATCGTCGGCGACATGTTTGAGCAGGGCGTGCATGGCATAGCCTTGCGTTCGCGTCCGGAACAGCTGGTGCAGGTGGTGCGTCGCGAGTTCGACGCGCTGGGCATGCGCCGGTCCGTGCGCCGTCTGAAGAATGCCCTGCGCGAATCCGAGCGTCGTTGCGACTCACTGCTGGCATCGTCGCGCGACCCCATCGCCTACGTGCATGACGGCATGCACGTGCGCGCCAATCAGGCCTACCTGGAGATTTTCGGCTACGACAGTTTCGAAGACATCGAAGGGTTGACCCTGCTGGACATGGTGGCGCCGGAACACGCCGCCGCCTTCAAGGGGCTGCTCAAGCGCCTGGCCAAAGGTGAAAAGCCGCCGGAACGGATCAAGTTGAAGGCCCTGCGCGCCGACAGCGAAATCTTCGACGCCAGCGTGGAGTTTTCCCAGGCCACCTTCGAAGGCGAAGCCTGCCTGCAGATCGTGTTCCGTCGCCAGGTGCAGGTGGTGGATGCGGCGCTCAAGGAACAATTGCTGCGCGATCCGGCCACCGGGCTGTTCCATCGCACGCACATGCTCAAGCTGATCGACGATGCCGTCAGCGCCGCCGCCGATGGCGAGGCAGGGCAGGCGCTGTTGCTGGTGGAGCCGGACAACTGGAAGACCGTGATCGGCAATATCGGCATGGCCAATACCGACAACCTGATGGCGACCATTGCCACCCGCATCACCGAAAGCCTGGGCGAGCATGCGGTGGCCGGCCGTCTTGGCGAGCGCACCATCGGCATCCTGCTCGATCATCACAGTGACGAGCAGGTAAACGCACGGGTGGACGTGTTGCACAAACTGGCCACCGACGGCGTGTTCGAGGCGGGCACCCATTCCATCACTCTGACCTTCGGCATCGGCGGCAGCCTGCTGGGCGAAAGAAACGCCAGTACGCAACTGCTGCTCGAACAGGCCGACGAGGCGCTGCGCAGCGCGCAAAGCCGCGGCGTCGGCGCCAGCCAGATCCACGATCCGGCGGCGCGCGACAAGGCCGAAGCCGAGCGTGAGCGGCAGTGGCTGGAACTGGTCCAGCGCGCGCTGACCGAAGAAGGGTTCGTGCTGTATCAGCAGCAGATCATCAGCCTGCAGGATGCCGATGGCGATTACTCCGAAATCCTGCTGCGCATGGAAGGCCCCAACGGCGAGGTGACGCCGGGCTATTTCCTGCCGGTGGCCGAACGC
>DASSBH010000296.1:0-2277 GCA_035698945.1 Oleiagrimonas sp.
CGTTTCGGGCACAAGCGCGGCGGCGATTTCGCCCTGCTCGAACGCATGGGCAAGGGCCTCAACTTCGTCGCGCGTGCGATGCCGCCGGTCAAGGTCGATGGCGAGCGCGTATCCTCGTCGGTGATCCGCGAGCGCCTGGCCGCTGGCGATTTCGTCGGCGCCGAAGGCCTGCTGGGCCGGCCATTCAGCATCGACGGCCACGTGGTGCCGGGCAATCGCCTCGGGCGCGAGTTGGGCTATCCCACCGCCAACCTGCATTTGCGTCGGCGTGCCAGCCCGGTCGAGGGCGTATTTGCGGTGCGCGTGGAGGTCGACGACGTGCTGCATCCGGGCGTGGCCAGCCTGGGAGTGCGGCCCACCGTCAACGAGGTCGCGGAGCCGCTGCTGGAAGCCCACTTGTTCGGTTTCGTCGGTGACCTGTACGGTCGCCTGATTCGCGTGCAGTTCGTGGACAAACTGCGCGACGAGAAAAAATTCGATGGCGTCGATGCACTGGTGACGCAGATGCATGCCGACGCCGCCGCCGCGCGCCGCATCCTGGGCGTGCGCCCGGTCGACGCGTGAGCCCCTTGGACCCACAGGTTACCCATGAGCGCTGATTACAAGAACACCATCAACCTGCCGCAGACGGATTTCCCGATGCGCGGCAACCTGCCCAAGCGCGAGCCGGGCTGGCTCGAGGCGTGGGAAAAGGCCGGGCGTTACCAGCAGATCCAGCAGCACGTGGCCGATCGCAAGCACATGTTCGTGCTGCACGACGGTCCGCCGTATGCCAACGGCGCGATCCACATCGGTCATGCGGTCAACAAGATCCTCAAGGACATGGTGGTCAAGTCCAAGTTGCTGTCGGGCTTTCGCGCGCCGTACGTGCCGGGCTGGGATTGCCATGGCCTGCCGATCGAGGTGGCGGTGGAGAAGAAGTTCGGCAAGGTCGGCGACAAGCTCGATGCCGCCGAGTTTCGCCAGAAGTGTCGCGAATACGCGCTGGAGCAGATCGACCAGCAGCGCACCGGCTTCAAGCGCCTGGGCGTGCTCGGCGATTGGGAGCACCCCTACCGCACACTGGACAAGAAATACGAGGCCGACATGCTGCGCGCACTGGCGCGCATCGTCGAGAACGATCACGTCATGCGCGGCTTCAAGCCGGTGCACTGGTGTTTCGACTGCGGCTCGGCGCTGGCCGAGGCGGAAATCGAATACCAGGACAAGCGCTCGCCCGCCATCGACGTTGCCTACGACGCCATCGACGCCAAGGCTCTGGCCACGCTGTTCGGCGTGGACGCGGGCGACGCCATCGTCGCGGTGCCGATCTGGACCACCACACCGTGGACGCTGCCGGCCAGCGTTGCCGTCAGCCTTGGCGCGGATTTCGACTACGTGCTGGTCGAAGGCCCCGCGCGCGACGGCAAGCGCGTGCTGCTGATGGTGGCAGAGTCGCTGGCCGAATCCGCCCTGAAACGCTATGGCGTGGGCGACGTGGTGGTGCTGGGCCGGGCGTTGGGCTCGACGCTGGAAGGCCTGGATTTGCAACACCCGTTCTATGCCGACCGAAAGATCCCGCTGATCCTCGGCGACCATGTCAGCGCCGAGGACGGCACCGGCGCCGTGCACACCGCGCCCGGCCACGGTCAGGAGGATTTCGTGGTCGGCAAGCACTACGGGCTGGTCGACAAGTACCCGGCGAACGTGCTCAACCCGGTGGATGGCCGCGGCGTGTACGTTGAAGGCGCGCCGCAGTTCGCGGGCCAGCACATCTGGAAGGCCAACGACGCCATCGTCGAGCTGTTGCGCGGCAACGGTCGTCTGCTGGCGCACGAAGTCATCACCCACAGCTATCCGCATTGCTGGCGACACAAGACGCCGGTGGCCTTCCGCGCCACGCCGCAGTGGTTCATCGGCATGGACAAGGCCGGCCTGCGCGACACCGCGCTGACCGCCATCAAGGGCGTGCGCTGGGTGCCGACCTGGGGCGAGGATCGCATCCGCGGCATGGTCGAGGGGCGACCGGACTGGTGTATCAGCCGCCAGCGCACCTGGGGCGTGCCGATCGCCTTGTTCGTTGACAAGAAGACGCAGCAGCCGCATCCGCGCAGCGTCGAATTGCTGGAAGAAGTCGCCAAGCGCGTGGAGCAGGGCGGCATTGACATCTGGAACGACCTCGACCCGGCCGAGTTGCTGGGCAAGGACGCGGCCGATTACGAAAAAGTCACCGACGTGCTCGACGTGTGGTTCGACTCCGGCGTCACCCACGCCTGCGTGATCGACGCGCGGCCGGAA
>DASSBH010000297.1:0-13089 GCA_035698945.1 Oleiagrimonas sp.
CCGGTGATGTCGTCGTCATCGAGGGTGATGGCGCCGGCATCGGCGGGAATCAGCCCGACCACCATGTAGAAGCAGGTGGTCTTGCCGGCGCCGTTGGGGCCGAGCAGGCCGACCACTTCGCCTTCGCTGATCTCGAAACCGAAATCACGGACAACCTCGCGCGAACGGAAGCGCTTCTTGAGTCCCTTGGCCGACAGCATGCGTCAGTGTCCGCCCGATGACGTGGCGGGAGCGGGCACGGCCTTGCCGCTGGAGGCGGCCTGGCGCGGCTTGAAGGTGAGGTGTACGCGATTGTCACCTTTGCTTTGCGCCGTCATGGTGCTGGTTTCGGTGTTGTAGATCAGGGTGTCGCCGCTGGCCGATCCGCGTCCGGCCTGTTTGACGTAGGCGTCGCCGGTGAGCTTGGCGATGCCTTTGGGCACGTTGTAGTCGATGGTGTCGGCATGGCCCTTGACGAGGTTGCCGTTGTCGTCGACCTGGCGCAGATGGGCGGGCGTGCCGGTCAGCACCACGCGGCTGACTTTCGAGTTGGCGTCGAAGTGGATGGTGGCGCTGTCGCCGGTGACCTTCAGCGAACCCTGGATGATGACCACATCACCCTTGAGATGACTGACGCCGTTTGGCTTGGCCAGGGCGTCGGCCGACTTGGCGCTGACTTCGACGGGTTGATTGCGGTCGCTTTTCTTGGCCTGGGCCGTCAGCGGCAGAAGGCAGGCCAGCAGCAGGGCCGCGACGATGATGACGCGCAGGGGCTCAGTGCCGCGGGCTAGGCGCAAACGTGCCATGGAAATCATGCATCAGCTCCAGATGTTTGGAATCGAAATTGGCGCGCAGGCCGACGCTGGACATTCTAGAGGTTCCCTGGCGCATGTGGGCGGCCTTGGTCGTGGCAAGCCGGTTTTGCTCGGGCCATGCGGTCACGTCCGAGGTGTGGATTTCGGCGGAGGGCGCGTTGGCGAAAGCCGCCCGGTGCATGTCTACCTGGCCCATCAGCTTGAGCAAGGTATGGTCGGCGCTGACCCAGCCGTAGTCCGACGTGCCGCGCCAGGGTGCTCCGGTTTCGCCGTTTTTGGGCGGCAGCAGAAAATGCGGTTTGTCGATGTAGAGCGAGTGGTCGCCCTCGCGGCGCTGCAGCGAGGGCGATTGCAGTTTGAAGCTCAGGGTGCCGTCCGGCGCGTAGGCGTACAGCGTGAAATCGCTGAGGGTATAGCCGGATCGCGGCGGGCCGACCAGCAGGCGCGGCTTGGGCGGCGGCTTGAGCCACCAGATGGCCAGTTGCACCAGCCCGCTGGCCAGCGCCAAAACAACGATGCTGGTGATCAGGCGGCGTCGGGTCACGTGACGGACTCGATGGCCAGTTTGCCCTGGGCGGCGAGGATCATGTCGCAGACCTCGCGGGCCGCGCCATCGCCGCCGGGTCGACGGGTCTGCCAATGCGCATAAGGCACCACCTGCGGATGCGCATTGGCCACGGCCACGGCCAGACCGGCGATCTGCATGGCCGGGACATCGGAAAGATCGTCGCCGATGAAGGCGATCTGCTCCTCGGCCAGCCCCAGCGCCTGCTGCAGCTCGTTCAGACAGGCACGCTTGTCCGACTGCCCCTGATAAACGTGGGCGATGCCCAGCTCCTCGGCACGCAGGGATACCGGATGGCTGACCCGCGCGGTGATGATGGCCACTTCGATACCGTTGGCCAGCAGGCGCTTCAGGCCATGGCCATCGTGGGAATGAAACACCTTCAGCTCGTGCCCATCCTCGGTGTACCAGAGGCGGCCGTCGGTCAATGTGCCATCGACGTCGAAGGCGGCAAGCCGGATGTTCGCGGCGCGGGCGCGCACGTCTTCGGGAACGTGGGAAAGCAGGTCGATGGCCATGGCGATGCGGGCAGGAAAAGGTGGCGTGATCGTAGCAGACCGGCGTTGTCTGATCCCGATTTGGTGGATTGGTGCGACTGCGGGTCAGGGTGGTTCGGAGAGTCGAGAGGTCTGATTGATCACAGCCTTGGGCACGGATCAAGCCGATGAACGCCGGTCAAGACGGATTGAATCCGTGTCCATCCGTGTGAATCCGCGTCCAGAAATCCGTGTCAAGCCGTCATTGCCGTCAACAAGGCCATGATGCTTGCCATCGACGACGCCATCAAAGCGCGCTTTCGAGTCCCGGCCCTCAAACCACCCGGGCGCGCAGCAGGTCGTGAATATTCAGTGCGCCCACCACGTGCCGTTCTTCGTCCACCACCAGCAACGCGTGAATCTGGTGCTTCTCCATGATCTGCGCCGCCTCGCTGGCCAGCTTGTCGGCGGTGATGGTCTTGGGGTTGCGCGACATGATGTCGTGCACGGCGCTGGCGCGCAGATCCACGTCGCTGTCGTCGATGGCGCGGCGCAGATCGCCGTCGGTGAACACGCCGACCAGGCGTTGGTCGTCGTCGACCACGGCGGTCAGGCCGAGGCGCTTGTGGGTGACTTCCATCAGCGCGTCGCTCATGCTGGCCGAGGCCGGCACCACGGGGATGCCTTCACCGGTATGCATGATGTCGCTGATGTGCAGCAGCAGGCGCCGCCCCAGACTGCCCGCCGGGTGCGAACGGGCGAAATCGTTGGAGGTGAAGCCGCGCGCTTCCAGCAGGGCGATGGCCAGCGCGTCGCCGATCACCAGCGCGGCGGTGGTGCTGGCGGTGGGCGCCAGACCCAGCGGACAGGCCTCGGCGGGGACACTGACATCCAGATGGATGTCGGCCTGGCGCGCCAGCGAGGATTGGGGATTGCCGGTCATGGCGATCAGCGGGATGCCCTGGCGCTTGATGACCGGCAGGATGAACAGCAGTTCGTCGGTCTCGCCGGAATTGGACAACGCCAGCACGATGTCCTGCGGCTGGATCATGCCGAGGTCGCCGTGGCTGGCTTCGCCCGGATGCACGAAGAAAGCCGGCGTGCCGGTGGAAGCCAGGGTCGCCGCCACCTTGCGCGCGATATGGCCGGACTTGCCCATGCCCGAGACCACCACGCGCCCGTTGCAGTCGAGGATGCGCAGGCAGGCCTCGCTGAAGGCGCCGTCGATGCGCGGCTCCAGCGAACAGATGGCGGCCGCCTCGATGGCGATCACGGTGCGCGCGCTTTGCACCAGCGCATCGCGGCCTTCGGGGTGGGGCGCAAGCAAGGTGTCGGCAGACTGGACGTTCATGAATCTTCTGTGTTGGGCGAAAGGGGCTGAAACCAGCGGATGCGATTCCGGTGTCCGGAGTTTTCGATTACCATTCCATATTCATATTTTACCGTCATATAACAAGCGTCGTGTGGTTCAGGTGCGGATGGGGTCACGTGCCCCGGACACTCGCTGTCCGGCACCGGCGATATCCGGAGATTCATGGATACGCAAACCATCAAGTCATTGATCGAAAAGGCGCTTCCCGACGCGATCGTCGAGGTGCATGGCGACGACGGCGTGCATTTCGAGGCCAACGTGACCAGCGCCGCCTTTGCCGGCAAATTGCCGCTGGCGCGCCATCGCCTGGTTTATGCCGCCCTGGGCGACCTCATGGGCGGCGCCATCCACGCGCTCAGCCTGAAAACCCTGACACATGAAGAAGCCGCCGCGCGCGGCTCGCAAGGATAACCCTGCCCATGGCCAAGATTGTCATTTCCGGCGGCCGTCCCCTTGAGGGCGACGTCAGCATTTCCGGCGCCAAGAACGCCGTGTTGCCGATTCTGGCGGCTACGCTGCTGGCGGACGAGCCGGTCAGCATCGGCAACGTGCCGCACCTGCACGATGTCACCACCACGATGGAGCTGCTGGGCGGCATGGGCGTGCAGCTGGTGCTCGACGAGCGCATGAAAATCCACATCGACCCGCGCACGGCCGACCGCTATTTCGCGCCCTACGAGCTGGTCAAGACCATGCGCGCCTCGATCCTGGTGCTGGGACCGCTGGTGGCGCGTTTCGGCCAGGCCGAGGTATCGCTGCCGGGCGGCTGCCAGATCGGTTCGCGTCCGGTCGACCAGCACATCCGCGGCCTGCAGGCGCTGGGCGCGCAGGTCGACGTGGAAAACGGCTACATCAAGGCCCGCGCCAAGCGCCTCAAGGGCGCGCGCGTGGTCATGGACATGGTGACCGTGACCGGCACTGAAAACATCATGATGGCGGCGACCCTGGCCGAAGGCACCACCATCATCGAGAATGCCGCGCAGGAACCGGAAGTGGTCGACCTGGCGCACTGCCTCAACGCCATGGGCGCGCAGATCGAGGGCGAGGGCACCAACACGTTGGTCATCCACGGCGTCGAGCGCCTGCATGGTTGCCATTACGATGTGCTGCCCGACCGCATCGAAACCGGCACCTTCCTGATCGCCGGCGCCATCACCGGCGGCCGGGTGCGCGCGCGCAACGCGCGTCCGTCCACGCTGGAAGCGGTGCTGTCCAAACTGGAAGAAACCGGCGCGCACATCACCACCGGCGAAGACTGGATCGAGCTGGACATGCGCGGCCATCGCCCGCGCGCCATCAATCTGACCACGGCCCCGTACCCGGCTTTCCCCACCGACATGCAGGCACAATTCACCGCGCTCAATTGCGTATCCGAAGGCGTCGGCGTGGTCACCGAGACGGTGTTCGAGAACCGCTTCATGCACGTGCACGAGTTGCAGCGTCTGGGCGCGGACATTCGCCTGGAAGGCAACACCGCCATTGTGCAGGGCGTGAGCCAGATGAGCGGCGCGCCGATCATGGCCACCGACCTGCGCGCTTCGGCCTGTCTGGTCCTGGCCGGCCTGGTCGCCGACGGCGACACCAGTGTCGACCGCGTGTACCACATCGATCGCGGCTACGAGAACATCGAGGAAAAACTCGGCGGCCTCGGCGCCAACATCCGACGCCTGCCGAACTGAAAAGCGGGGCGGGCACTGCCCACCGAAGTTTCCGGCTTTGCACCGCGTCTGATTTTTGACACGGATCAACGCCGATGGACGCGGATATAAAAGCTGTTCTTTATCTGCGTCCATCGGCGTTGATCCGCGTCCATAGCGCCTGTCTCGCTCATGGCGAGTACCCCGTTCCATGCGAGATCGTTCGGCGGGCAGTGCCCGCCCTACAACTCTGCCGTACTGGCCGCATGGCGGGACGATGCGCACGTCCCGGGCCTGGATGCGCAAAGATTCCAGACACGGATTCACGCGGATGGACGCGGATCAAGAGCGTTTCTTGTTTGTGCTCATTCACGCTGCTGGCCGAATGAAAGCTTGAACCGCGTCAGGCATGCGCGGCAACCGGGGGCCATGGCGTATCTTTCGTATCCGGTCCATCCGCTTGGGCTCGTGTCAAAAATCGGGATGTTTCCGGCTTCCGGCCAACGTGATGGCGCCAAAATCCGCCACGCACGGATGTCGACCATCGAGGGGACATGTCATCGGTGGGCGGCACAATTGCGTGGTTTGCATGCCGGCTTCCGCGGCGGCATCGAGTTCTTCGACGATGTCGGACAGGAACAGGATGTCGGCTGGCGACAAGCCGATGGCTTCGGCAATGGCGCGGTAGGACGCCGTCTCGCGCTTGTGGCCGACGCGGGTGTCGAACCAGCCGGAAAAAAGATTGCTCAGGTCGCCGGCCTCGCTGTAACCAAACAGCAGTTTCTGCGCGGGTACCGATCCCGAGGAATACACATACAGATCGATGCCCTGTTCGCGCCAGGCGCGCAGGCAGTCGGCCACCTCGGGATACATGTGCGCGCGATAGGCGCCGCTGGCGTAGCCGTCTTTCCAGATCATGCCCTGCAACGCCTTGAGCGGCGTGGCCTTGCGGTCGATGTCGATCCAGTGGAGCAGGGTGGTGATGATGGCGTCGGTATTGGCTTCGGCAAGCTCGGCTTCACGCGCCGTCTCGCTCAGCCAGTGTTCGACCTCGGGATCATCCGCATGGGTTTCGACGAAAGCGCGCAGATGCTCGCGAGCGTACGGGAACAGCACGTCCTTGACGAAGCTGATCGAGCTGGTGGTGCCTTCGATGTCGGTGAGAATGGCGTGTGGCATGAGTAGTACGAGTAGGGCGGGCATTGCCCGCCGATGGAGGTTGCGTTGGCGGGCAATGCCCGCCCTACATTTCCGGCTGCATGCGCGGGAAGCGCTCGGCGATATCGTCACCGGTGAAGTTCGCCACCCAGCCTTCCTTGTTGGTGAACAGGCGGATGGCGACAAAGTACGGTGACTCGCTCATGTCGAACCAGTGGCGGGTGCCGTCGGGCACGCCGATCAGGTCGCCGGCCTGGCACAGCACGTCGTAGACCTTGTCGCCGATGTGCAGGGTGAATTGGCCGGATCCGGCGACGAAGAAACGCACTTCGTCTTCGCTGTGCGTGTGTTCGCTCAGAAACTTCTGCCGCAGCGTTGTGCGATCGGGATGGTCGGACGTCAGGCTGATGACGTCCACGGACTGGTAGCCTTCGTTGCGCATCAGTCGGTCGATGTCCTGCCGGTAAGCGGCGATCACGGCGTCCTGGCTGGCCCCCGGAGCGACGGGTTGGTTGGTCTGCCATTGCTCGAAACGAACGCCGACGGCGTCAAGTTCGCGGGCAATATCGGCGGCGTCTCCGAAGGTTGCCAGTGGTGTGTCGCCATGGTTTTCGGCGTAAATGCGCAGACGGCTCATGTCGTCAGCCTCCTGAGATCAAGCTCGCAGTCGAGAAGAAAATCCAGCGCTTCAAGCTGGCGCCGCGCCTCGGCCATGTCGCGGCCCCAGGCGTACATGCCGTGCCCGTTGACGAGGTAGGCGTGCAGTGGCTTGCCGGCCTCCAGCCAGGCATCCACATGCGCGGCAAGATCGGGCATGTGCTGGCTGTTGGGAAACACGGGTATGGTCAGCACGCTTTCGTGGGTGTCGAAACCGGTGATGGCCTTTTGCAATTCCCAACCTTGCAGATGCACGGCGCCGGCCCCGGCAAACAAGCGCGAAGCTACGCTCTGCGTGCGCGAATGCGTGTGCAGTATGGCTCCGGTTTCCGGAAAACGCCGATAAATCTGGGTGTGGAGCAGAGTTTCCGCAGACGGTTTGAGCGCGGTATCCAGCGGCTGTTCGGTGTGGATGTCCAACGCCAGGATGTCATCGGAAGTCAATTTGCCCTTGTCGCGCCCCGAAGCCGTGATGGCCATGCGAGTGGCGTCCAGCCGCATCGAGAAGTTGCTGCTGGTGGCGGGTGTCCAGCCGAGTTTCGCCAGCTCGGCGGCGGTTTCCACGATGGCTGCGGCGCATGCGGCCAGCGGTTGCCGGATGTCGGCGGTAAGGGAAGGCATTGGCAAATGGACGGCTAAATGGTGTCGCGCATCATAGCATGGCGTCGGACTATTTCTTGGCTGTCAAGGCTTTCCGGGCAACTTCATGCAGACAATATCCCGTCCAGAGGTACGCGGCGCGCCTGCACGGAGTTGATCAGAGAGCCCTTAATGCGAGTCATTCTCGATGCTCATCAAGCGTTGTCGCGAGAGGTGTAAGATGCTATTTATTGTCGGTCAAATAATGGTTTGCTGACCGGTTTTTCCTGATGGAGGTTCACCCATGTCGCACGATGAAAAAGGTAATGACGCGAATATCGAATCGCGCCGTCGTTTCCTCAAGATGGCCGCAGGAACAGCTGCCGTTGCGGCCGTTGCCGGCACCGGTGCCTTTGCGCGTCTGGCGCATGCCGGCGGTCTGCCGCCGTTGAGCGAGTCCGACCCGATGGCCAAGGCGTTGGATTACACCGAGGACGCCAGCTCCACCAAGAACCCGAAGCACAAGAAGGGCGACGATTGCGCCAACTGCACGTTCTTTCAGGGCAAGTCAGGTGCGGCGCGAGGCCCATGCCAGTTGTTCCCGGGCAAATCGGTGAACGCCAAGGGGTGGTGCGTGTCGCACAACCGCAAGACCTCCTGATCTTTCTGCCGCTTTGCGGCAGACACGAAAAAGCCGGCGCGATGCCGGCTTTTTCGTGTCTGCATGAAACATGCATGACAGATGGAACATTGCCACCCGGGCATACCGACTGAGGAGCTGACCCGGACGGGTTCCCGGGTGGCAATACCGGGGCCCACTGCCAAGTGAATAACCCGCGGATCAGCGATGATACTCCCAGGCGGGCCGGTACGGCCAACGGATGTGACAAAATTTTCTGCGCATGATGAAATACACTAACAACTTCAAATAGTTATGATTGATATCTCATGTTGCTTTTACTCTGAATTATCCATACGCAAGCGTATGGATGCCCGATTTCACCCTCAACCAGCCTTGCGCAGATGGCTGTGCCGACGGCTGTACAGGAAGTAGATGACCAGCCCCAGTGCCGTCCAGATGCCCAGCACGATCCAGTTGAACAGCTGCAGCGTGGCCAGCAGGGAAAAGCAGCTGAGCACACCGGCGACGCAGGTGAACCAGGGCCACGGCACCCGGAACGTACGCGGCAGGTCGGGCTGGGTGTAACGCAAAATCAGCACACCGGCGCACACCGCCGAAAAGGCCAGCAAGGTGCCCATGGAGGTGAGATCGGCCAGCAGATCGAGCGGGAAGATGGCCGCCAGCAGGGCGATCGCGCAGCCAGTGATGACCGTGTTGATGTGCGGCGTGCGGTAGCGCGGGTGCACCTTGGCGAAAACCTTCGGCAGCATGCCGTCGCGCGCCATGATCATGAAGATGCGCGGTTGCGCGATGACCATCACCAGAACCACCGAGGCCAGTCCGATCATGGCTCCGACTTCGACGATGCCACGCAGCCATCCCAGCGATGCGTGCGCTGCCACCGCGGTGACCACTGGATCGGTGGTGTCCAGGAACTTGTAGGAGATCAGGCCGGTCAGCACAGCCGACATGGCCAGATACAGCACGGTGCAGATGCCGAGCGACATCATGATGCCGAACGGCAGGTCGCGTTGCGGATTCTTGCATTCCTGCGCGGCGGTCGAGGTGGCCTCGAACCCGATGTAGGCGAAAAACACCATGGCCGCGCCGCGCATGATGCCCGACCAGCCGTACTTGCCCGGCCCTTCATTGGCGGGAATGAACGGTTGCCAATGTTCCGGGTTCACGTAGCGGTATCCCGCAATCACCACGATCACGATCAGGCTGACCTTGATCAGCACCATCAGCGCGTTGAGTCCGGAGGATTCGCGGATGCCGATGTAGCACAGCCAGGTAAGTCCCAGCACCAGCGCCACGGCCGGCAAATTGAACAGATGGCCGGTGGCGACCAGGTGGCCATCGGTGAAAGCCAGCGGCGCGGAAGTCAATGCCGGCGGCAGATGGATGCCGACATGCGCGAGCAAACTGGTGAAATAGCCGGTCCAACTGGTGGCCACCGCCGAGGCGGAAATGCCGTACTCGGCCACCATGTTCCAGCCGATGAACCAGGCCGCCAATTCGCCCAGCGACGCGTAGGCATAGGAATAGGAACTGCCGGAGATCGGAATCAGGGTGGCGAACTCGGCGTAGCAGAGCGCGCTGAAACCGCTGCAGATGGCCGCGATCACGAACGACAACAGCACGGCAGGCCCGGCGTGCTCGGCTGCCGCCGTACCGGTCACCACGAAGATGCCGGTGCCGATGACCGCGCCGATGCCGAGCGCGGTGATGCCCCACGGCCCCAGCGTGCGACGCAGGCCCGGGCCGTGGATGTCGTCGTCGTTGCTGAAATCGGTTTTCTTGGCAAGCAGTTGTCGCAGCATGATCGTCGGCACTCTGCTGTAGGTGAGATCAGACGGTTTCGGTATCGGAGATCAGCTTCTGCCGGGAGCGTTGCAGCCGGCTGTTGCGGTAACCGTAGAAGCCGTAGATCAGGAAGCCGATGGCGATCCAGACCAGCAGCAGATACCAGCGCACCTCGAAGACCTGCCAGAACAGATACAGGCAGACCAGCGCACCCAGCGGGCAAACGACCCATGGCATCGGCACGCGGAAGGAACGCTTGAGCTCAGGCCGCGTGTAACGCAGCACCAGCACGCCGATGCACACCGTGGTGAAGGCCAGCAGGGTACCCATCGACACCACGTCGCCCAGCACGTCCACCGGGAACAGGCCGGCAAGCACCGCGGCGATCACGGCCACGATGACCGTGCCCACGTGTGGAGTGCGGTATTTCTTGTGCACCTTGCCGAGCGGCTTCGGCAACAGACCGTCGCGCGACATCGTGTAGAAGATGCGCGGCTGGCCCATCATCATCACCAGGATCACCGACGACAGGCCGAGCAGAGCGGCCAGCACCACGATGCTCTTCAGACCGACCAGAATCGCGCTGGCGGTGGTGCCGGGAGCGACATGGCCGAGCACGTAGTTCAGTGCCGTGGCCACCGGCTCGGGGGTGTTCAGCGTCTGGAACGGAGCGATACCGGTCAGCGCCGCGGCCATGGCGATGTACAGCAGCGTGCAGATGAACAGCGAGCCCAGAATGCCGATCGGCATGTCGCGCTGCGGATTCTTGGCCTCGCCGGCCGCGGTGGAGACCGCATCGAAGCCGATGTAGGCGAAGAACACCAGCGAAGCCGCGCGCATCACGCCGCTCCAGCCGAAATGCGAGCCGCCTTCATTGGGCGGGATGAACGGGTGCCAGAAATGCGGCTGGATGTACTGGAACGTCAGCGCCAGGAACAGCAGGATCACCAGCACCTTGATGGCGACGATCACGGCGTTGACCGTGGCCGACTCGGTGATGCCGCGATAGCACAGCGAGCTGATGGCCGCGATGATGATGACCGCGGGCAGGTTGAGGACGTGCCCGGTCGTGACCAGATGCCCGGCATCGTTGAAGGTGAACGGCGCCGAGGAGAGTGCGGCAGGCAATGCCAGATGCATGCCGGTCAGGTTGCTCAGCATGCCGAGCAGTTCGTTGAAGTAGCCCGACCAGCCCACCGCCACGGTGGATGCGGCGAACAGATATTCCAGCACCAGGTTCCAGCCCACGAACCAGGCCACGACTTCGCCCAGTGTGGCGTAAGTGTAGGAATACGCGCTGCCCGATACCGGCAGCATGGCGGCGAACTCGGCGTAGCAGAGTCCGGCCAGGGCGCAGGCGATGCCGGCGAACACGAAACTGAGCACCAGCGCGGGGCCGGCGAACTGCGCGGCTGCCGTTCCGGTCAGCACGAAGATGCCGGCGCCGATCACGGCGCCGATGCCGAGCATCACCAGATGCTTGGCCGTCAGGACGCGTTTGAGGGAGCCTTCGCCGGCGAGGGCGCCGTCTTCGGCGGGTTCACCCGCGTCCACATGAGCCGCAGCCTCGATGGAGTGGGTCGCAAACAGGTTTTTCAGCATCGGAATACTCTCGAACAAGGTGCCTGTTGGACGGAAAAGCCTTGGCACGATGGCCAGCCACCTTATCCCAGCTTGTCGTGTTCGTACAAGCGCCATTCAGGTTTTCGTGCATTCGCAAACACCGGTCCCGATCAGGCAAACTTCGCGTCATGCAAATGTTCCGCGAGTCTCTTGCCGATGCGCTTCGGCTTTACCGTGACCAATGGCCTACGCAAGCGACCACGGTCGATTTTTTCTCCCACTTTCTTGATTCACATGCCGACGTATTCCAGCGTTGGCACCCGCCAGGGCATCTCACCGGTTCGGCCTGGCTGGTCAGCAGCGATGGACAGCGCGTGCTGCTGACGCACCACCGCAAGCTGGATCGCTGGCTGCAATTGGGCGGCCATGCCGATGGCGACACCGACCTTGCGCGCGTGGCCTTGCGCGAAGCGGAGGAGGAGTCGGGGCTGTGTGGCCTGCAGGTGGAGCCGGCCATCTTCGATCTGGATCGTCATCGCATTCCGGCGCGCGGCGATGAACCGGAGCACTGGCATTACGACGTGCGTTTCGTGGTGCGTGCGGGCGAGGACGAGCGATTCGTGGTCAGCCACGAATCGAAGGCATTGGCCTGGCGTGACATCGCCGATGTGGCCGACGATGCGTCGCTGGATGCGTCCCTGCGGCGCATGGCGCATCGCTGGTTGCTGGTGTAGCTGTTGTGTAGGGCGGGCACTGCCCGCCGGAAATCTTTGCTTGGGAAGAGAAGTTTTTGGTCAACGCGAACTTCCATGGCGGGCAGTGCCCGCCCTACGCGCACGTTAGGGATCTTCGGCGTCGTATTTGGCGGGTGCGGGATTGAGGTACCCGCAAGCGTCGCATGTGCGTGCATCGCGCGAAGTGTAGAAACGATCGAATACCGGCGGGAAATCGTTTTCGATGCTTTGCAGGGTGAAGTACTCCTCGTACAACTTGTGGTTGCACTTTTCGCAGAACCACAGCAGGCCATCCTTCTCGTGCGCCAGTCGGCGACGCTCGATCACCAGACCGATTGAATCGGGCATGCGCTGCGGCGAGTGCGGGGTGCGCGGCGGCAGATAGAACATTTCGCCGGCGCGGATGGGAATGTCGCGCTGACGGCCCTCGTCCTGCACCTTGAGCACCATCTCGCCCTCGACCTGATAGAAGAACTCGGGGCCCTCGTCCCAGTGATAGTCGGTGCGCGAGTTGGGGCCGCCGACCACCATGACGATGAAATCGCCGTCGACGATGCATTTGTTGCCCACCGGCGGTTTCAACAGGTGGCGATGGGCGTCGATCCATTGCTGGAAATTGAAGGCGTCGGGGAGGGCCATGACGGTATTCCCTAGGTTGGATGCATGCAACATAACGCGATTGCACGATGTGCGGGTAGGACGGGCACTGCCCACCGTTGCGGCATGCTTGCGGCGGGCAGTGCCCGCCCTACGAGTGTCGGGTGATCAGACTTGTAGGGTGGCGAGGTCGCCTTTTTCCTCCAGCCATGCCTTGCGGTCGGACGAACGTTTCTTGGCCAGCAACATGTCCATCAGTTGCGTGGTGTTGTCGCTGCCGTCCACGGTCAGTTGCACCAGGCGGCGGGTGTCGGGGTGGATGGTCGACTCGCGCAATTGCGAGGGGTTCATTTCGCCCAGGCCCTTGAAGCGGGTGGTGTGTACCGTACCTTTCATTTTTTCGCGTTCGATGCGTTCGAGCAGGATGCGTTTTTCCTCCTCGTCCAGGCAATAGAACACCTGCTTGCCCACGTCCACGCGGAACAGCGGCGGCATGGCCACGAACACGTGGCCCTCGCGTACCAGCGCC